>NZ_CYTU01000003.1:218367-266375 GCF_001299375.1 Achromobacter sp. 2789STDY5608621 | reverse complement strand
TGATGGTCGAACGGCCCGGGCAGGCGACGGAGACGATCCGCGTGTTCGGCCGCGTCGACGAGGAGGCGTCCGTGCGACGTTTCACCGCACAGGCCGGCCGCGCCGCGTTCCGCGCGGCCAGCGGCGAGATGACCGAACTGCGCCGGGCCGACGCGCCGCCCGGCGCCGACGTGGCGCATGGCGTGATGGAGCGGCTGCACCTGGCAACCTATGGCGGCTGGCCCCTGCGCTGGATGTACTTCCTGTTCGGCCTGGCGGGCACGGTGATGATCGCCACCGGGGCGGTGTTGTATGCCGTGAAGCGGCGCGCCCGGCACGATGGCGCGTTCGGCGCGGCCACGCCGGTCTTCCAGCGCGTGGTCGAGTCGCTCAATGTCGCGGCCATCGCGGGCGGCGCGGTGGCCTGTATCGCCTATTTCCACGGCAACCGCCTGATCCCGGCGGATTGGCCCGCGCGCGGGCAGTGGGAGATCCGGGTGTTCTTCCTGGCCTGGCTGGCGACCTTGCTGCACGCGTTGCTCCGGCCGCCGTCGCGCGCGTGGCGCGAGCAGTTCGGCATGGCGGCGCTGTTGTGCCTGTCGCTGCCGCTCGTCAATGGCTTGACCACCGGGCAGTCGATTCATACCTATGTCAGGGCGGGCGACGTGATCGCCGCCTCGGTGGAGGGCGTCGTGCTGCTCGCCGGCTTGCTGTTCCTGTGGCTGGCCGGCAAGGCGGGGCGAGCACGCTGGTCGCCGCCGCTGGCGGGCCGCACGCCACCCGCGCCGCCCGGTTATCGCTGGCGCGTCCTGGCGCGTGTCGCGGTGGCCGTGGTGGGCGGCTATGCGCTGGCCACCCTGGCCGCGACCGCCATGGCGCAATGGCTGTCATCGGCGGGTGGGGTCGGCCGGCCGGTGGCCGTCGTGGCGGGCACCTTGTGCGCCTTCCTGTTCTATGGGGTGGCGGTGATGTGGGTGTTCGCCGTGCGGCGGGCGTGGCTGTATCTGCTGGGGACGGTGGGGGTGCTGGCGGCGTTGGTGTGGGCGGGAGGGGGATGACATTACTGGGATGGAATGCGGCCGCCGTCGATTCTGTCATCATGTCGAACACTCAAAAAAAGCGGAGACACGCATGACCGAATTGCGCCGAGCCCGAATGGTTCCGGAGTTGTTGGTGGCTGACCTGTCGCGAAGCCTGGCTTTCTGGATGGACCTGTGCGGTTTCCAGATTGCCTATCGACGCGAGGCGGAGGGCTTTGCATACCTGGACCTGGACGGCGCCCAGTTCATGCTGGAGGAAGTGCGTGGCGATGACAACTGGATCACGGGCGCGCTGGAGGCGCCGCGAGGACGCGGCATCAATTTCGAGATCAAGGTGGCTTGCATCGATCCTTTGCTGGAGCGGTTGGCGGCCGCCCGCTGGCCGTTGTACCGCGAACCCGAAGCGCGCTGGTATCGCAGCGATGCCATCGAAGTGGGGGTACGCCAGTTCCTGGTGCAGGACCCCGATGGCTATCTGCTGCGCTTTTCGGCCTGGGTCGGCGACCGACCGGCAGGAAATTGACGATGCGCGCCGTGTTCCTGGCGCTGGCCGTATTGTTTGCGACGACGGTCCATGCGGCGAACTACCCCTGTTCCGGCAAGAAAGGCGGCGTGGAACGTTGCGTCGGGGAGCGGTTTCTCTGCCGTGATGGTTCGATCAGCGCATCGAAACGTGTCTGCACGGCGCCGGACGGCGGCGCCCAATCCCTGGTGTCGCCGCCACCCGCGACCGGTTCGGCCGGTACGTGCCACTGCCGCGACGGCCAATACTGCACGGGGCCGCGAGGCGGCACCTTCTGCTATACCGATAGCGGAAAAAAGTCATATCCGAGGAAGTGACGGCCCGCCGTCACGCGGCTTATCGCTTCAGATGCTTCCAGACCTTCGCCAGGATGCCCTGCAAGGCCGTCCGGTCCGCTTCATCCAGGCAATCCACCAGCGACGCGCACATCGTCCAGAACGCCGGTAGCGCGCGGGCCAGCAGGTCGCGGCCGGCGTCGGTCAGGGTCAGCGAGATGCTGCGCCGGTCGTCGTGGTTGAGCGCCCGCGTCAGCAGCTCGCGTTTCTCCAGCCAGTCCAACAGGCCCGTGACCGTCGAACGCGTGACGCCGAAGTAGTCGGCGATGTATGACGGCGTCACCGCGCGGCCGTCGATCAGGCCGCGCTCGGCCAGGCCGAAGATCATCAGCACGTCCAGCTTGCTTTCCGATACGCCGAACGGCGCCAGCGCTGCGTTGGCGCGGTGCTCCACGTCGTCGGCCAGCCACAGCATCAACAGGCCCAGGCCGGCGGCGCCGGTGTCGGTGCCACGCGCGGCGGTCTGCGCCATCAAGGCCAGGTGGGGGCGGGCGGCGGCGGCCGCGCCGTCGCGCATGGCCTGGGCCTGGCGTGTCGTCGCGCTGTCGGGCGCGGCCTGCGGAGGGGGCGGGACGCCAGCCTTGGCCGAGGCGCGGGGCGCGGCGCCGGCGGGTTTTCGGGCGGGTTGGGGCTTGGCGGTCGGGGCGGCGGGCTTGCGGGCGGGCATGGGCAATCGGCGGGCGGTCGTGTTCGAGGGCGGCGTGGATGGCATGGATTATACGTTTCTCAAATAATACGATTTGCATATAGTACGTCTAACGTACTATATTCGCCGCATCGGCGTTCACGCCATTTCCGCGACCCCGGGGCCTTGCCCGGCAGGCCGCGTTGATCTTCAAGAGGAGACTGCCATGCCCGTCAAAGTGCTCGAACTTCACCACGTCGGATTCGGCGTGAATCATGCCCAGGCCGACGCCATGCTCGATTTCTATCGCGATGTCCTGAGCCTGCCGCAGGATCCGGCGCGCTGGAAGATCCCCGGCATCTACGGGTCGTGGATCAACCTGCCCAACGGCACGCAATTGCACATCCTCGGCAGTGAAGGTCCGTCGCGCTACGCCAAGGGGCCGGGCCAGGACCCGGTGTCGAACCACATCGCGCTGGCGGTCGAAGATGTACTGGCCGCCGAACAGGAACTGATCGCCCGCGGCATTGCCTACTTCACGCTCGACAACGTCGCCTCGCCCAGCCTCAAGCAACTGTTCCTGCACGATCCGGCCGGCAATCTGGTCGAGCTGCACCAGTCCAATGCCCGCCGGGCCGGCATCGACAAGCCGGAGCAGGATCCGGCGCGCGCGGGCAACGAATAAACCTTCTGGATCCGCCTACCCATGTACTTCGACATGCAAGCGCTCAGCGGCGAGCAGCGCAGCAAACTCATGCATTCCACCGTGCTGCCCCGGCCCATCGCCTGGGTCAGTTCGCGCGATGCGCGCGGCGCGCTCAATGTCGCGCCGTTTTCCTTTTTCAATGTGATGTCCGGCGATCCGCCGATCCTGTGCTTCTGCGTCGGCTCGCGCGACGGCCGCCTCAAGGACACCGCGCGCAATATCGCCGCGCGCGGCGAATTCGTGGTCAACCTGGTGTCGGCGGCGCAGGCGCGGCGCATGAACGTGACCGCCATCGACTTCGATGCCAGCATCGACGAGGCGATGGAGGCCGGGCTGCTGCTGGCGCCCGGCCGCAACGTGGAAGTGCCTCGGATCCAGGACAGTCCCGCCTCGATGGAGTGCCGCGTACGCCAGCTGGTCGACATCGATGCGCGCCGCACGCTGGTCATCGGCGACATTGTCGGCATGCACCTGATCGATGCGGCGGTGACCGATGCCGAGCGCATGTTCATCGACCCCTTGCCGATGCAGCTGATCGGCCGGCTGCACAATCCGGGCTGGTATTGCGAGGTGAGCCGCGCGTTCCAGATGGCCACGCCGTCGGTGGCGCAGTGGCGCCAGATGCAGCAGGAGGGCGTGGCGCAGCAGTACCTGGAGGAACCGCCGCCGCCGGTCGACGCGCGTTGACCAGGGTCCTGGCCGCGCCCGGCGTTCCTGCGTACACTGGCGCCATGCTACGCATCGACCATCTCACCAAACGCTACGGCGACCACTCCGTCTTCGAGGGCCTGACGCACACGTTCGCGCCCGGCTGCGTGGCGCTGTGCGAAGAGGAAAGCACCGGCAAATCCAGCCTGCTCGGCATCATCGCGGGCGTGCTCGCGCCGGATGGCGGCGAGGTCTGGATCGACGGCCATTCGCTGGCCCGGTCGCCGCAGCAGGCCAAGGGCCGGCTGGCCTATGTGCCCGACAACTGCCTGGCGCTGCCGGAGCAGACCGGGCGCGGGCTGCTCGAGCAGGTCGCGGCGGAAAAGCGGGTGGTGGTCGACGACGCGATCCTCGACCTGGCCGCCCGGTTGGGGCTGGAGCCGCACCTGGACAAGCGCTTCGAGCAGATGTCCACCGGCACGCGCCGCAAGGTCTACCTGACCGCGGCGGCCCTGGGCGACCCGGCGGTGGTCATCGCCGACGGTCCCAGCAATGGGCTCGACACGCCGGCGCGGCGTGCGTTGGCCGAGTTGTTCAAGGCCTGGGGCAGGGACCGGGTGGTGCTGTTCGCCAGCCACGATCCCGAGCTGGTGCAGGCCTGCGGGGCGGCGGTGGTGGACGTCGCCGCGTTGCGCTAGCGTCCCGCCCGCCGCGCGGGATCCCCGCCAGCGACCTACTTGCCGCCGGTGACGTCGACGAACGTCCCGGTGACGTACGAGGCCTCGGCGCCCGCCAGCCACAGGATGGCGCGCGCCACTTCCTCGGGCTGGCCGCCGCGGCCCATGGGCACGGTGTCCTTGATGCGGTCCACCCGTCCCGGTTCGCCGCCGCTGGCGTGCATCTCGGTGTAGATGTGGCCCGGGCGCACGCCGTTCACGCGGATGCCCTCGCGCGCCACTTCCTTGGAAAAGCCGATCGTGAAGCTCTCCAGCGCGCCCTTGGAGGCGGCGTAGTCCACGTATTCATTGGGACTGCCGAGCCGCGCCGCGCCCGATGACACGCTGATGATGGCGCCGCCCCGGCCGTTGTGGAGTCGGGACATGCGCCGGGCCGCCTGCTGGGCGCAGAGCATGGGGCCGATGGCGTTGACCGCGAAGATCCGCTGCATGCGCTCGAACGTCAGGTCCTCCACGCGCGATTGCCGCGCAATGATCGCGGCGTTGTTGACCAGCACGTCGAGGCGGCCGAATTCGCCGTCGATGGCAGCGAACAGCCGGACCACCTGGTTGGGATCCGCGCTGTCGGCGCATACGGCCAGGGCGCGGCGCCCCTGGGCCCGCACATCGGCCGCCACGGCCTGGGCCGCCGCCTCGTTCGAGACGTAGCTGATCGCCACGTCATAGCCCTGTGCCGCCGCCAGCCGCGCGGTCGCGGCGCCGACGCCGCGGCTGCCGCCGGTGATCAGGATGACGGGGGCCTGGGATTCGGTGGACATGGGGGGGCTCCTGCTGCGAAGTTCGTGATCGGGGAAGTCGGGCGCGCCTGCGCCGCGTGGCTCACTATACTGCGCGTGGGGCCGCTGCCACGCCGGCCGGCGCCGGAATTCCCGGACGCGCTGGCGGGTCAAGGCGACGCGGCGCTTGCGATGCCGATACACTGCCAACGCCTCTGCATGGCGCGTTATCGGCGGCGGTCGCGCGCGACGCGCGCCGCCCGCGCCCGGTCTTCTAGGAGTGGATTCATGGCACGCATCTTCATTACCGGTTCAGTCGACGGCCTGGGCCTGGCGGCCGCGCGCGCACTGTTGGCCGACGGCCACATGGTGGTCGTGCATGGCCGCAATCGCGAGCGCCTGGGCGCCGCGCGGGAATTGCTGTCGCAAGGGGCGTTGGCGGTGGTGGGCGATCTGGCCGACCTGGCGCAGACGCGGGACCTGGCGGACCAGCTCAACGCCCTGGGCCGGATGGACGCGGTCATCCACAATGCCGGGGTCTTCACCGGCCCCGCCATCCTGCCGGTCAATGTCATCGCGCCGTATGTGCTGACCGCGTTGATGCAGCGCCCGCGGCGCCTGGTCTACCTGAGCAGCGAAATGCATGACGACGGCCGGCCCGACCTGACGGGCATGGCGTGGGACGGCAGCCGCGAGAGCGGCTCGTATTCGGACAGCAAGCTGTTCGTGACGGCGCTGGCGGCGGCGGTGGCGCGGTTGTGGCCGGACGTGGCCAGCCACGCGGTGGACCCCGGCTGGGTGCCCACCAAGATGGGCGGGCCGGATGCGCCGGGCGATCTCAGCCTGGGACACGTCACGCAGGCCTGGCTGGCGACGGGCGACGATTCCGCCATCGGCCAGAGCGGCGGATACTGGCATCACCAGGCGCGCCTCGACCCCCATCCGGCGGTGCGCGATGAGGCCTTCCAGGCGCGGTTGCTCGCCGCATTGCGCCAGGCGACGGGGATTGCGCTGGCATAGCGCCGGTTACGCGTCGGTCGACGCCGCATCGAGCGCGGCGCTTTTCTGGTTGATCGCGGCCTCCAGGGCCCGCACCCAGTCCGTGCGGCCGGCGCCCTGTTCGAGCACGCGGTAGCCGATCATCGCCGCGAACAGCACCATGGCGTCGGTGTCGTCGCCCTGCGCGGCGGGCGCCTGGCCGATGAACTGTTCATACAGCCTGCCCGCGCCCGCGGCGTAGGCCTGCGCCACGGCGGCGGCCGCCTCGTCCCCGTCCGCATGCGGCGCGAAGGCCAGCAAGGGGCAGCGATGCGCCGCGCGCCGGTTGCCGAGATAGCGCGGCACCAGCGCGGCCACGGGGTTCTCGTTGCGCTTGCCGGCGGCCTCGAAGGCCTTGTCCCAAGCGGCCGACGCCTGCGCGAAGACGGCCGAGACGGCCTGCGCCGCCAGGTCTTCCTTGGACGTGAAATGCCGGTAGAAGCCGCCGACGGTCATGCCGCAGTCGCGCATGATGTCGGCGACCGACACGCCGTCAATGCCCTGCGCGCGGAACAGCCGCGCGGCGCTGGCCAGGATGCGCGCCCGGTTTTCGTCCGCCTGTTCCCGCGATACGCGTCCCATGGCGCTCAGCGGCGGCGGAAGCTGACCACCTTGCTGGTCAGCTTCTGCACTTCCTCGCCGTGCTGGTTGTAGGTGATGCTCTCGACCACGACGATGCCGCGGTCCGGCTTGCTGCGCGAAGGGGTGATGCCGAGGATCGTGCTTTTCACCTGCAGCGTGTCGCCCGGCCGCGTCGGGCGCGCCCAGGCCAGTTCGGCGCCCGCGCCGATGACGCCGTCGGCCAGCGGCATGCTGTCGACCAGCAGGCGCATCGTGATGGCGGCGGTGTGCCAGCCGCTCGCGGCCAGTCCCTGGAACAGCGAGTCGCGCGCCGCGGTCTCGTCCAGGTGGAAGGGCTGGGGGTCGAACTCGGTGGCGAAGCGGCGCACCTGGTCGAGGTCGAGCCGATGCGTGGCGCTGGTGTAGGTGTCGCCAACCGCGAGGTCGTCCAGATACAGTCGGTCGGGGGATGAGGCGGGCGCCATGGGCAATCTCCTGCGGGCAAAGGGACGGGGGTGCTGCAAAATAGATTATTGATGTAATCTAATTGGCGCGCAAGCCGCGCCCGGCCATTGCCGGACCCGACGCGGCTGCCGTCCCCGTCCCACGCCACGCAAGGAATGACGCCATGCCTTTGGTCCGCATCGATATCCGCAAGCACGCCGACCCCCTGTTCGCCAGGAAGATCGGCGAGGTGGTCTACCGCGCCATGCGGACCACCATCGGCGTGCCCGACAAGGACAATTTCCAGATCCTCAACGAACATGACGGCGGCCATTTCGTCTACGATCCTTCGTACCTGGACATCGCGCGCACCGACGGGCTGGTCTATCTCCAGATCACCCTCAACGAGGGGCGCACGCTGGACCAGAAGAAGGCGCTTTACCTGGCCATCGCCGACGGGCTGCACGCCGAGCTGGCGATCCGCCGCGAAGACGTCTTCATCAGCCTGGTCGAGGTCAAGAAGGAAAACTGGTCCTTCGGCAATGGCCTGGCCCAGTATGCCAACTGAGGGCGGCCGCCGGCCGGTCGCCGCTATTCCAGCCCCATGACATCAGACGACTGGATCCAGGTCAGGCGCGACCCCGCGACGGGCATCGAGGTGGTGCATGCGCATTTTCGCGGGCATGCCTACGACCCGCATGACCACGACGAGATGCTGGTCGGCGTCACGCTGCAAGGCGTGCAGCAGTTCCAGTGCGCGCGGCGCACCGTCACCAGCACGGTGGGTCACGCCATGCTGATCGAACCCGGCGCCGTGCATGACGGCCATGCCGGCACCGAGCAGGGGTTCACCTATTCGATGCTCTATCTGCCGCTGTCCTGGGTCGACGGCGCCCTGGCGCGGCGCGAGGGCAAGCCCGCGCGCCAGGCGTTCTCGATGTTCCGGACCTCGTTGTCGCGCGATCCGGCGCTGATCCACGCCATCGTCGGGACGCTGCACAGCTTCGCGCCGGGCGGCCTGCAATTGGCGCGCGACGAGGCGCTGGACCGGCTCATCGCGCAGCTGGCCGCCGACGGCGAGCGCCTGCTCATGCCGGCCCCGCGGCCCGCGCCGGTGAAGCTGCGGCGGGCGCAGGCGTTCATCGAGGCGCACATGGCCGCCGACATCAGCATGGACCAGGTCGCCCACGACTCGGGCATGGACCGCTATGCCCTGGCGCGCCAGTTCCGCCGCGAACTGGGCCTGGCGCCGCACGCCTACCTGGTGAGCCTGCGCCTGCGGCGCGCGCGCGAGCTGCTGGCGCGCGGCATCTCGCCGGCGGACGTGGCCGCGCAGGTCGGGTTCGCCGACCAGAGCCACCTGGGGCGCTGGTTCAAGCGCGCCTATCGCATCACCCCCGCGAAGTACCTGCGCAGCGCACAAACGTTCTAGATCCGCGCGCGCCGTCGGGCCAGGATGGGCGTTTTGTCCTGAATGGGAGTTTCGACGTGTTTGATACCAAAGTGGCGATCATCGTGCGCAATGATCTGGCGACCTGGCAGCGCCTGAATGTGGTCGCTTTCCTGTCCACCGGCCTGGCCAGCGCCGCGCCCGAGATGCTGGGGGAACCCTATGTCGACGCGGCGGGGCATCGCTATGCCGGCATGTCGGTGCAGCCGATTCTGGTGTTCGAGGGGGACCGGGCCGGCCTGCAGGCGGCGCACCGGATCGCGCGCGACCGCGAGCTGACGCTGGCGCCGTTCGTCCATGCCATGTTCGCCACCGGCCACGACGAGGCCAACCGCGCGGTGTTCCGCGCCGAGCCGGCCGACGATCTGGACCTGGTCGGCATCGCCCTGCGCGGTCCGAAGAAGGCGGTGGACAAGGCGGTCAAGGGGCTGTCGCTGCATCCTTGATGCTGTCGCTGTCGCCGCCCTTGTCGGGCGCGGGACGCGCCGGTGCGCCGTCCCGGTAGGCCACCGAGACCATGGCGCCCACGACGAACGTCATCACGATGAAGAGCGTCAGATAGGCCACGATCCAATACGGTCCGCCGTCCACGGCGTAGCCCAGGTACTCGTACAGCGCGCTGTGGGCCAGGCCGCCCGCGCTCACCAGGATGCCCAGGGCCAGCATCAGCGGCCAGCGCGGGTAGGGCATGGCGGCGCGCACGCCGCGCAAGCCGGTTGCGCCGGTCACGGCGGCGCGCGGCAGGGCGGGCGCCAGCAGCGCCAGCCCGTACAGGATCGGCAGCCAGAGCACCAGCACCACGGGCACCAGCACCGCGAAGAACAGGCCCGAGGCCGGGCCGTTCATCAGCGCGAACAACACGTAGGGCAGGTCGCCGGTGGCGCGCGCCAGCGCCGTCACGACCACCGCCAGCAGGCCCAGCATCACCAGGTGCCAGGCTTGCGCCGTACTGCCGCCGGCCTCGATCCGCGTATCGTCCGCGCGCGCGATGACCCGGTGCCAGGCGAACGTCATGCGCGAGAACGCAATCAGGTTGACCAGCGCGAACAGCAGGAACAGCCCGCCCTTGAGCCAGTACAGCGACGCGGCCAGGATGGCGAACGGCAGCGATAATAGGAACACCGCCAGCGACCACGGCGCGGCGGCCAGCATCGCGCGGCCATGGCGCCGGATGGCGCCCGCCGTCGCGTTGAAGAATGAAAGCGCTCCGCGTGCGTTCGACAAGTCGTTCCTCTGTGTGCAATCGACAGGGCCTTGTTTATACCGCAGCCGAGCCGCCCGGAGGTCATCGTTTGCAAGCCTTTACCAAAAGAGAGGAGACCCGATGGAAGTGACCTTGAGCGGCAGGATGGGGGGACCCGAGGCCGGCATCGCATGCCTGCCCGCCATCGTCGCGTATCGCCAGCGGCTGAAGGCCGCGCTGGCGCCGCTGGCCGTGGACGGCCTGGCCGTGCTGGACATCACGCTGCACGTGGGCGGCAGCATCACCGATTTCGCGGCGCAGGGTTTCACGGCGCAGGCGCGCTATCTGCGCAAGCCGGAAAAGCTGACCGTCGCCATTTACGTGTCGCGGCGCGATGCCGAGGCGGAGCGAGAACCCGATGTGGCGGCATGGCTGCTGCGCGGTCTCGAATCGATGCCGCGCTCGGCCAGCGTGGCGGCATTGGACCTGGATGCCGTGCTCGACGCCTTGCGCGCCGCGGGCTGAGCGGCTTGGCCGGGGCGGGCGGCGGTCGCCTTGCCGCCTCGGGTATAGTCAGCTCCACGCCCACTTTTGCAGGCCTTGCCCGATGTCCTCGACACCCGCCCGCCATCTCCGTTGCGCGCCGGCTGCGCTGATCCTCGCCATGCTGTCGCTGGCCGCGTTCAATGCCGGCGCCACCCCGCGCACCGTCTACCAGGGCACCCTGCAAGGGGCCGGTGAAGTGGTGCTGGAACTGGACGACGCGGCCGGCGCCAACGGGGTCGTGAGCGGGCGCTACTTCTATCCCAGGAGCGGCGTCGACATTCCCCTGCGCGGCACGGGCGACGTCCTGTACGAGCCCAAGCCGCACCCGGCGCGGCCGCCCGCCTCGGACAAGGCCACGATCGACGCGGCCGACCGCGCGGCCAGCTGGCAAGGCACGCGTGACGCCAAGGGTTATCACGGACAATGGACCGACACGCGCACCGGCAAGCAGCGCCGCTTCGATCTGCGGCCGGTTGCGCATTACGACACCGAGCAGCTCGAACGCGACCGCGCCCGCGCGCGGGCCGAGCAGGTCGACCTGGGCGATGTCGACCTGAAGGCCGGCATCGACGCCAAGCGCGCGCCCTACGAAACGCTGAAGCTGGCGGGCCACGCCAAGCCGGTGGGCAAGGAAATCGGCGCGGGCGCGGTGGCCTACCGCATGTGGGTGGACCCGCGCACCCAGTTCGCGTATCCGCGGTTGAGCCGCCATCCCGATCCGCAGGTCATGCGGCGCGTCAACGATCTGCTGGAACAACGCCACTGGCGCAAGAGCCTGGGCGCGCTGGAGTGCATGGCGTTTGCCTACACCAGCCAGAGCGAGGCCGGCGGCACGCTGGGCGGGTTCGACGACGAGAACATCAACGTCACCTGGCTGTCGCGCGCGCTGATGACCGTGACGGAGGCGGGCAGCCTGGATTGCGGCGGCGCCCATCCGGCCAATCATTTCGAGCCGTACACCTTCGACCTGTTGCGCGGCGAGTACCTGGACTGGAACCGGGTGTTCGACGCCTACGTGCCGGGCAAGCGCAGCGTCGGCCGCGAACCGAGCGCGGCATTGCTGGGGCTGGTGGACCAGGTGGTCAAGGCCGGCCCGCCCGAAAGCCAGGCCGACCAGCGCCCCAACCTGGAAGACTGCGCCGATCTGTGGCCGCAGTACCTGGCCCTGGGCGCCGTGACGCCGGGCGCGCTGAGCCTGTCGGTGTCCGGCGTGGGCCATGCCTCGGGCGCCTGCCTGGGCACCCACGGCAGCGTGCCGTTCAAGGCGCTGCAACCCTATTTGAAACCGGGTGGGCAGGCGTATCTGGTGACTGACTGATGCGCGAAGCGTGAAAAGGTCGCCCTGAGCATTCAACGGACCGTGGCATGAAGCAGGGCGGCGCCGTGCCAGGCGCCGGCCAGGCACACCAGCAGGGCGGCGCCGGCGGCGGCCATCAGGGCCAGGCGATCCGGCGAGCGGGTGCAATCATCCGGCGCGCAACGCAGCCGGGTGCGGATTCGGGCATATAGCCAGCCGGCCAGGACGATCACGAACAGGCCCGCGCCGATGCCGGCGGGCTCATCGTGCAGGGCGCCGCCGCGCATCAACAGGAAGCTGTTCATCACCAGGCCCAGGCAGGTGCGCCGCCAGGCTAGCAGGGTCCGCTCGGGCTGCAGGCCCGGATCGCGGGGATAACTCATCGGCTGGCGGCGCCAGGTCGGCAGGGCATGAGCATCAGACCCGTTCCAACATCAGCCAGCACACCCCGGCGCCGATGGCGAGCATGGCCAGGCACAGCAGCGCCAGCGCCGGGCTGTGTGGCAGGGCGCTGGCGTGGCGCATGGCGATTTCGTTGCCGCGCCAACGCAGATAGGCGCTGGCGCAGGCCAGCACCGCCAGCAGGCACAGGCCCAGCGCGAGCCCCGTGCGCACGATCGGGCTGCCCGCCATGCCGGGCTGGTCGAGCAGCAGGCCGGCCGCCAGCAACGCCAGCGCCGAGCGGATCCAGGCCAGGAAAGTGCGCTCGTTGGCCAGGGAATAACGGTAGTCGGGGTCGCTGCCGTGGTCACGCCAGTGGGGACGTTGCATGGGTTTCGAGGCTCGAAAAGAGGGGTGATCGGTCGGGCTAGGGTTAGTCCTAGTGAGTCCCGGGATTGAATTTAAGAACTATATAGGACTATAGTTTTGACACGGCGCGGCGTCAACGCGGCGGATCTCGAAAAACAAGGGGCGAGACATGGCAACAGCAGCACCAGCGCAGGTGAATGTACGAGGGTGGGTCGTGACAGTGCTTCTGGCCCTGTTCATGGTCATCAATTTCATGGACAAGGCGATTCTCGGCATCGTGGCCGTGCCGCTGATGCAGGAACTGAGCATCGAGCCGGCGCAGTTCGGCATGATCGCCAGCAGCTTCTTCCTGTTCTTTTCGGTGTCGGCGATCGGCTTCGGCTTCCTCGCCAACCGGGTGTCGTCCAAGATCGTGCTGGTGGTGCTGGCCGGCATCTGGGGCGTGTCGCAAATGCCGCTGGCCTTCTTCGCCTCGGTGCCGCTGCTGTACTTCTCGCGCATTCTGCTTGGCATCGGCGAGGGGCCGGCGTATCCGCTGGCGCTGCACTCCTGTTACTCCTGGTTCGCCGACGACCAGCGCAACGTGCCATCGTCGGTGATCTTCCAGGGCGTGACGGTCGGGCTGCTGATCTCCGGGCCTGTGCTCACCTACATCATGCTCAACCACAGCTGGCACGCGGCGTTCCTGCTGCTGGGCGTCCTGAGCATCGTCTGGATGGTGCTGTGGCTGCTGTTCGGCGGCGACGGGCAGGTCCGCAACGCCGGCGCCAGCGCCGATGCATCGCAGGCGCGCGTGCCGTACTGGGTGCTGCTGACGGACCGCACCTTCCTGGCCAACATGCTGCTGTACTGGACCACGTACTGGATCTTCTCGGTGATGTTCACCTGGATCCCGGCCTACATGAGCAAGGCGCTGGGCTACTCCACGCAGGAAACCGGCTGGATGTTCATGATCTTCACCGGCATCAACATTCCGCTGGTGCTGGTCGGGTCGTGGCTGTCGCAGCGCATGCTCAAGCGCGGCATCGCGTCGATCTACGCCCGCGGCTGGCTCAGCTGTGCGTTCGTGCTGCTGGGCGGTGCCTGCATCCTGCTGTCCCTGTATGTGGCCGAACACCCCACGCTGCGCGTGTTGCTGCTGGCGCTGGGCTGCAACTTGCCGCAACTGACCTTCGTGCTGAGTTCGGCGATCGTCGCCGAGATCTCCTTCGATTCGCAGCGCTCGGCCGCGATGTCGATCAGCAGCGCGCTGGCGACTACCGGCGGCCTGGTGGCGCCGGCCTTGATGGGCCGTTTCATCGGTAGCGGCAACACCGTCGCGGCCGGCTATGAACAGGGCTTCCTGGTGTCCGCGGTGCTGGCCATCGGCGTGAGCGTCATTGGCGTGCTGTTCATCAATCCGCAGGCCAGCCGACGGCGCATGCAGGCACGAATGATCGCCGCGCCCGGCGCCGTCGCCGGGGCCGTGCCGGGTGGCGCGCAGCGGCTGTCATGACGGATCTTCTTCCCTTTCCCAGAACCACGATGAGTCACGAGCCATGAAGCAAACGAAACACGAGCCCGCCGCGGCGACCGCGAGCCAGGACGCGGCGGCCTATCCCCCCGCGCTCGCCCTGTACGTGGGCGGACAGTGGCGCGGTGCGCAGGGGCGGGAAACGCTGGCGGTGCGCAATCCCGCCAACGGCGCCGAACTGGGCAGGTTGCCGGTGGCCACGGACGAGGACATCGACGACGCGCTGCGCCACGCCGACGGCGCGTTCGCCACCTGGTCGCGCACCAGCGCCTGGGAGCGGGCGGCGATCCTGATGCGCGCCGCGCAACTGATCGACGAGCGGCGCGGCGAGCTGGCGGTGGTCCTGACGCTGGAGAACGGCAAGCCGCTGGCCGATGCGGACGGCGAGCTGAGCCGGGTGATCGAGGGCATCGTCTACTGCGCGGAGGAATGCAAACGCGCTTACGGCCGGCAATTGCCGCCCCGCTCGGCGCTGCTGACGCAGACCACCGTCAAGCGTCCGATCGGGCCGGTGGCGGCCTTCGTGCCGTGGAATTTCCCGGCGTTCCTGGCCGCCCGCAAAGTGGCGGCGGCGCTGGCGGCGGGCTGCACCGTGGTGCTCAAGGCGCCCGAGGAAACCCCCGCCATCGGCATGCTGCTGGTGCGGGCCTTCCTGGACGCGGGCGTGCCGTCCGGCGCGATCGGCCTGCTGTATGGCAAGCCGGCGCAGATTTCCGAGCGCCTGATCGCCTCGCCCGTGATCCGCAAGGTCTCGTTCACCGGTTCGGTGCCGGTGGGGCGGTTGCTGGCCACGCTGGCCTCGCGCCATCTGAAGCCGTGCACCATGGAATTGGGCGGCCACGCGCCGGTGATCGTCTGCGACGACGTCGACGTGGCCCGCACCGCGCAGGCGTGCGTTGCCTTCAAGTACCGCAACAGCGGCCAGGTATGCCTGTCGCCCAGCCGCTTCTTCGTGCAGGACAGTCTCTACGAGGCCTTTGTCGCGCACTTCGTGGAGTACGCCAGCCAGCTCCCGGTGGGCGACGGCCTGGCGGACGGGGTGCGCATGGGGCCGTTGAACAACGAGCGGCGCCTGGCCGCGGCGACCGAACTGGTCGACGACGCGCGGCGGCGCGGCGCCCAGGTCAGGCTGGGTGGCGCGCGCGGGGCGGGCGCGGGCTATTTCTTCCCGCCGACGGTGCTGACCGACGTGCCCGCGAGCGCCCGCATCCTGCGCGAGGAACCGTTCTGTCCGGTGGCTCCGATCCTGTCCTTCGGCGACCTGGACGCGGCCATCGCGCGCGCCAATGCCGTCGAGTATGGGCTGGCGGCCTACCTGTTCACCAATGACCTGCAACGCGCCGCCACCTTCGCCGAGGACATCGACGCTGCGTGGATCGGCATCAACAACTTCACGCCCTCGCTGGCCGACGCGCCGGTTGGTGGCGTCAAGGACAGCGGGCTGGGCTACGAAGGTGGGCCGGAAGGCCTGGATGCGTATCAGCAGATCCGCTTCATCAGCCAATCGAATCTGCGTGTTTGACCCATTCCAATCATCAGGAGACAAGACATGACGCAAGCCACGAGTTCCGTGCCCGCGACCCGCAGCGAACATCCGTTGCGGTTCTCCGGCTACCAGCAACGCAACCGCCCCGGCCCGGACCTGGAACTGACCAGCAGCAACCCCGGCACGCCGATGGGCGAGTACATGCGCCGCCACTGGCAGCCGGTGTGCCTGTCGCAGGAGTTGACGGACGTGCCCAAGGCCATCCGCATCATGGGCGAGGACCTGGTGGCGTTCCGCGACAAGAGCGGCGACGTCGGCGTCATGCATCGCCAATGCGCCCACCGCGGCGCCTCGCTGGAGTTCGGCATCATCGCCGAGCACGGCATCCGTTGCTGTTATCACGGGTGGCACTACGGCGTGGACGGCACGCTGCTGGACGCGCCCTGCGAACCGGACGCCACGCGCCTGAAGGAAACCGTGTGCCAGGGCGCCTATCCCGCGTTCGAGCGTGATGGGCTGGTCTTCGCCTACATGGGCCCGGGCCAGGCGCCGCCGTTCCCGCAATTCGATACCTACAGCCTGCCCGCCGATACCCGGCTGGTGCCGTTCTCGAACATCTACCCGTGCAACTGGCTGCAGGTCTACGAGAACATCATGGACCACATGCATACCGCCGTGTTGCACAACCACATGGTGGTCGAAGGCGTGGACGCCGCGACCTCGGCGGGCGTGTCGCTGGAAGGCTTCGGCGACATGCCGGTCATGCAATGGGAAGCGACGCGCGACGGCAACGGCTGCGTGTTCATCGCCTCGCGCCGTCTGCCCGGCGACAAGATCTGGGTGCGCATCACCGAAATGGTGTTCCCCAACTACCTGCAGATCGGCTCGTTGCTGCCCACCGCCGCGCGCGAACGCCATGGCACCGCCGGCTGCACCCGCTGGAGCGTGCCGGTCGACGACGAGAACATGATCATCTTCGGCTATCGCCACTTCAACAGCACCGTCGACCCGGACGGTCTGGGCAACGAAGCGGACTGCGGCGTCGACAAGATCGACTTCCTGGAAGGGCAGACCGGCAACCGCAGCTACGACGAGGGGCAGCGCGCGCCGGGTGACTGGGAGGCCATCGTCAGCCAGGGCCGGATCGCCGCGCACGGCGCCGAGCATCCGGGCGTCTCGGACGTGGGCGTGTACATGTGCCGCAAGCTGCTGCGCAACGCCGTGCAGGACAAGACCGCGCCCTACGCGCTCTACCAGCAGTTGCAGGAGCAGGGCCGGACGCTGCCGATCTATGCCCAAGATTCGGTGCTGGACATTCCCGAACTGGCCGACAAGCAGGCGGACCGCAAGCAGTTGGCGGCCGCCGGCAAGCAGGTGCTGGAGATCATGCGGTCGGCCGACGCGCTGCCGGCGGACCAGCGCGATGCGCACGTGCGCGCCCGGCTCGACGGCATCGACCGCGCGGGCCAGGCGGCCACGGCCGGCTGAGGGATGCGGAGAGAACCATGCTGAAGTTGCGAGTCAGTGCGATCCGGTATGAGGCGCAAGGCATCTATGCCTTCGACCTGGTTGATCCGGGCGGCGCGCCGCTGCCCGCGTTCGAGGCCGGCGCGCACCTGGATATCCGTACCCCGGGCGGCGTCAACCGCCGCTATTCCCTGTGCAACGTGCCGGGCAGCACTGACCGCTATTGCATCGCCGTGCTGCGCGTGCCGGACAGCCGCGGCGGTTCGCGCGCCATGCACGAACAGGTGCGGCCCGGCGACCTGCTGGAGGTGGCTGGCGTGCACAACTACTTCCCGCTGCGCGAGGACGCCGGCCATTCGCTGCTGCTGGCCGGCGGCATCGGCATCACGCCGTTGCTGGCGATGGCCGAACGGCTGCACGCGCTGGGCCGGCCGTACACGCTGCACTACTGCACCCAGTCGCCCGAGCGCACCGCCTTCGCCGGCTATCTGGCCGGCGACAAGTGGCGCGGCCGTGTCTTCCTGCACCACGATGGCGGCAACCCCGCCAACGGCCTGGATCTCGGCCAACTGCTGGCGCAGTGGCCGGACGATGGCCAACTGTATTTCTGCGGCCCGCCCGGTTTCATGCGCGCGGTGCAGGCCGCCAGCGCCCATTGGCCGGCGGGAGCGGTGCATTCGGAGCATTTCGGCGCCGACCTGGCGCCGGCGCCGCCGCCCGCGGCGGACAGCGAGCCGGCCAGCCTGACGCTGCGCCACAGCGACCGGTCGGTGCCGGTGGCGCCGGGGCAGACCATCCTGCAGGCCCTGCGCGACGCCGGGGTGGCCTGCAATTCATCCTGCGAGGCCGGACTGTGCGGTGAATGCAGGCTGCACTACCTGTCGGGCCTGATCGAACACAACGACTACCTGTTGAGCGACGAAGAACGCGCCGACAGCGTACTGATCTGCTGCGCGCGTGTCCGCGAGGGCGCCGTGGTACTGGACATCTGAGGGGAAGGGAACGTGGAGACCAGGGAGTTTGACTACATCGTCGTGGGCGCGGGCTCGGCCGGGTGCGCCGTGGCCGCCAGGCTGGCGCAGGACCGCAAGACCACGGTGCTGCTGCTGGAGGCAGGTCCGCGGGACCGCAACATGTGGATCCACATCCCCATCGGCTACGGCAAGACCATGTTCAACCCGCAACTGAACTGGCAATTCGAATCCGAGCCCGAACCCAATCTCGACAACCGCAGGATCTACATCCCGCGCGGCCGCACCCTGGGCGGGTCCAGCTCGATCAACGGCCTGGTCTACATCCGTGGCCAGAAAGAGGATTTCGAGCGGTGGCGGGCGCAAGGCAACGTCGGCTGGGGCTGGGACGATATCTTGCCGTACTTCAAGCGCTCCGAGGCCAACGAGCGCGGCGCCGACGCCTGCCATGGCGGCGATGGTCCGCTGGCGGTGTCCGATATCCGCGGCCGCCACCCGCTGATCGAGGCCATCATCGGCGGCGCCAACGAACTGGGCGTGCCGCGCACCGACGATTTCAACGGCGCGCGGCAGGAAGGCGCCGGCTATTTCCAGCTGACCACCCGCAATGGCCTGCGCTGCTCGGCCGCCAAGGCCTACCTGCGCTCGGGCATCGCCGGCGACAATCTGTGCGTGCAATCCGATGCGCACGCCACCGGCCTGATCCTGGAGGGCCGCCGCGCCGCGGGGGTGTCGTACCTGCGCGCGGGCCAGGCCTGCCAGGCCCGCGCCCGGCGCGAGGTGGTGCTGAGCGCCGGCGCGATTCAGTCGCCGCAATTGCTGATGTTGTCAGGCATCGGCGACGCCGACGCGTTGCGGGCGCTGGGCATCGCGCCGGTGCACCATCTGCCCGAAGTCGGCCGCAACCTGCAGGATCACCTGCAGTCGCGGCTGATGTACCGCTGCACCCGGCCGATCACCACCAACGACGCCCTGCGCACCTGGTGGGGCACGGCCCGCATCGGCCTGCAATGGATCCTGCGCCGCGCCGGGCCGGTGGCGGCCGGCATCCAGCTGGGCGGCATGTTCGCGCGCACCAACGACGCCGAGCAGACCCCCAACGTGCAATTCCACTTCGGCACCATCAGCGCCGACATGACGGCCGGCCGGCCGCATGATTTCTCCGGTTTCACCCTGTCGGTCTGCCAGTTGCGGCCAACCAGCCGCGGCCGGCTCGACCTGGCCTCGCCCGATCCGCTGGCCGCGCCCCGGGCGCGCTTTAACTACCTGGACACCGAGTTCGACCGGCGCACCATGGTCGAAGGGGTGCGGATGGCGCGTCAACTGGTGCGGACCCGTTCGCTGTCACCGTACGTTGCCGATGAATACCGGCCCGGCTTCAACGTCGAGTCGGACGACGACGTCCTGCGTTTCATCCGTGGGTACGCCACCACCATCTTCCACCCCGTCGGCACCTGCCGCATGGGGGCCGACGCCGATGCCGTGGTCGATACCCGGCTGCGGGTCCGCGGGGTGGACCGGCTGCGCGTGGTCGACGCCTCGATCATGCCCCTGCTGCTTTCCGGCAATACCAACGCTGGTAGCATCGTGATCGGCGAGAAAGGCGCCGACATGATCATGCAAGACAGGGAGAAAATCTCATGAGTACCTTGGAACGTCGTCTGGAAATCTTCGAGACGCTGCATGCACCCGATCCGACCCGCCGGCCCAAGTACCAGCGGCTGGTCGAGGTGCTGGTCGACGCGGTTCGGCGCGGCATCTGGCAGCCGGGCGACCAGTTGCCGGCCGAGGAGGAACTGGCGCAGCTCACGCCGTTCAGCCTGGGCACCGTGCAGCGGGCGTTGCGCGACCTGGTGGAGCAGGGCCTGGTGGTGCGCATGCACGGCCTGGGCAGCTTCATCGCGGAGGCGCCTCGCCAGATCGAGGATCCCTGGCATTGCCGCTTCCTGGACGACGATGGCGCCGTGCTGCCGATCTTTTCGCAAGCGGTCCTGCGCACGCCCGTGACCGGCGCGGGGCCCTGGAACGAATACCTGGGAACCGAGGCCAATGTCATGCGGCTTGACCGCATCATCATCATCAACGACGAGTTCCGCATCTCCAGCCGGTTCTACGCCGACCGGCAATTGCTCAAGCGCCTGTGGGACATGCCCATGGACAAGCTCAACGGCGCCAATTTCAAGAAAGTCATCATCCAGCAATTCAAGTTGCCGATCACCAACATCACCCATCTGGTGAAGCTGGTCGATTTCGACACCGAGTCCTGCGAGC
Source organism: Achromobacter sp. 2789STDY5608621 (assembly GCF_001299375.1). Lineage (NCBI taxonomy): Bacteria > Pseudomonadati > Pseudomonadota > Betaproteobacteria > Burkholderiales > Alcaligenaceae > Achromobacter > Achromobacter sp. 2789STDY5608621. Next base: position 246,089 of record NZ_CYTU01000003.1, on the reverse strand, counting down.
GCATCGGCGTGCCGCATCCCTACCGCGGCATCTACATGCAGGCCGTGGCGCGGTCTGGACGCGGGCAGTGCGTGTACTACCAGGAATTCTTCCTGGGCCCGACCTCGCGCGATCTCGCGTTTCCCGATTCGAATTTATCAAGCGGCTGACATCAGCCATTCAACCTAGTAGAGCCATGACCGTGAAACCGAAGAACCTGTTGATCATCATGTCCGACGAACACTCGCCCAAGGCCTTGGGCTGCTATGGCAGCGAGATCGTCAAGACACCCCATCTCGATGCCCTGGCCGCGCGCGGCACGCTGTTCCGCTCGGCCTATTGCGCCAGCCCGGTGTGCATTCCCGCCCGGGCTTCGTTCGCGGTGGGCAAGTACATTCATCAGATCGGCTATTGGGACAACGCCGACGCCTACGATGGCGCGGTGCCCAGCTGGCATCATCGGTTGCGCGAACGCGATCATGACGTGGTTTCGATTGGCAAGCTCCATTTCCGCCAGCCCGGCGAGGACCACGGGTTTTCGGAAGAGATCATCCCCATGCACATCATCGAGGGCAAGGGCGATCTGATGGGCCTGGTCCGCAGCGAACTGCCGGTGCGCAAGGGCGCCTACAAAATGGCCCACTTCGCGGGGCCCGGCGAGAGTTCCTACACCTTCTACGACCGTGAGATCACGGCCCGCGCCCAGGTCTGGCTGCGCGAGGCGGCGCGACGCGAATCGGACAAGCCGTGGGTGCTGTTCGTGTCGCTGGTGGCGCCGCACTTCCCGCTGACTGCGCCGCCTGAACACTATTACCGCTATTTCAACCAGAACCTGCCGCTGCCCAAGCTGTACGACCGGCGCGAGCGGCCGGACCACCCCTATCTGGTCGACTATCGCAACAGCTTCAACTACGACGACTATTTCGAGGGCGACGCGGTCAAGCGCGCCGTCGCCGGCTACTACGGTCTGTGCTCGTTCCTGGACGAGAACATCGGCAAGATCCTCAACGCGCTGGAGGACGCCGGCCTGGCCGATGACACCCGCGTGATGTACACCTCCGACCACGGCGACAACCTGGGCGCGCGCGGTCTGTGGGGCAAGTCGACCATGTTCGAGGAAACCGCGGGCGTGCCGCTGATCATGGCGGGCGACGACATTCCGCGCGGGCGGGTGGTCGACGTGCCGGTCACGCATATCGACGCCTATCCTACGGTGCTGGACGCCGTCGGCAACACCGAGCCGGCCTTGCGCGAAGGCTATCCCGGCCATTCGCTGTTCGACATCGTCCGCGGCGAGACGCCGCGGCGCAACGTGCTGGTGGAATATCACGGCATGGGTTCGACCACGGGCGCCTTCATGATCCGCCACGGCAAGTACAAGTACATCGAATACGCCGGCTATCCCGCGCAGTTGTTCGATCTGGAAGCCGACCCCGAGGAACTCCAGGACCTGGCCGCCGATCCGCGCCACGCCGATACCGTGCAGGCCTGCCGCCAGCAGCTGTATCTGATCTGTGACCCGCAGGCGGTCGATCGCCAGGCCAAGGCGCGCCAGCAGACGCTGCTGCGCGAGAACGGCGGCCGCGAAGCGGTGATCGCCCGCGGCGATCTCGGCTTCACGCCAGTGCCGGGTTCGGCCTTGGCGTTCGACTGACGCGGCACGGCAGTCGCGCCCGCGCGGGCATCGCGGCGGGCGCCCAGGGCCGGTGCGAGGCCCCTTTCAGTGTGGGCGGGCCCCGGCCTTCTCTTCCTTCGATTCCATTTGGGACGGCATATGCTCTTCGGGCCGATGTTGTGGTTCACCCTGGGCGGCGCGGCCGTCGCGGGCTTCGTGCAGGGGCTGTCGGGTTTCGCGTTCAGCATGGTGTCGATGGCTATCTGGGCCTGGGTGCTGGAGCCGAGCCTGGCCGCTGTGTTGACGGTGTTCGGCGCGCTCGTCGGCCAGGTGACCGGGGTTTTATCGGTGCGCCAGGCGTTTCCGTGGAAACTGTTGCTGCCGTTTCTGGCGGGCGGGGCGCTGGGCGTGCCGCTTGGCCTTGCCCTGCTGCCCCTGCTGGATCCCGCCGTCTTCAAACTGCTGCTGGGAATCGTGCTGGTCGCCTGGTGTTCGTTCATGTTGCTGTCGCGCCGCAAGATCGAACTGGACAGCGGTGGTCGCCTGGGAGAGGGCATCGCCGGCCTGTGCGGCGGGGTATTGGGCAGCCTGGCGGGCCTCACGGGACTCGCGCCCGCCTTGTGGTGCACCCTGCGCCACTATCCCCGCGAAATGCAGCGCAATCTGATCCAGGGATTCAACCTGCTGATCCTGTCGTTCACGATGACGTGCTACGTCGTCTCGTCGACCGTGTCGCTGGCCATACTGCCCTGGTTCGGGGCGTTGCTGCCCGTCGTCATGGTGTCGACCTGGCTGGGCGCGCGCCTGTACGCCCGCCTGTGCGACGAAACGTTCCGCCGCGTCGTCCTGATGTTGTTGACGCTATCCGGCGCGGCCTTGCTGGTCTCGTCAGCCCGCGCCTTCCTGTGACGCAGGCCGGTGACGGTCTGACTTGGAGATATCATGCTTCGAACTGCCATTCTCGTTTCCTGTTTTGCGCTCTTCGGCGCGGGCGCCCAGGCCAATCCCTGGCCGCAACGCCCCGTCACGTTGATCGTGCCGTATCCCGCCGGCGGAGGGGTCGATACCGCCGCCCGCATCTACAGTGCCGCCATTTCCAGGATCCTGGGACGGCAGGTCGTCGTGGAAAACCGCGCGGGCGCTTCGGGCGCGATCGGCGCCCAGGCCGTTGTGCGTGCCGCGCCAGACGGCTACACGTTTCTGCTGTCGTCGCCGGCGGAAGTCCTGGTTACACCCATCGCCGGAAAGCCCTTGCCCTATGATCCGGAAAAGGACTTGACGCCAATCGCGTTCGTGGGCGACACGCCTTTGGGAATCGTGGCGCATCCCGAGCGCGGTCCGAAGTCGCTAGGTGAATTGGTTGCCAGTTCACAAAAGCAAGGTGTCAAATTCAACTATGGCACGCCGGGCAGTGGCAGTACGATGCATTTCGCCGGCGCCGCGATGCAAGCGATTGCCGGCGTGAATTGGCAACACGTGCCGTACAAGGGCGCCGCGCCAGCGGTCAACGACGTTCTCGGAGGCCAGATCGACTTCGTCATTACGGGCTTGCCCCCGCTGGTAGCGCACATCAAGACCGGCAAACTGACCCTGCTGGCGGTTACATCCGCGAATCGTTCGCCGCTGTTCGCTGACGTGCCCGCCATCTCGGAGCTGCCGTCGATGGCTGGTTACCAATTCACCAACTGGCTCGGGCTCTTCGGCCCCGCTCAATTGCCTCCCGGGATCGGAAGAAAAATGAGCGCCGCATTCGAAAGCGCGGTCCAGGACGAAGCGGTCCGTCAACGATTGCAGGAAGCCGGCTGGCGTGCCGTCGTGCTGGAGCAGGACGCATTTGTTCAGTTCCTGGCGCAAGAGCGCTCTCGCTACCAAACGGTGCGCGACAAGGCCGGGATGATCATTGAATGACCGCGCGTGCCGCTTGCGTCGTCACCGATGGCGCGATGGCCATGATTTCCCGTTCCCACAGTTTCTTTCCAAGGACCTGCATGAATCCTGATAACCAGCGCCTGCTCGACGAATTGCGCGGCATCGTCGGCACGGCCCATGTCCTGACCGACCCGCAGCATACCCAACGGTTCCGTACAGGATTCCGCTTCGGCTTCGGATCGGCGATCGCGGTTGCGCGGCCGGGCAGCCTTCTGGAGCAATGGCGATTGGTCCAGGCATGCGTGGCGCACGGCAAGATCGTGATCATGCAGGCGGCCAATACCGGCTTGACCGGAGGGTCGACGCCGGACGGCGATGACTACGATCGGGAGATCGTGATCATCAGCACGTTGCGCATGAAGAAAATACAGCTGATCCGTGACGGGCATCAGGTGATCTGCTTTCCCGGCGCCACCTTGGACCAGCTGGAGAAAGCGCTCAAACCGCTGGGACGTGAACCGCACTCCGTCATCGGGTCTTCATGCATTGGCGCTTCGGTATTCGGAGGGATCTGCAATAACTCCGGTGGATCATTGGTGCAGCGCGGCCCCGCCTTTACCGAGATGGCCGTGTTTGCGCAGTTGGGGCAGGACGGCAAACTATCCCTGGTCAACCACCTGGGCATCTCATTGGGAGAATCCCCCGAGGAGATCCTGCGGCGTCTGGATGACGGCACCTACCGTCCTGACGACATCGGCGATGGCGGACGCGGGTCGGATCAGGATTATGCGCGGCACGTCCGCGACGTCGACGCGGACTCGCCCGCGCGGTTCAACGCGGACCCGAAACGGCTGTACGAGGCTTCCGGGAGCGCCGGCAAGCTGATTCTCTTCGCCGTGCGCCTGGACACGTTTCCGGCGGAAACGCAGACCGACGTTTTCTACATCGGGACGAATGATCCGGCGGAACTGACGGATATTCGACGATACCTTCTGACGGCCTTGCCGGAGCTGCCCATCGCGGGGGAGTACATGCACAGGGATGCGTTCGATATCGCCGACGTCTACGGCAAGGACACTTTCCTGGCTATCCGCAGACTGGGCACCGCAAGGCTTCCCGCCTTTTTCGCGTTGAAAGCGCGCGTGGACAATTTCTGCGCGAGATTCCCGTTCTTCCCCAGGAACATGAGCGACCGGCTGTTGCAGTTCTTCAGCGAACGCTGTGGCGATCATCTGCCCGCTCGCCTGCGCGACTTTCGCGCCCGGTATGAACACTATCTGATGATCAAGGTGTCGAGAAAGCTGAAGGAGCCGCTTCAGGCTTTCCTGGATTCCTATTTCAACCAGGCCACGGGCGCCTGCTTCCTGTGCTCCCCGGAAGAAGGCGCATCCGCCTTCCTGCTGCGATTCGCGGCGGCCGGCGCCGCCGTGCGCTACCGCGCCATGCATCCGGATGCGGTGGAGGATATCGTCGCGCTGGATATCGCCCTGAAGCGCAATGACCGGGACTGGCTGGAGGTTCTGCCCGAGGACATGGAGACCGCCATGGTGGCCAAGCTCTATTACGGACACTTTCTTTGCCATGTCTTCCATCAGGACTACATCGTGAGAAAGGGCGTGGATTGCCTGGCGCTGGAGCACCGCATGTGGAAGCTGCTGGACGCCCGTGGCGCGCAGTATCCGGCCGAACACAACGTTGGACATCTGTATCGCGCCGGCCCCGAGCTTCGGAATTTCTACCGCGCCCTGGATCCTTGCAATCAGTTCAACCCAGGGGTCGGGCAGCTATCAAAGCGCAAGAACTGGATGTGAGGCGGCGAAGTCCCTCGTCGGATCGCTGCCGCGTTCTGCCACGACCCGTGGCGCGTCAATCCTCCTTCAACAACGCCAACACGTTCTGCGCCAACTGATTGGCTTGCGTCAAGGCGACCTTGCTGGCTTGCTGCAGGATCTGCTGGCGCGTCAGGTTGGAGGTTTCGACGGCGTAGTCCGCGTCCTCGATGCGGCTGCGGGCCTGGCCGAGGATATCGGCGGTGTGGTTGAGGTTGGTGATGACCGAGCCCAGGCGGTGCTGCATCGCGCCCAGCTCGCCGCGCAGGCTGTCGACCTGGCCCAGGGCGTGGGTCACCCGCTTCATGGGCACGACCTTGAGGTTCACGGTGGGCGGCGCGTGTTTCGGCTTGAAGGACACCTCGCCGGTGGACGAAATGCTGATGTCGTAGAAATTGCCATCGCTGCCGCTGATGACGTATTCGCCGTTGGCGTTGCCGGTGGCGTCGGTCAGGTAGTGCACCTTGCTGTGCTGGTCGAACAGGGGCCGGCCATCGTCGGCGGCGGGCACCGGCGCGAGGCTCTGGAGAAAATCGAACAGTCGGATGGGCGTGTCTTTCTTGACGGCGTCGGCGGCAGGCGGGGGGCCGGGGGGAGGCGCGACCACGGGCGGCGTGGGCGTGGGGGCCGGCACGGCAGGGGGGGCGACCGGAACCGGAAAGGTGCGGCCGACCAGCGTGGGCACGCCGCTGCGGGTGATCGCCGCCGCTTCCGCGGCGCTCAGGGTGGTTCTGTCCAGGCGCGGCAGGACGCTGATGTCGATGTCAACGACGCCTCCCACGGGCGCGGGCAAGGTGGGAATGCGGTACTCGTTGCGGGCGAGACCGCCGTGGACCTCCTGGACGAGGTATTGCGTCGTGCCGTTGAACTGGTAACTCAGGAGATAGGCGTCGAATATCGTGAGGACGGTGGCGCCATTCCTGATGCTCAGGACGGCGGTGGTGGTGGGGGGCGCTATCGCGGGCGGCGGCGCGACCGCCGGTGGCGGGGCGATCGGCGCGGGCTCGGACTGGGTGTCGATCACCGTCCTGTCGACGGCGCTGCCCAGACGCGGATCATGCACCACGTCGATCTGGTCCAGGTTCAGGGTTTTCGTGTTGACGAGCCGGGTGTTGAGTGTGAGCGTGTCGCCATCGTGGGCGCCGACCTGGATGGACAGATCGGCGTCCTGGGCCAGCACGTCGAGGCTGTTGAAGCGGGTCTGGTGCGAAATCCGCTCGATTTCGCCGAGATGCTGGTCGATCTCGGCCTGGATGGATTCCAGGTCGCCGATCGAGTTGGTGGAATTCTGCGCCTGCACGGCGAGTTCGCGGATGCGTTGCAGGCTGTGGCCCATCTCGCCCAGCGCGCCCTCGATGGTCTGCGCCAGCGAGATGCCGTCATTGGCGTTGCGCGCCGCCTGGTGCTGCCCGCGGATCTGGGCGGTGAAATGGCTGGCGATGGATTCACCGGCGGCATCGTCCGCGGCGTGGTTGATGCGCAGGCCGGACGACAGCCGCTCCGTGGCCACGGCCAGCGCGGATTCCGACTTGCCCAGGTTGGTGCGCGCCCGTAACGACAGGGACTGGTTTCTGATCGAGGGCATGAGGTTCTCCAATGCGAGGTTGCCAGCCGGCCAGTGCCGCGGCTGTCAGCGGGATGCGGGCTGTCGTGCTGCGGGAATGGCGCGGGTTGTTTCGAGCCGTCGTGGACGGCGTGGCGCGTGACGAATCAGCGCGCCGAACGATGCGGGGGCGATGATGGCACGCGGCCCACACTGGGTGGGCCGGTTTGCGCCGAGTGGGCACGGCTTTGTTTATCCGAAGAGGGATAGATCATTCTAAAAATGCTAAGCCGATCCCCCGCCGGCCGTCTCGCCGCGCGCTCGAATCCCGGATTCATCCGACGCGGCGAGCGTCTGGTCGGCGCGTCGCCGTGGCGTCGATCCGGGCATAGAGGCCGAACCGGCCGCCCGATAAGCCGCTTTGGGGACTCAAGACCGCTCCCAAAGCCGATAAACGGTGTGTCTCTGTTGACGACGTTACCGCCCATGCCGAGCATGGGGTCCTGCAATGGAGATCATGATGCATAACCCTCCGCATCCGGGCGAAGTCCTTCGGGAAGATGTCATCGCCGCCTTGGGGCTGTCCGTGACGGAAGCCGCCGATCGGCTGGCGATGTCACGGGTGGCCCTGTCCCGGGTGCTCAATGGCAAGGCGGGCATCAGCCCGGACCTCGCTGTCCGGCTGGAGCAAGCCGGGGCGGGTACCGCGCAGGCATGGGTGGCGATGCAGGCGAATTACGATCTGTGGCAGGCCTTGCAACATGCGCAGCCGCCAGTCAGGCCCCTGGCGTCCGCGGCGCCTGGACGATGACGGGTCCATGCCCTATCCGACCCGCGCGGCATCGGGCTGCGCCTGCGCCTTCAACCAGCGCTTGAAATCGTCCACGACTTCCCTGGCATCGGTGCGCGCATAGAGGCTGAACCGGCCGCCCGTGTCCTGGAAGCCGAGGGGGGCGGCCAGCCGGCCGGCCCGGATATCGGCCTGCGCCAGTTCGCGGGGCGCGATGCCGATGCCCAGGCCCGCCACGGCGGCTTCGAGCATGTGGCCGAGCTGGTCGAACTGGCGCCTGGGCTGCTGCGCGCCGAGCGTCACGCCGCTGGCCTGCGCCCAGTGTTCCCAGGCGGCGGGGCGCGCCGCGGCATGCAGCAATGGCGAGCCGAGCACGTCGGCCGGCCGCCGGATCCGCCCGGCCAGCGCCGGCGCGCAGACCGGCCCGATGCTTTCCTGGAACAGCGGCACCGCCTCGATGTCCGGCGAACGGTGCTCGTCGGCCACGATCAGCACATCGACCACGCGCCGCTCCAGCAACGCGATGTCGGCCGCCGTCTGCAGGCGCACCTGGACGCCGGGATGGGCGCGCTCGAAGTGCTCGAGCCGCGGAATGATCCAGTTGGACAACAGGCTGGCCGGCGCGCCGATCACCACCTCGGTCGATGCCGAGCGGCCGAGCAGTTCGGCCAGGCGCTGTTCGAGCATGTCGAACGCCGGCAGGCAGACGCGGTGCAGATCCTGGCCCGCCGCGGTCAGCCGCACGCCCTCCGAATGCCGCTCGAACAGCTTGCCGCCGAGCCAGGTCTCGAGCTGCCGGACCTGCTGGCTGACCGCGCTGTGCGACACGCCCAGCTCTTGCGCCGCGAGCGACAGGTTCAGGTGGCGGGCGGCGCTGTCGAAGACGCGCAGCGAGTTCATGGGAGGCAGGTTTCTCATGCCGTTGATATTAGAAAATCTGATACCGATGGGCAAGAAATCTATGATTTATCTGGATGTTTTGTCTGGATACCATGGTTGCCATGTTCCCGAAGGCCTGAAACCATGTCTTTTATCCCCCATCCTGAATACCCCGATGCCGCCGGGCAGTTCGGCCGTTATGGCGGCCGCTACATGCCCGAGACGCTGGCGCCCGCGCTCGATGCGCTGGAACACACCTTCCGCGCGGTGCGCGAGGACCCCGCCTTCTGGGCCGAGTACCGCGCCATGCTGGCCGACTACGTGGGACGCCCGAGCCCGCTGCTGCATGCCCAGGCGCTCAGCGAGGAACTGGGCGGCGCGCGCATCTTCCTCAAGCGCGAGGACCTGAATCACACCGGCGCCCACAAGATCAACAATTGCCTGGGCCAGGCGTTGCTGGCGCGGCGCATGGGCAAGCGCCGCATCATCGCCGAGACCGGCGCCGGGCAGCACGGGGTGGCCACCGCCACGGTGTGCGCCTTGTTCGGCCTGGAATGCGTCGTCTACATGGGCGCCGTCGACGTGGCGCGGCAGTCCTCCAACGTGGCGCGCATGGAGATGCTGGGCGCCCAGGTCCGGCCGGTGCCGGACGGCAGCGCCACGCTGAAGGACGCGATGAACGCCGCCATCCGCGACTGGATCGCGCATCCGGACGACACCTATTACCTGCTGGGCACCGGAGCCGGGCCGCATCCCTATCCCTGGCTGGTGCGCGAACTGCAGAAAGTCATCGGCGAGGAAACGCGCGCGCAGATCCTCGCGAAGACCGGACGGCTGCCGGACGCGATGGTCGCCTGCGTGGGCGGCGGCTCCAACGCCATCGGCTTCTTCTATCCGTTCCTGAACGACGCCGGCGTGCGGCTGTTCGGCATCGAGGCGGCCGGGCGCGGCACGCAGACCGCCGAGCACGCGGCCAGCATCGGCGAGGGATCCCCCGGCGTTCTGCATGGCTGCCGCAGCTACTTCCTGCAGGACGCGGACGGCCAGATCCAGAACGCGCATTCGATCTCGGCCGGTCTCGACTACCCGGGCGTCGGCCCGGAACACGCGCTGCTGCACGATACCGGGCGGGTCGTCTACGAATCGGTCACCGATGCCGAGGCGGTCGACGCCTTTCTGTGGCTGACGCGCCGGCAGGGCATCATCCCCGCGCTGGAAAGCGCCCATGCCCTGGCCTACGCCAGGCAACTCGCGCCGCGCATGGACCGCGAGCAGGCGCTGGTGGTATGCCTGAGCGGGCGCGGCGACAAGGACTTGAATTCGGTCCTGCAATTCACCGGAGACGCCGCATGAGCCGTATCGAACAGACTTTGGCGGCGTTGCGCGCCGCCGGCCGGCCGGGCCTGGCCGCCTATTTCACGGCGGGCGACCCGTCCTACGATGACTGCCTGGCCTTGCTGAAAGGCCTGCCCGCCGCCGGGGCCGACGTGATCGAACTGGGCATGCCGTTCAGCGACCCGATCGCCGACGGGCCCGTGCTGCAACAGGCCAATGCGCGCGCACTGAAGGCGGGGCAGACCTTGCGTCGCACGCTCGACCTGGTCGCCGCTTTCCGCGAGGAGGACGAGCGCACGCCGGTCGTGCTGATGGGCTATCTGAACCCGCTGCTGCGCTATGAAGCGGCCAGCTTCATGGCCGACGCGGCCTGGGCCGGCGTCGACGGGCTGATCGTGGTGGATCTGTCGCCCGAGCATGCCGCCGGCATTGAACGGCTGGCGCGGCGCCACGGCATCGCCATCATCAAGATGACCGCGCCGACGACCACGGAAGCGCGCCTGGAGAGGGTGCTGGAAGGCGCCAGCGGGTTCGTGTACCACGTGATGCTGGCGGGGACGACGGGCGCGGCGCTGCCTTCGGACGCCGTGATCTCCGGTGCGCTGGAACGGATCCGCGCGAAGACCTCCCTGCCGATTGCCGCGGGCTTCGGCGTGCGGACCGCCGAACAATTGAAGGCGGTCGGGCGCCATGCGGATCTGGTGGCGGTGGGGACCCGGCTGGTCGAGGTGCTGGCGGCAGGCGGGGTGGGGGCGGCGCTGGCGGAAGTGCGGGGTTTGGGGGCGGCGGCCAGAGGGGAGTGATGGCTAGGATGGGACACCGACGGTTTCCCGAGGTGGGCAAATCCCTTCACACACCGACCGCCTGAGCGCCTGTCGCCCTACGCTGATCCGTTTCTCGGGAGACGGATATCAAGGGGCGCATATTCTGCCTGGCCATCGTGGCGGGCGCGGGGGCGGTGCAGACACTCGCGGCGCTGCCGGGGGCGGGGTTCTATCTGTCGGCCGGGGCGGCCTGCGTTGTGTTGCCGTTGGCTCTACGGCGTTGGCGCGGCCGGCTGGCGGGGATGCTGGCCTGCCTGGTCGCGGGGCTGCTGGCGGGCGCCGTCAACGCCGCGATACAGGCGCAATGGCGGCTGGACGACGCATTGGCCGACCTGCACCAGAACGCCGTCGCGCGGCTGGCGTTGCGCGTGGCCGAGCTGCCCGACGATGACGCGGGCGGCGTGCGTTTCGTGGGCGAGCAGGTCGGGCCGGCGCGTTCCGGCATTCCGCGGCGCATCCTGGTGTCGTGGTTGGCGCCGCCCGGCGCGCAGCCGGGGCTGCCGGCGGTGGCGCCGGGCCAGGTGTGGCGCATGGCGCTGGTGCTGCGCCGGCCGCATGCGCCGCTCAATCCCGACGCGCCGGATGGCGAGGCGCGCCTGTTCGCGCGTGGCCTGCGCGCCACGGGCACGGTGCGAGGCCAGCCGCGCTTGCTGGAAGACCAGCCCTGGGCGTCAGCCGGTGTCGCCATCGAGCGGGCCCGGTATCGGGTGCGCGCAGGCATGCGGCGCGCCCTGGGCGCGCATCGCTACGCGCCGGTGCTGATCGCGTTGGCGATCGGCGACCAGGCTGGCGTGGCGCGCGACGACTGGCGCCTGTTCAATCGCAGCGGCATCACCCATCTGGTGTCCATCAGCGGCATGCATGTGACGTCGATCGCGGGCCTGGCGGGCTGGCTGCTGGCGGCGGCGTGGCGGCGCGCGCGCTGGCGCGGTGGCAGCCTGGCCGAGCGGGTGCCGGCGCGCATTGCCGGCGGCGCCGCGGCGATGGTCGTGGGGCTGGCGTATTGCCTGTTGGCGGGTTGGGGCGTGCCGTCGCGGCGCACGTTCTTCATGTTGCTGGTGGTGTTGGCGGCGGGCTGGTCGCGCCTGCGCATATCGGCGGGGCGGGTGCTGGCGTTTGCCGCCGCGGCGGTGGTGATGCTGGATCCGTGGGCGCCGATGGCGGCGGGCTTCTGGCTCTCGTTCGGCGCGGTGGCGATCCTGCTGCGCGTGGCGCAGGCGCCGCGCGACGCGGATGCCGGATGGCGGCAGCGCTGGCGCGCGACCCTGTCGCAGGCCGCGCGCTTGCAGCTGACGGTGACGCTGGGCTTGACGCCGTTGCTGGCGTTCCTGGTGCACCAGGTGTCGCTTGGGTCGCCGCTGGCCAACGCGGTGGCGATTCCGGCGGTGACGTTCCTGGTCACGCCGCTGGCGCTGCTGTGCGCCATGTTCTCCGCGGCGCCGGCCACGGCCGGCGTGGCCGCGGTGGCGGGGCAGGCGGGCGCGTGGGTGTTCGACCTGGCGATGACGGTGGTGGCCTGGGTGGGCAATGCGGACTGGGCCAGCTTCACGGTGGCGGCGGCGCCGTGGCCATGGCTGCTGTGGGCGCTGGCGGGCATGGTGTGGGCCTTGCAGGCACAGGGCTGGCCGGCGCGGCGCCTGGGCTGGCTGTGCATGTTGCCGCTCCTGTGCTGGCGGCCGGCGCGGCCCGAGCCGGGCGACTGGCGCATGAGCGCGATGGATATCGGGCAGGGCAGCGCGATCCTGGTGGAGACCGCGAGCCAGGCCTTGCTGTTCGACGCCGGTCCGCGCCATTTCGGTGGCGGCGACGCGGGCGAGCGGGTGATCGCGCCGCAGCTGCAGGCGCGCGGCATCGGTCAGCTGGATGTGCTGGTGCTGTCGCACGCGGACCTGGACCACGTGGGCGGCACGCGCTCGGTGCTGGCGGCGGTGCCGGTGGCGCGCAGCTATGCGTCGTTCGATGTGGCGGCATGGCTGCGGCGCGATGCCAGGTTGTGGCCCGAGCCGCGCGCGGAGGCCGGGACCGGCGCTGGGCGGCCCGCGAGCGGGGGGGCGGACGTGCCGGCGGATCGTCCGCCGGATTACGTTCCGCCTGCGCGGATGCTGCGCTGCGAGCGCGGCGACAGCTGGCGCGTCGACGGCGTGACCTTCACCTTTCTGCATCCCGCGCCGGGCGCCGAGGTGCGCGGGGGCGACCGCAATGCCAACAGCTGCGTGCTGCGCATCGAGGGCCGCGCCCATTCGCTGCTGCTGACGGGCGACATCGGCGTGGCGCAGGAGCGCGAGCTGGCCGCACTGGGCCTGCCGCCGACCGATATCGTGCTGGCGCCGCATCACGGGTCGGCGTGGTCATCCGGACGGGAACTGGCGGCGGCCTCGCAGGCCGGCCACGCGATTGCGCAGTGCGGCTATCTGAACCGCTTCGGACATCCGGCGCCGGCGGTGGAGCGGCGCTGGCTTCGCGCCGGCGCGGTCTTCTGGCGCAGCGACCGCGATGGGGCGGTGCTGGCCGAGTCGCGCGCCGGCGGCCTGTCGGTGTGGGCGCAGCGCGCGCGGCAGCGGCGCTACTGGCAGGGGCGTTGAACCGGCCGGCCCCTGACTCAGCCGGCCTTGGCCTGCGTTGCGCTGATGCCGCACCATTGGGCAATGAAAAGCGCGATGGTCTTGGTGATCAGCCGCAGCGATTCGAGATGGACGCGTTCGTCAAAGCCATGGATGTCGAGCGACTTCGGACCATAGACCAGCGTCGGCATGTCGCCATAGATCACGAAGACGCGGGCGTCGAGATAGCCCGGAGTCGTGAAGCTTTCGAGGTCGCTCTTGAAGGCCTGCTGGTGGCATTCGCGCAGCGTGTTTTCGGCATCGCTGCCTTCTTCGAGCACGTAGCCCTCGGCATAGAAGCCGGTGTAGGTGACCTGGGGCGGCGTGCCGCCAAGCCGCGGGTCGGCGACGGCGTCGCGCAGGCAGGCGTCGATCTGGGCGCGGGCCTCATCCGCGGTGGTGCCCGGATAGATCGCCGCGCGCACGTCGAATTCACACCAGGGCGGTACCGTCGACGGCCAGTCGCCGCCCTCGATCTTGCCGATATTGAAGTTGATCGGATGGTCGAGGTGTTCGAAATGACGGTGGCAGTGGTGTTCCGCGTTCCATTTCGCCTCGATCCCGCGCAGCGCTTCGATGGCGGCGTAGGCGGCGTCGATGGCGTTGAAGCCGTTGGCCATCTCGCGGGTATGCGTGGGATGACCCTGCACGCGGACCTTGAACCACAGGACGCCGACGTTGGCTCGGACCAGCATGTTTTCTTCCGGCTCCGGAACGATCACGGCGTCGGCCTGGTAGCCGCGCAGCAAGGCGGCCAGGGCGCCGTTGCCGGTGCATTCCTCTTCGACCACCGACTGGAAGTAGATCGGGGCGGCGGGTTCATAGCCGGCGGCGCGCACGGCGTCGTAGGCATACAGGTTGGCGGCCAGGCCCGCCTTCATGTCGGCCGCGCCGCGGCCATACATCCAGCCGTCGATGATCGCCGGATCCCACGGCGAGCGGGTCCACATGTCCACGGGGCCGGTGGGCACCACGTCGATATGCCCGTTCAGGATGAGCGAACGGCCCTGCTGCTGCGCGGGACGATAGGTGCCGACGACATTGAAGGCGTTTTCGTACGAGACGGTCACCGGGCCGAAGCCGGGGTGGGACTCGATGTCCTTGACGTCGATCTTCCAGCGGTCCATCGCGAAGCCGCGCGCGCGCATCGCCTCGTAGAGGAAGTCCTGCGCGGTATGTTCCTGTTCCCGCAGCGAAGGAAAGCGCACGAGATCCTGGGTGAAGGCCAGCTGGGCGTCGAAATGCGCGTCGACGGCCTGCAGGATCCGGCGGGTCTGCTCCTCGGAGAGGGCGGGCGGGGTGGTGGTCTGTGTCATGGGGGTTCCTGAAAGAAGGGAAGAGCGGCGAGTCAGGCGGCAGGGGCGGGGGTGATGCCCGGCGCGTCCAGCGCGAGGCGGCGCTTGTGGCCGGCCAGCGCCCAGATCGACACCAGCGTGATCGCTGAAAGCATCGAGTAGAAGAACGCGAGCGGCAGCCACTGTCCGGGGTAGTGATAGGTCAACCAGGTGCCGACCAGCGGCGTCATGCCGCCGGCGACCGCGCCGCACAGCTGGTACGACAGCGAGATGCCGGAGTAGCGCACGTGGGTGGGGAACGCCGAGCTGATGTAGCCGGCCATCGCGGAATAGATCGCGGCCATGAAGACCAGCACGATGGCGATGCCGCCGATGATGCTGTACGGCGTGCCCTGCGACACGAGCATGAACATGGGATAGGGCGCCAGCACCGAGCAGAAGGCGGCCGTGATGAGCACCCGGGTGGGACCGAGGGCGTCGGCCAGCCAGGCCGC
The DNA here is from genome assembly GCF_001299375.1 of Achromobacter sp. 2789STDY5608621. Lineage (NCBI taxonomy): Bacteria > Pseudomonadati > Pseudomonadota > Betaproteobacteria > Burkholderiales > Alcaligenaceae > Achromobacter > Achromobacter sp. 2789STDY5608621. The sequence goes on along the minus strand of NZ_CYTU01000003.1, from coordinate 231,037 downwards.
CAGCGGCTGCACGAAGAACTGGATGATGGCGACCACGAACAGGCAGTCGAGGATCAACGTGCGGCTCAGGCCCATCGTCTGGGTGGTGTACGACAGCATGAAGGTGTTGGTGAAGTAGATGCCGCCGATCGCCACGGTGCACACGCCCATGCACAGCAGCACGGTGCGCCAGGCGGTGCGCAGCACTTCCTTGGCCGGGATCTCGGCGCGCTCCTGGCGTTCGAGCACCTTGGCGAAGTCGGGCGATTCATTGACGCCGACCCGGATGAAGTAGCCGACCAGCAACAGCACCGCGCTGATCAGGAAGGGCACGCGCCAGCCCCAGCTGACGAAATCGGCTTCGTCCAGGGCCGTCAGCAATCGGAAGGCGAGCAGGGAGAGGATCAGGCCGGCCGGGCTGCCCAATTGGGCGAACGAGGCGGCGAAGGTGCGGCGGCGTTGCGAGGCATGTTCGCCGGCCATCAACACGGCGCCGCCCCATTCGCCGCCGACGGCCAGGCCCTGCGCCAGGCGCAGCAGCAGCAACAGCGCGGGCGCCCACAAGCCGGCGCTGGCGTAGCTCGGCAGCAGGCCGATGCCGACCGTGGCCAGGCCCATGATGACCAGGGTCGCCATCAGCGCGTTCTTGCGGCCGACGCGGTCGCCGAGATGGCCGAAGATGACGCCGCCGAGCGGCCGCGCCAGGAAGCCGGCGGCGAAGGTGCCGAATGACGCCATGGTGCTGACGAATGGATCGGCCGTGGGGAAGAAGACTTTGCCGAAAACCAGCGCGGCGGCGGTGGCATAGATATAAAAGTCGTACCACTCGATGGTGGTGCCGACGAATGCGGCGGTTGCGGCCCGGACGGGCTGGCGCGCCGCCGGCGCATGGGCGGGAGCGGTCATGGTTTTCCTCTTGGGAGTTTGTCGTTGTTCGAAGGCGTGTTTATCGCTCTCGCGCCGATATAACGTCAATTTATGATTTTTAATTTTTTACTTAAGTAAAATTGATGTCTTCCGATTTCCCGCAAGGACCCCCGATGACGCGCGCTCACCCCGCCGACCCCCGCAGCGGCGATCGCCTCGACTGGAACCTGCTGCGCACCTTCCTGGTCATCGTGCAGGAGCGCAGCATCAGCGGCGCGGCCGCCAAGCTGCACCTGACGCAATCGGCGGTCAGCCAGGCGCTCAAGCGGCTGGAGGAACAGCTGGACCGGCGCCTGATCGAACGGCACAACCAGGCGTTCACCGTTACCAACGCCGGTGAAGAGGTATGCCGCGCGGCCGAGGCGATCTACGGCAACGTGTCGCAGCTGCTGGCCGATGTCTCGCAGACGGAGGTCGAGGCGACCGGCCGCATCCATCTGCTGGTCGCCAGCCGCATCCATTCGCAGGTCTACGACGATTTCTGGGCGGCGTTCCACAAGGCCTGGCCGCGTATCGACGTGCAGATGGATGTGCTGCCCAGCAGCGAGATCGTCACGCTGATGCAGCAGCGCGTGGGCACGGCGGGTATCGCGTTGTGCCGGCAGATGCCCAAGCGGCTCGAGAACAAGGTTTTCCTGCATCAGCGCTACGCGCTGTTCTGTGGACGCAACCATGCGCTGTTCGGGCGGCAGGATCTGCGCATCGAAGACCTGATGGGCGAGAACTTCGTCTCTTTCGCCAGCGATGCCCTGGGCGACAGCCTGTCGCCGTTGACGATCTTTCGCGACCAGCGCGGCTTTTCAGGGCGGGTGGTGGCGACATCCACGCAGCATGACGAGGTCAAGCGGCTGCTCATCGCCGGTTTCGGCATCGGCTGCCTGCCCGAGCACAGCGTGCGGCGCGACCTGGCCGAGGGCCGGTTGTGGCGGCTGCCGCCTGGCGAAGGCGTGTGCTCGGTCGATCTGCACCTGTTGTGGCATCGGGATGTGCAACGCAGTCCGGCCGAGGCCGCCTTCCTCAAGCACTTTCGCGACTATATCGACGGCTTCACCATGGCCGAACGGCTGGTGCCCTCGTAGTCAGCGCGATCTGGTGGGGATGCTCGTGTGTCTGCCTGAATATTCCGGGGGCGTGCGTCGAACGTTGCGGCGTATTGGCTAGCGTCCTGATTCAGGCCTTGTGACTTGCACCCTGCAATCGAGACTGGCAATGGGAGGAGATGGGTCCTGGGCGTTCAGCAGTACGAATACATCGACATAGCGGTCCGCCTCCAATTTGTCCACGGTGACCTCCGTGCCGATAGAGCGGGCACCACCGATCGATACTACGCCTTCCACGCCGCGCAATTGGACTATCTCGTTCATGACATGAGTGACTACCCACTCGGCGCGCGCCATCGCGAGTGCCTGATTGGAGCCGTACATGCGCCGAGGTTCCGGTTTGAGATCGCGCTTGTCCACGCGTCCGACGATTTGCCAGCCGCCGATCACGCCGCCGGGGCCATAGGCTTTCAATGCGGTGGTCATGCACCGTAGTGCCGAATCGGCGTCGCCAACGTGATCCCCATCAGGGAACGGGCCAATGGAAGCGACGCGGTGAAGCATAGTGTGAAAAGGCCTGGCCGGCGGGGAAGGTTCTACCGACCGTGACTGCTTTATAAGACTGATCTCTATTTTCAATGAATCAACAAGGCGGTCCAACCGGAAAAGGGCTGCGTCGATATTGCCTATCGAGAGACCGATGCTGCCAGTAACAACGCCGAGTGTTGCGAGGGTTGCTCCGAGCAGATGCTGCTTTGTCCGAATAAGCAACATGATTCCCGCTAAGAAGAGCGAGACGCCTATAGCGAACAAGGCACCACGCAGCCACGAAAGGAGAGCGGGATGGTGTTGAGGCGGAGCCTCGAGGTCACGTGCCGTTTGCGGTGCAGGGGGGGAAACGACAACCACACATTGTGCCGCGCAAGGCCTGATGTCTTGAGTTGCCGAGGAAAGTTGGAGGATATGAAGTCGCCCCATTATCACTATGATGGCTATGGCGCATAGCGCGAAAGCCATGTAGCAATAGATTCGTATGAGTTGGGCCCGTCGGCGTTCGATCTTTTCGTTGTGTCTTAATTCTTCGTACTCGATCCTGGACAACGCACCTTGCACGATCTTGTCCAGCTCGTCGGCTAAGTGAGTGAGTAACTTAGACGCATATTTTGCCCAGTCAGGAAAATAGAGTCCCTGATGGGGCAGGAATTCAAGTTGATTCAAATGCGCCCGAAGCACCGGATCCACGGTTTGCAAGAGCGTGGACGAGTCGTCAAGTTCGCTCTGGACCTCCGTTCTCCACCGTAATGCTTCTTGATACAGGATTCGTTGTACGGTTTCATGACTGCGAGGGTCAGGTTCCTCATTCCAGGCAATATTCGGCCCTTGAGCGCGGATATGACGGATGCGATGCGCATCAAGCAGGAATACGGATAATCGTATATCTCGCGTGATCGCGTTGATCAAGTCAATCTCGTGAGTCCGGCCAATTGTCACTTGTCGCTCGCACAGTTCTATGTTACTCAAGTTAACTAATGTAACATTTTTAAGGCCTGTGCTATTTGTTCATCGCCTCGTCTGTACGACTCAAGGTCGAAATATAAAACCCGTGTGTAGGGCTGTGCGATTCGATCCACCAAGATAGGGATACCCGCAATCATTCAATAATCATAATCAGGAGTTACCCGAAAACGAGATCGAGGTTGTGATGTCAGAGTTGGGCTGACCTTCGTCTATTCACCACATTAGCGCGGCCTGGCGGCGATGCCGTCGCGCACCTGGCGGAACATCGTCATCGCGGCCGGCATGGCGTCGCGCAGGGTGGCGCAGGCCATGTGGACGCTGCCCTGTGGCAGAACGACGTCGGCGTAGTAGTACAGCGTGTCCGCGCGGCCGGGGCCCGGCGCCGCGATGTAGTCCAGGCCTTGCACACCGCCGAGGGTGAACCGGTCGTATAGCTCGATGGATCCGCGCAGGTTGCGTTGCCGGCGTTCGGCCGCGGCGACCTGGGCGCGCAGCGTGGGCGCGGCCGACGGCTTGGCGCCCGCGGGCGTGGCCAGGAAACCGATGCGGCACAGGTACTTGGCGTCCGGCGCCGGGGGCGGAAAGCCGTCGGGGCTGGACACCTCGATCAAGGCATCGTATCGGCCGCGGGCGGAGGCGGGGCCGACCCGCATTGGCGAGGGCACGGTGACGCCGAAGCCGGTGGCGGCATCGACGTAGCGGCGCGGCGGAATGTCGGTGGGCGGGGCCCGGTCGGTGGCGGGCGCCGTGTCGTCTTCCTGCTGGAAGCGCAGCGGCAGCATCAGCTCGGTCTTTTCCTGGGTCATGGCGTCCGGAAAGGCCGGCAGCGGACCGGCGCGCCGCACCATGGCGACGGCGGCCTGGTCGACCGCGGCGTCGCCGGAGGACCGGCTCACCACGACGTCGTAGATGGCGCCGTTGCGCAGCGCCGTGATCTTCAGGGACAGGCTGATCGGGCCGCTGAGGCGGTGCGCCTCTTTCGGATAATCCAGGCGGCTGATCAGGCGGCGTTGCACGGCCCGGGTCCATTCGGCTTCGTTGCCGGGGGCGGCGGCCATGACGGGAACGGCGGCGCAGGCCAGGGCAAGGGCCAGGCCGATAGCGAGCAAGCGTGAGCGCATGGGGGAGTCTCTCCTGGTCAGCCGAAGGCGGCGCGCACCGCGTCGAAGGCGGCCGCGATCATGGGTTCCTCGCGCCGCGAGGCCAGCGTGATGAAGGCCAGTTCCGCCTCGATCGACAGCCCCGGCGCCAGCGCCAGCCCGTGCGCCTGCGATTCGCGCAGGGCGATGGAGTCGCGCGCCAGGGTCAGGCCGACGCCGGAGCGCACCAGGTCCAGCATCGAGGCCTCCTGGTCGACCTCGGCGACCGCGTTGGGGGCGACGCCCAGTTCGCTGAATTTCGCCGCGAGCAGGCGGTGATGGACCGAGTCGGGCGGCGTCCAGATCCAGGGCAGGGCGGCGATTTCGTGCCAGCCGCGGCCGGCCAGTTGCGGCCCCCAGCCCTTGGGCGCCACCACGTAGTACGAGAACGCCGCCAGCGGCAGGGCATGCAGCGCCGGCTGACCGTGCCCCGGGCCGCGCGGACCGAGCGAGAAGCCGACGTCCAGCTCGCCGTTGCGCACCAGGCGGGCGACCGAGCCGGACATGCCGTGGCGCAGGGTGGGGCGGATCTTGGGGTAGTGCTGCACCAGGTATTGCAGGGTGGCGCCCAGCCGCAGGAATTCGGGGTCGAGGATGGTGCCCAGGCGCAGTTCCCCCTGCACCGTGACGCGCAGGGCGCCGATGGCGCGCTCGAAGTCTTCCAGCGCGTCCAGCACGCGCTGGGCCGAGGGCAGCAGGGCGCGGCCGTCGGCATTGGGCGCCAGGCCCTGGGCGGTGCGGGTGAACAGCGGCAGGTCCAGGGCCTCCTGGAAGCTCTTGAGCTGCAGGCTGAGCGCCGGCTGCGTCAGGTGCAGGTGCTCGGCCGCGCGCGTCAGGTTGCCGACGCGCGCCACGGCGGCAAAGGTGCGGATGTGCTTGAGGTCCATGGCTCGTTTCCCGCGTAAAGGGCGATACCCATTATTAAAGAGACTTATAAAGCGCTTTTCAACAATTCATTGGACAGGGCCGGCCGGCTGCGCGACAGTGGCACGGCCACTTGAGACTTAAAAGAAGAAGCGCAAATGGAGACATACGACTACATCATCGTGGGCGCGGGGTCGGCGGGCTGTGTGCTGGCCAACCGCCTGAGCCGCGATCCCGCGGTGCGCGTGCTGCTGCTGGAGGCGGGCGGGCGCGACAACTACCACTGGATCCACATCCCGGTCGGCTACCTGTATTGCATCGGCAATCCCCGCACCGACTGGATGTACCGCACCGGCGCCGAGCCGGGCCTGGGCGGACGCTCGCTGATCTATCCGCGCGGTCGCGTGCTGGGCGGCTGCTCATCGATCAACGGCATGATCTACATGCGCGGCCAGCGCCAGGACTATGACGAATGGGCCGGGATCGCCGGCGATCCGGCGTGGAGCTGGGACCAGGTGCTGCCGGTGTTCAAGCGCAGCGAGGACCATTACCGCGGGGGCGACGAATTCCACGGCGCCGGCGGCGAATGGCGGGTCGAGGCGCAGCGGCTGCGCTGGGACATCCTCGACGCCTTCGCCGATGCGGCCGCGCAGGAAGGCATTCCGCGGGTGCAGGATTTCAACCGGGGCGACAACTTCGGGGTCGGCTATTTCGACGTGAACCAGCGCCGCGGCTGGCGCTGGAATACCGCCAAGGCGTTCCTGCGGCCGGTGCGCGAGCGCAGCAACCTGCACGTGATGACGGGCTCGCACGCCGAGCGCCTGCTGTTCGAGGGCACGCGCTGCGTCGGCGTGCAGGTGCGGCGCGAGGGCCAGTCCGTCGGCGTCCGCGCGGCGCGCGAGGTGGTGCTGGCGGCGGGCGCCGTCAACACGCCGCAATTGCTGGAACTGTCGGGGATCGGCGAGCCGGCGCGCCTGCGCGAAAGCGGCATTGCGCTGCGCCATGCCTTGCCCGGCGTGGGCGAGAACCTGCAGGACCACCTGCAACTGCGCGTCATTCTGAAGGTGCGCGGCGTGAAGACGCTGAACCGCATCGCTTCGACCTGGTGGGGCAAGGCCGGCATCGGGCTGGAATACCTGCTCAACCGCAGCGGGCCGATGAGCATGGCGCCGTCGCAACTGGGCGCCTTCGCCAAGTCCGATCCGGGCCAGGCGCGCGCCAACCTGGAATTCCATGTGCAGCCCTTGTCGCTGGGCGCGTTCGGCGAGCCGCTGCATGGCTTTGACGCGTTCACCGCCAGCGTCTGCAACCTGCGGCCGGCATCGCGCGGCAGCGTGCACGCGCAAGGCGTGGACGGCTCGTTGCCGCCGGTCATCACGCCGAACTATCTGCGCGAGGAACAGGACCTGAAGGTGGCGGCGGACGCGATCCGGCTGGTGCGGCGCATCAGCGCGGCGCCGGCGCTGCAGCGCTACCAGCCCGAGGAATGGCTGCCGGGTCCGGCGTACCAGAGCGAGGCCGAGCTGCGCGAGGCGGCCGGCAAGATCGGCACCACCATCTTCCACCCGGTCGGCACCTGCGCCATGGGCCGCCGCGCCGATGACGGCGCGGTGGTGGATGCGCGGCTGCGCGTGCATGGCCTGCAAGGCCTGCGCGTGGCCGATGCGTCGATCATGCCGACGATCACGTCGGGCAACACCAATTCACCGACCATCATGATCGCGGAACGGGCGGCGCAGATGATCCTGGAGGACGCGGCGCGGGTCGGCGCCGAGGCGCGGGCGGCCGAGCTGGTGGCGTGATGGGAGCGTGATGGGGGCGCCCGCGATGAGGCGGGCAAGACTGCGCGTGACTCACTCACCCTGCTGACCCGCTATCGGCCGCTGCTCCAGTTGGAGGCGCAGCGGCCGATATCCTCGTCAACGCAGCGAGCGGTACATCTCCTGGCGCTGCGGATGCGTCAGGATCACCTGCCACAGCTGCCCTTCGCGCGAGCGGAAGAAGCCGGCGCAACACATCAGGTAGTACTGCCACATGCGGTAGAAGCGCGTGCCGTAGCGTTCCTGCAGCCGTGGCCAGGCGCGCTGGAAGTTGTCCCACCAGGCCATCAGCGTGCGGTCGTAGTCGGCGCCGAAGTTGTGCCAGTCCTCGATGATGAAGCGGCCTTCGACCGCGGTGCTGATCTCGCGCGCCGAGGGCAGCTTGCCGTTGGGGAAGACGTAGCGGTCGATCCAGGGATCGGTGCTCTGGCTGGTCGAGGCGATGCCGATGGTGTGCAGCAGGAAGATGCCGCCAGGCGCCATCAGGCGCTGCACGTTGGTGAAGTAAGTGTCGTAGTTCTTGGGGCCGACGTGTTCGAACATGCCGACCGACACCACCTTGTCGAAGCTGCCCTGCAGGTCGCGGTAGTCCTGCAGCAGCAGTTCCACCGGCAGGCCGCGCACGCGTTCCTGGGCCAGCGCCAGCTGTTCCTTGGAGACGGTGACGCCGGTGACCCTGGCGCCGTAGCGTTCGGCGGCGAACTTGGCCAGTCCGCCCCAGCCGCAGCCGATGTCCAGCAGGGTCTCGCCGGGCTTGAGCTGCAGCTTGCGGCAGATCATGTCGAGCTTGGCTTCCTGCGCGGCTTCCAGCGTGTCGGCCTGTTCCCAGAAGGCGCAGGAGTAGATCATGCGGCTGTCGAGCATGGCCTCGAACACGTCGTTGCCGGCGTCGTAGTGCTGTTCGCCGACCTCGAAGGCGCGGCTGCGCGATTGCAGGTTGAACAGCTTGTGGCGCAGGTGTTCGGCGATCAGCTTGACGCGCGCCAGGCCCAGGGCGGCCGAACCCATGTCGGCGCGCAGCAGGCGGGTGAAGAGTTCGTCGAGCTGCTCGCAATCCCATTCGCCGTCCATGTAGGACTCGCCCAGCCCCAGCGACCAGCTGGCGAAGACGCGCTCGTACATGTGCTTGTCATGAACCTGGATATCCCAGGGGCGCGAGCCGTTGATCTGGACGTCGGCGCGCGCCAGCACGTCCTGCAGGACCTTGGGCGGTTCGGGCGGCGGGGCGGCCTCCGGGCGGGAGGGGGTTAGCTGAGTAGTCGGACTGCTTTGGTGCATAGTGGCTCCATATCAATTCTGGACTGACTGATCTGGCAATGCTCGAAGCGCATAACTCTCGCCCGGACCGGCGGATGGAATCCAATTTAATGATTGAATCGGGCCGATAGGCAATCTAATTTCAGCGGGCCGTCAGCGCCGGGATACCTCGGCCACTGAACCGGGACCCGCCAATCTTAACCAACGTATGCTGCTGCGCAAGGCCCAGGTGCATCCTGCCACCAACAGGCCCGTGGCGACGATAAAGACCATGGAAGTAATGGTGTCGTTGATATCGAACGAATAATCGTAACGATGACCTGACCAATAACCCAGGAGGCTGTACAGCAGCACCGCGGCCAGCAGCAGTAGCCAGGGTGTGCGCGGCAGCCGTTCCAGCCCCGGCCGCTGGCCGGTGAAGGCGCGGATGCTGCGCCGCAGCCACCATAGCGCGGCGAGCGCCGGCAGGGCCAGCGCGTAGCGGGAAATCAGGACCACTCCGAAGATGTCGCCGCTGGCGGTCAGCGTCAGCAGCCAGGGCGGCACCAGCAGCAGCGCCAGCAGCCAGGCCAGCACCAGTTGCGGGCGGCTGCCGCGGCCGGCCCGCGCGCCGACGGCCAGGCCGATGATCAGCACGCCGAACAGGGCGGCGATGAAGAGCAGGGCGGCGGCGACGTAGCCGCCATTGAGCATGTATCCACCGGGCATGGCGCGTGGGGTTCCCGAAGCCGTGAGGCGACGCGCCATTCTAGGCCAGTCAGTCGCCATCGAAAGGCGTTGCGGGCGCGTCGCGGGCGGCGGGAACGCCGCTACACTGGTTGCCTGTTGTCGGCGGGCCGCGGTCCGCCGTGTCGCGTCCGTTTCAAGGGGAGTCCCATGGCCACGCGCATTCATCTTTTCGGCGCATCCGGCTGCGGCGCCACCACGCTGGGCGCGGTCCTGGGCGAGCGCCTGGACGTGCCCCACCTGGAAGCGGACGACTACTACTGGGTGCCGACCGATCCTCCCTTCACCGACAAGCATCCCAAGGAGGAACGCTGGCGCCGCATCCGCGAACGGCTGCGGGGGCATGACGACTGGGTGCTCAGCGGCGGCTCGGTCTATAACTGGGGCGAAGGGCTGGTGCCCGAATTCACGCTGGTGGTGTTCCTGCGGCTGCCGGCGGCCGAGCGCATGGCCCGGCTGCGGCGGCGCGAGGCCGAACGCTACGGCGCGGCGCTCGACACCGACCTTGCGGCCCGGGAGAAGAGCCGGCGGTTCCTGGAATGGGCGGCCGGCTACGACAGCGGCGCCGAAGGCACCCGCACGCCCGAGCGGCACCGGCAATGGATCCGAGAATTGCACTGTCCGGTGCTGACGCTGGACACCCGCGCCAGCGTGGCGGACCTGGCGGACCAGGTGCTGGCCGCGCTGCCCGCGGACGCGCCGGCAGCGCGGCGGCATCCCTAGCGGCGCCGCCTGCCGGCGGCGCAGGCCAGTGACTGCGTCCTGGCTCGGCGCACGCTTGCGTCCCGGCGTCGCGGCGCGCTTGCGTCCTGGCGCCGGCGCGCGCTTCCGATAAGATACCGGCCATGCACGGCGCCGCCATCGCGGCCGCGCGCCGGTTTTTCGGAGCACAACGATGTTGGATGCGAGTCTGGAACCCCGTTTGGAATTCGTCACCTGCGCCAGCCCGGCGGGCCTGCACCGCATGGCTTACTGGGAATGGGGCGATCCGGCCAATGACCGGGTGCTGGTCTGCGTCCACGGCCTGACCCGCAGCGGGCGCGATTTCGATACGCTGGCCCGGCGCCTGGCGGGGCAGTTCCGGGTGGTGTGCCCCGACGTGGTCGGCCGCGGCCGCTCGGACTGGCTGGTCAACCCGGCGTTCTATACCGTGCCGCAGTACGTGTCCGACATGGCCACCCTGGTGGCGCGGCTGCGGCCCGCCACGCTGGCGTGGGTCGGCACCTCGATGGGCGGGTTGATCGGCCTGGGGCTGGCCGGCGCCGCCGCGTTCGCGCGGGCCATGCTGCCGCTGCGCCCGCATGCCGGCATGTTGCCGCCGCAGGACGGCATCCGGCTGTCGAAGCTGGTGCTCAACGACGTCGGCCCGCGCCTGGAGACCGGCGCGCTGGGCCGCATCGGGCAGTATGTGGGCGAGCCGGGCGCGTTCGGTTCGTTCGCCGAGGCGGTGGCGGCCATGCGCGCCAATTCCGAGACCTTCGGGCCGCATACCGACGCGCAGTGGGAGCACCTGGCGCGCTTCGTCTATCCCGAGCAGGGCGGGCAATGGGTCAAGCACTACGACCTGGCGCTGGCGCAGCCGATGGCGCTGCAGACCGGCGACGAGCTGGCCGCCGGCGAGCAGATCCTGTGGCGCTCGTATGACGCGGTGGACTGCCCGATCCTGATCGTGCGCGGCGAGCAGTCGGATCTGCTGACGCGCGCGACCGTCGATGAAATGCGCCAGCGCAATCCGCGCGCCCAGGCGGTCGAGGTGGCCGGCGTCGGCCATGCGCCGACGCTGATGGCCGATGACCAGGTCAAGGCGGTGGCGGACTTCCTGCTGGCTTGACGGCCGCAAGCGGCGCGCGGGGCGCCGTGCGTGGTTCCTGTCGGGCGTCCGCTCGCGGCGGCCAGCTCGCCTCCGCGTCCGCCATATTGGGGACGCCGCCGGCCGGCGCCGCTACCCAGGGGGACGGGGCTTCTCTACAATAGGCTGCATGAAACCTTCCGCGCTCAACATCGATCTGCATTGCCATTCCACGGTCTCGGACGGCGCCCTGGCGCCGCGCGACGTGGCGCAGCGCGCGCACGCCAACGGCGTCGATGTCTGGGCCCTGACCGACCACGATGAAGTCGGCGGTCTGGCCGAGGCCGCGGCCATGGCCGATGAACTGGGCATGCGCTTTGCCACCGGCGTCGAGATCTCGGTGACCTGGGCCGGCCTGACGGTGCACATCGTCGGCCTGCGTTTCGACCCGTCCAACACCGCGCTGGTCGAAGGCCTGCGCAAGACGCGCTCGGGCCGTGCCGACCGCGCCCGCCGCATCGGCGAACGCCTGGCCGAGATGGGCATGCCCGGCGCCTATGAGGGCGCGCTGCCGTTCGCCGGCAATCCGGAATTGATCAGCCGCACGCACTTCGCGCGTTATCTGGTCGAGGCCGGCTACTGCCCCGACGTGCAGACGGTCTTCACCAAGCACCTGGGCGACGACCGGCCCGGCCACGTGCCGATGCAATGGGCCACGCTGGCCGAGGCGGTGGGCTGGATCCGCGGCGCGGGCGGCATCGCCGTCATCGCGCACCCGGGGCGCTACAAATACACGCCGTTGCAGTTCGCCGCGCTGTTCGACGAATTCCTGCAGCTGGGGGGCGTGGGCATCGAGGTCAACACTGGCAGCCACACCGTGGAAGAGGCGCGGCAATATGCCGACGTGGCGCGGCGCTATGGCTTTCTGGCCTCGCGCGGTTCCGACTTCCACAGCCCCAAGGAAAGCCGGATGGACCTGGGCCGCCTGCCGCCCCTGCCGTCCGATCTGAAGCCGGTCTGGCACGACTGGTTCTAGGCGCCGCGCCGCCTGGCCCCGGCGCGGCGTGTCCGCGCCGCCCTTGAACCGACTTGAACTGATTGCGCGCCCGAGGCGCCGCCGCCATGAACAAAGCATTTGTCAAAGAATCCGACAACGAGGACGACGACGACCTGCCGCAGGCCCAGGCCCTGCCGGCCGGCACCAAGAACTACATGACGCCGGAAGGCTACGAGCGCCTGCGCGGCGAGCTGACGCACCTGATGAACGTGGAGCGGCCGTCGGTGGTGCAGGTGGTGTCGTGGGCGGCGTCCAACGGCGACCGTTCCGAGAACGGCGATTATCTCTATGGCAAGAAGCGCCTGCGCGAGATCGACCGCCGCATGCGCTTTCTGACCAAGCGGCTGGACATCGCCGAAGTGGTCGATCCGGCCGCCCAGCCCAACCGCGACCAGGTCTTCTTCGGCGCCACGGTGCTGTATTCCGACAAGGCGGGCGAGGACCACACCGTCACCATCGTCGGCGTGGATGAGGCCGAGCCGCTGGCCGGCAAGATCAGCTGGATCTCGCCGGTGGCGCGGGCGCTGATCAAGGCGCGCGAAGGCGACACGGTG
>NZ_CYTU01000003.1:210822-218078 GCF_001299375.1 Achromobacter sp. 2789STDY5608621 | reverse complement strand
GTCGGCGGAATTACTTCTTGCGCGCCGCGATGGACTTCTCGGCCAGGTTGACCAGGTCTTCGCCGATCTGCTTCTTCCACTTGTCGTAGACGGGCTGGGTGACCTTGGCGAAGGCGTCATGCTCGGCCGGGCTCAGCGAGGTCACGGTGACGCCGTGGCCCTCGATCTCCTTGAGCAAGGACGGATCTTCCGGCGTGACGCCCTTGCGCGCGATCACGATCTGCTGCTTGCCGGCGTCCAGCGCGGCCTGGCGCACGATGTCGCGGTCCTTTTCCGACCATGAATTCCAGACTTCGCGGTTGACCACGAAGATCAGCGGATCGGCCACGTAGTTCCACAGCGTCAGGTACTTCTGGCCGACGGTGTAGAGCTTGGATCCGGTGTAGATCGACAGCGGGTTCTCCTGGCCATCGACCGCGCCGCTGGCCAGCGCCGGCTGGGCGTCGGCCCAGCTCATCTGGGTCGGGTTGGCGCCCAGCGCGGTGAACGTGTCGATGTACAGCGGCGAGCCGACCACGCGCAGCTTCATGCCCTTCATGTCCTCGGGCCGCTTGATCTCGCGCTTGGAGTTGCTCAGCTGGCGGTAGCCGTTTTCGCCCCAGGCCAGCGGCACCACGCCGGCCTTCTCGATCAGCTTGAACATCTCCTTGCCCACGTCGCCCTGCACCAGCGCGTCGATGGCGGCGTAGTCGGGCATCAGGAAGGGCAGCGAGAACAGGTTGAGCTGCTTGATCTGCGGCGACCAGTTGATGGTCGAGCCGACGGCCATGTCGATCACGCCCTGGCGGATGGCGGTGAATTCGCGGGTCTGGTCGCCCTGCACCAGCGAGGTGCCGGGGTAGACCTTGATGTTGATGCGGCCCTGCGTGCGCTCGCGCACCAGGTTCGACCAGATCTCGGCGCCCTGGCCCCACGGGAAGGTGGTGCCGACGACGATGGAGAGCTTGTATTCGGGCTTGTAGTTCTGCGCCTGCGCCGCGGCGGGCAGGCCAACCACGGCGGCGGCGCACAGGGTGGCGCCGATCAGCTTGCGGAAATTCATGTTGCGTCTCCTCTCTTTGCGGGTCTGTCTGTTGTTGTCATGAATGCATGCCGGGCGGGTTGCGTCCGGTTCCCTCAATAGCCCAGCTTGCGCGGCAGCCACAGCGCCAGCTGCGGGAACACCAGCACCGCCACCAGCACCAGGAACATCGCGCCCAGCAGCCACACCACCCAGCGCACGGTCGATTCCATCGGCACGCGCGCGATGCGGCACGACACCATCAGGTTGACCGCCAGCGGCGGGGTGAACTGGCCCAGCGCCACCTTCAGCGTCAGGATCACGCCGAACCACACCGGGTCCCAGTTGTAGGCCTTGGCGATCGGCATCAGCAGCGGCACGAAGATCAGGAAGATGGAGATGCCGTCCAGGAACATGCCGACGGTCATCAGCAGCAAAATCAGCAGCGCCAGCACGCCCCATTCGCCCAGCCCGGAATTGACGATGGCGTGGGTGATCGGGTCGATCACGCTGAGCGTGGACAGGGCCCAGGCGAAGATGCCGGCCAGCGTCACCACCAGCATGATCACGGCCGACAGCTCGGCCGCCTCGCGCAGGATCACGTACAGGTCGCGCAGCTTGATGGTGCGGTGGATGCACATGCCCACGAACAGGCCGTAGAACACCGCCACCACGGCCGCCTCGGTGGGCGTGAACCAGCCCATGCGCATGCCGCCCAGGATCAGCACCGGCGCGGCCAGGCCCCACGAGGCCTCGCGCAGGCTCTTCCAGAACGGCGGACGCGGCAGGTGCGCTTCCAGCATGCCCATCTTGTGCTTGCGCGACAGCCACACGGCCGGCACGATCAGCGCCAGGCCGGCCAGGATGCCGGGCACCATGCCGGCGGCGAACAGCGCCGGCACCGAAGCCTCGGGCACCAGCACCGAATAGATGATGAAGGCCACCGAGGGCGGAATCAGGATGTCGGTGGCCGCGCCCGCCGCCACCACCGACGCCGAGAACGGGCCCGGGTAGCCGGCGCGCGACATGGCCGTGATCATCACCGCGCCCACGGCCGCGGCGCAGGCCGGGCCGGAGCCCGAGATGCCGCCCAGGAACATGGCCACGGCGATCGACACCAGCGGCAGCATGCCCGGGCCGCGCCCGACGATGGCGATGGCGAAATCCACCAGCCGCTTGGCCACGCCGGAACGATCGAAGATGGAGCCGACCAGCACGAACATCGGAATCGCCAGCAGCGGATACTTGGCCAGCCCGGCGTAGAAGTTCTGCGGCACGGTCAACAGGCCATACCAGGGCGTGTCCAGGTTGGACAGCACGATGGCCACGGTGCCGCCGATGCCCAGCGCCACGCCGACCGGCACGCCGATCAGCATCAGCGCGATGAAGACCGCGAACAGGATGCCGGCGATCATGCCTGGCCTCCGTCGGCCTTGGGCAGCGGCGCTTTCCACAGGCGCCGCAGCGTGCCCAGCGTGCGCAGCGAGATGGCCGCGGCCATCACCGGCAGCCAGATCGAATACCACCAGGTCGGCACGCCGATGGCGGGCGAGGTTTCTTCATAGATGTACTCGTCGGCCACCAGCTTGACCGATAGCACCGTCAGCAGCACGAAGAACGCCAGCACGCAGGTGTTGGAGATCAGCGCCATGATGCGCTGGCGCCGCGGCGAACCGTTGTCGGCCAGGATCTCGATGCGGATGTGATGGTTGCGCACGAAGGCGACGCTGCCGCCGGCCATGGTCAGCACGATCAGCAGGAACACCGAGATCTCCTCGGTCCACGCGAACGACTGGTCGGTGAAGTAGCGCACCAGCACGTTCAGGAAGGTAATCAGCGCCAAGGCCGCCAGCAGGATCACGGCCAGCCAGTCCTCGATGGCCAGCGGCACTTTCACGGCGGGATCTGTTTCGGCGGGGATGATCGGTTCGACAGGCTCGACGGGGGCTTCGGGGCGTGACATGTGAGGCGATGGCCAGCGCGGCGGGGCGCGTTCCAGGTATGGGGTCGCTGCATCCTACCGTCGGGGCAAGAGGGTGGGTGTTCGTGTTTTCCCGCGCTGCGGTATGGGTGCAACATGGTGCGTCGCAATACGTCGGCCGCGCGGGCCCGGTCTTCACGGCTCATAACCCGCGACGGCGGCAGGGATTTAAGCGCCATATTGCTGTGCAGCAGGTCGGTCGTTGCGTCGCGGAATTCTTTTGTAACAATGACCGAAGCAGGACGAATTCGGGCCAGATCGGGACGCGGGTGTGCTTCCGTCCGGGAAAACCCGCCAAGCGGGGTAAAATCCTCGTTTTGCTTCCCTCCTTATACGGCGCCCGCATCGTGTCCCTTGTTCAGCATCTGCCTGGTTCCTCCGTCCTGTCCTCCTTTCGTCGTGACCGCCTGCTGGCGCAATTGAAGGAAGCCGGCCTGCCGGTGGCCGACATTTCCGCCCGCTACGAGCACTTCGTCAGCACCGACGCCGCCCTGACGGCCGAGCAGCAGCAGCACCTGACCCAATTGCTGGACTACGGCACCCCCGCCACCGGCGAGGCGCCGGCCAAGAGCCTGGCGCTGCTGGTGATCCCGCGCCTGGGCACGATCTCGCCGTGGGCCAGCAAGGCCACCGACATCGCCCACAACTGTGGCCTGTCGGCCGTGCACCGCATCGAACGCGGCGTGCGCTACGTCATCACCCCGGAACGCGGCCTGCTGGGCGCCAAGTCGTTCGACGCCGACATGCTGGCGCGCGCGGCCGACTGCCTGCACGACCGCATGACCGAAACCGTGGTCGACGCCGGCTTCGACGGCCAGGCGCTGTTCCAGCCGCTGGCCGGCAAGCCGATGCGCACGGTCGACGTGCAGGCGCGCGGCGCCGCCGCCCTGGTCGAGGCCAATATCAGCCTGGGCCTGGCCCTGTCGGACGACGAGATCGAATACCTGGCCAAGTCGTTCAGCGACCTGGGCCGCGATCCCACCGACGTCGAACTGATGATGTTCGCGCAGGCCAACAGCGAACACTGCCGCCACAAGATCTTCAACGCCCAGTGGGTGATCGACGGCCAGGAGCAGCCCAACACGCTGTTCGGCATGATCCGCGCCACCCACAAGGCGCAGCCGGAAGGCACCGTGGTCGCCTACTCGGACAACGCCGCCATCATGGCCGGCGGCCCGGCGCAGCGCTTCCAGGCCGGCGTGCCGGGCGTGACCGGTGAGGGCGTCGACGGCGCCCGATACATCCGCCGCGACACCACCGTGCACACCTTGATGAAGGTCGAGACGCACAACCACCCGACCGCGATCGCGCCGTTCCCCGGCGCCTCGACCGGCGCCGGCGGCGAAATCCGCGACGAAGGCGCCACCGGCCGCGGCTCCAAGCCCAAGGCCGGCCTGACCGGCTTCACCGTCTCGCACCTGCGCTTCGACGACGCCACGCAGCCCTGGGAAGCCGACCACCACGGCCTGCCGGACCGCATCGCCACGCCGCTGTCCATCATGATCGACGGCCCCATCGGCGGCGCCGCCTTCAACAACGAATTCGGCCGTCCCAACCTGCTGGGCTATTTCCGTTCGTTCGAGCAGACCGCCGGCGGCACCCGCTGGGGCTACCACAAGCCCATCATGATCGCGGGCGGCCTGGGCAGCATCGACGCCGGCCTGACGCACAAGGACGTGATTCCCCCCGGCGCGCTGCTGATCCAGCTGGGCGGCCCGGGTTTCCGCATCGGCATGGGCGGCGGCGCCGCTTCCAGCATCAGCATGGGCAGCAACTCGGCCGAACTCGATTTCGACTCGGTCCAGCGCGGCAACCCCGAACTGGAACGCCGCGCCCAGGAGGTCATCGACCGCTGCTGGCAGCAGGCCGAGAACAACCCCATCATCGCCATCCATGACGTCGGCGCGGGCGGCCTGTCCAACGCCTTCCCGGAGCTGGTCAACGACGCCGGCCGCGGCGCCATCTTCGATCTGAAGCGCGTGCCGCTGGAAGAATCCGGCCTGTCGCCCGCCGAGATCTGGAGCAATGAATCGCAGGAACGCTACGTCCTGTCGATCCTGCCCAAGGACCTGGAACGCTTCGACGCCATCGCCCGCCGCGAACGCTGCCCCTACGCGGTGGTCGGCGTGGCCACCGAAGAGCGCCAGCTGCGCGTGGTCGACGGCGAGGGCCTGCCCGGCCTGGACACGATCCGTCCGCAGGGCGAGGCCGAGGTGCGTCCGGTCGACGTGCCGATCGACGTCATCCTGGGCAAGCCGCCGCGCATGACGCGCGACGTGCGCCGCCTGCCGGGCGTGTCCGAGCCGCTCGACCTGGCCGGCATCGACCTGACCGAAGCGGCCTACCGCGTGCTGCGCCACCCCACGGTGGCCAACAAGTCGTTCCTCATCACCATCGGCGACCGCACCGTCGGCGGCCTCTCCAGCCGCGACCAGATGGTCGGCCCGTGGCAGGTGCCGGTGGCCGACTGCGCCGTCACCCTGGCTGACTACCAGGGCTTCCGCGGCGAAGCCATGGCCATGGGCGAACGCACCCCCATCGCCATGCTCAACGCGCCGGCCTCCGGCCGCATGGCCGTGGCCGAGGCCCTGACCAACCTGGCCGCCGCCGACGTGGCGCGCCTGGAAGACATCAAGCTGTCCGCCAACTGGATGGCCGCCTGCGGCGTCGACGGCCAGGACGCCGCGCTGTACGACACCGTGTCGGCCGTCAGCGAGCTGTGCCAGGCCGCCGGCCTGTCGATCCCGGTGGGCAAGGACTCGCTGTCCATGAAGACCTCCTGGGAACAGGACGGCGAGCAGCGCCAGGTGGTGGCGCCGGTGTCGCTGATCGTCACGGCCTTCTCGCCGGTCGGCGACGTGCGCGCCAGCCTCACGCCGCAGCTGCGCACCGACGCCGGCGACAGCGTGCTGATCCTGATCGACCTGGGCCGCGGCCTGCACCGCATGGGCGGCTCGATCCTGGCGCAGACCTACAACCAGGTCGGGGAGACCGTGCCGGACATCGATTCGCCGGAAGCCCTGCGCGCCTTCTTCATCACCATCCGCACCCTGGCCGAGGCCGGCACCATCCTGGCCTACCACGACCGCTCCGACGGCGGCCTGTTCGCCACGCTGGTCGAAATGGCCTTCGCCGGCCGCACCGGCATCTCGGTCAACCTCGACATGCTGACCTTCGACCCGCAATCGGCCGATTGGGGCGACTACAAGATCCGTCCGGAACAGGTGGCGGTGCAGCGCGACGAACTGACGCTCAAGGCGCTGTTCGCCGAGGAAGCCGGCGCCGTCATCCAGGTGCCGGCCGCCCAGCGCGACGCCGTCATGCAGGTGCTGCGCGGCGCCGGCCTGTCGGCCCACTCGCACGTCATCGGCGGCCTGAACGGCGGCGACGAGGTCGAGTTCTATCGCGACGGCAAGAAGGTCTGGGGCCAGCCGCGCGCCGACCTCGGCCGCGCCTGGAGCGAAGTCTCCTACCGCATCATGGCGCGCCGCGACAACCCGGCCTGCGCCCAGGCCGAGCTGGACGTCTGGAACGACACGCAGGATCCGGGCATGAGCCCTAACGTGGCCTTCGACCCGCAGGAAGACGTGGCCGCGCCGTTCATCAACAGCGGCAAGCGCCCGCGCGTGGCGATCCTGCGCGAGCAGGGCTGCAACAGCCAGGTGGAAATGGGCTGGGCCTTCGACACCGCCGGCTTTGACGCGGTCGACGTGCACATGACCGACCTGCTGTCGGGCCGTGTCGACCTGGCGCAGGTGCAGGGCCTGGTGGCCGTGGGCGGCTTCAGCTACGGCGACGTGCTGGGCGCCGGCGAGGGCTGGGCCCGCACCATCCGCTTCAACAGCAAGCTGTCGGATCAGTTCGCGGCGTATTTCGCCCGCCCCGACACCTTCGCGCTGGGCGTGTGCAACGGCTGCCAGATGATGGCCGCGCTGGCGCCGATGATCCCGGGCGCCGAGCACTGGCCGCGCTTCACCCGCAACCTGTCCGAGAAGTACGAGGCGCGCCTGTCGATGGTCGAGCTGGCCAAGTCGCCGTCGATCTTCTTTGCCGGCATGGAAGGCGCCCGCATCCCGGTCGCGGTGGCGCACGGCGAAGGCTTCGCCGACTTCTCGCAGCAGGGCGACGCCGGCCGCGTGCTGGCGGCGGCGCGCTACATCGACAGCCGCGGCAACGCCACCGAGGCCTATCCGTTCAACCCGAACGGCAGCCCGGGCGGCCTGACGTCCGTCACCACCGCCGACGGCCGCTTCACCGTGATGATGCCGCACCCGG
>NZ_CYTU01000003.1:208392-210523 GCF_001299375.1 Achromobacter sp. 2789STDY5608621 | reverse complement strand
CGGTACTTCACCCGCCCGATCACGCTGCGCCGGCTGCCCGGGTAGCAATCGGTCAGGTCCGAGCACGTCGCCAGGTAATCCTTGTCGAACAGGTTGGTGGCGTTGACCGACAGCGTCAGGTGCTTGTCCACCGCGTACGACACGCCGGCGTCGATCAGCGTGTGGCTGTCGATCTTGAGCGTGTTGGCGTTGTCGCCGTAGGTCGATCCCACATAGCGCGCGCCCACGCCCAGGCTCAGGCCGGCCAGCGCGCCGTTGCGCACGGTGTAGTTGAGCCAGCCCGAGGCGCTGTGCTCGGGCACCAGCGCCGGCCGGTTGCCCTGGGTGGCGTCGTTGGCGCGGCTGATGCGGGCGCGCACATAGGTGTACGAGCCGGTGAAGTCCCAGCCGTCGCCCAGGCTGAACTTGCCCTCCAGCTCCACCCCGCGCGACTGCACTTCTCCCGAAGCCACCTGGAAGCCCGGATTCTGCAGGTCGTTGGTCAGCACGTTGCTCTTCTTGATGTCGAACAGCGCCAGCGTGTACAGCGCGTTCGAGCCCGGCGGCTGGAACTTGATGCCGCCTTCCCACTGGCGGCCGCGCGACGGGGCGAAGGCGGCGCTGCCATTGGCCGGCGCGGTCACGCCGGTGTTGGGCAGGAACGACTGCGCGTAGCTGACGTAGGGCGCCAGGCCGTTGGGCATGACGTAGTTCAGGCCGGCGCGGCCGCTGAAGCGCGAGCCGTCCTGGTCGCTGGTGCTGTTGAGCAGGCGGTTCTCGTTCTTCTGCCGGTACCAGTCGTAGCGGCCGCCCAGCGTCAGCACCCAGCGTTCGGCCAAGCGCACCTGGTCCTGCAGGTAGAGGCCGGTCTGGTGGGTCGTTTCCAGGTAGTTGGCCATCGGCGTGGTGGGCGTGGGCACGTACACGCCATACACCGGGTTGTAGGGATTGAGGCTGGGGGCGGGGCCGTAGGTGCGCGAGACGTCGGCGCTGCTGCGGTTGAAGTCCAGCCCCAGCAGCAGCGTGTGGGCCAGCGGGCCGGTGTGGAAATCCAGCTGCGCCTGGTTGTCCAGCGCCAGCGCGGTCATGCTCTCGTCGTAGCGGCGCGCGGTGCGGGTCAGGCCGGCCGGGCCGATGCCCGACAGCAGGATGTTGTCCAGCAGCGCGTCGACCTGCCCGTAGCGCAGGTTCTGGCGCACCTGCAACGTGTCGTTGAAGCGGTGCTCGAACAGGTAGCCGATGGTCTTCTGCTTCTGCGTGTAGCGGTTGAAGTCCGGATCGCCGTTGCGCAGGTTGGTGGGCTTGCCGTTGATGGTGACGGTGCCGATGGTGCCGCCGGAGCGGTCGTGCAGGTACTCGGTCTGCAGCGTGAAGCGGGTGGCGGCCGACGGCGCCCAGGTCAGCGACGGCGCCAGGAACAGGCGGTCGTCGGCGATGCGGTCGCCGTTGGGGTAGGTGAACTGGGTGTTGGCGTCGCGCGCCACGCCGATCACGCGGTACAGCAGCGTGCCGTCCGCGGTGGCCGGGCCGGTCAGGTCGACCGCGGCCTGCTTGCGCTGGAAGCTGCCGTATTCCAGCTCGGCCTCGTATTGCGGCGTGGCCGACGGCAGCTTGCTGACGCGGTTGATGACGCCGCCGGCGTCGCCCTGGCCATACAGCACCGACGACGGGCCGCGCAGCACCTCGATGCGTTCGAGCGCGTACGGCTCGCTGCGGAACAGGGTGTAGCCCGAGGCGATCTGGCGCAGGCCGTCCTTGTAGTCGCTGGTGGCCTGGGCGTTGAAGCCGCGCAGCATGACCCAGTCGAAGCCCTTGGGGTCGACGCCGTAGGTCTCGACCGCCACGCCGGGCACGTAGCGCAGCACCTCGGTCACGCTCTGCGCGTTCTGCGCTTCCATCTGCGCGCGCGTCACCACCGAGATCGACTGCGGCACTTCCAGGATCGGCGTGTCGGTCTTGGTGCCGGCGCGGCTGGCCTCGGCCACGTAGCTGTCGGGAGCGATGCCGCCGGCACTGACCGTCACCGGTTCCAGCGTGGCGACGCCGGTGGCCGGCAGCCGTCGCAGCACGTAGCCGCCGCCCTGTTGCTGCGCCGCCAGGCCGCTGCCGGCCAGGATGGCGGCGAATCCGTCGCGCAGCCCGTAGGCGCCGC
>NZ_CYTU01000003.1:188787-208071 GCF_001299375.1 Achromobacter sp. 2789STDY5608621 | reverse complement strand
GCGGGCGTGAATACTGCGGTTATGCAGGGTTCCCGAACGAGAAAGAAAAAGTGCTACGGCCGGCCCGGATTTTTGGGTTCCACCACCACCCAGTAGCCGGTGTAGCGCGACACCTGTACCGGCAATGCCGCCGCCAGCGAGGCCAGGATGCGGTCGGTGTCGGCCAGCGGATAGACGCCCGAGACGATCAGGTCGGCTACCCGCGGGTCGCAGCGGATCACGCCGTGGCGGTAGCGCCCGACCTGGTCGAGGAAGTCGGTCAGCCGCAGGCGGTCGGCCACCAGCTGGCCCTGCAGCCAGGCGGGCGCGGCGGCGGGGGCCGCCGGCAGCAGCCCGGCGGCGTCCGGGGTGACGCCGGCGGCCTGGCCCGCCTGCAGCCGCAAGGCGGCGCCTTGCCGCGGCTGGATCTCGACCGCGCCTTCGTATACGGCCACCCGCATGCGGTCGCGCTGGATCTCGACGCTGTAGCGCGTGCCCAGCGCCAGCACGCTGCCGTGGTCGGTGGCCACCGAGAAGGGGCGGCCGGCGGCCAGCGCGCCGTGGCCGGTGGCCACGTACAGCTCGCCCCGGCGCAATGCCAGGCGGCGCGCGCCGGCGCTGTATTGCACGTCGACGGCGCTGTCGCTGTTGAGGGTGAAGCGGGTGCCGTCTTCCAGCACCACCTCGCGCCGTTCGCCGACGGCGGTGCGGTAGTCGGCGGCGTAGACGGCCCAGGGCAGCCGGCCGGCCGCCAGGGCCGCGCCGCCGCCCATCAGGCCCCAGCCCATCAGCCGCAGCGCCTTGCGCCGGCCGGCCTGGCGGCCGGACTGCGCCAGCGCCTGGGCCGAGGCCTCGGGCGACACGCCCAGCAGCCGCGCGTCCAGCCGCTGCACCTGCTGCCAGGCGCGCTCGTGGTCGGGATGGGCGTTGCGCCAGCGCTGCCAGGCGGCGCGCTCGTCGGCGGTGGCTTCGCCCGACCACATGACCACCAGCCATTCCAGGCCCTGCGCCAGGATGGGGTCGGGGATGCCCGCGGCGCCGGCCTTCATAGCGCCGCCAGGCAGGCCTGGGCGGCGCGCAGCATATGCTTGCGCACCAGCGCCACCGAGACGCCCAGCCGCGCGGCGATCTCGGAATAGGTCAGGCCCTCGAAGCGCGACAGGATGAAGACCTGGCGGGCGCGGGCGGGCAGGGCGTCGAGCGCGGCGTCCACCGCCATCAGCGTTTCCAGCGCCAGCGCGCGGGTCTCGGCCGAGGGCATGTGGGGTTCGGGCAGTTGCGCCAGCGCGTCGAGATAGGCGGTTTCGAGGGTGCGGCGGCGGAACAGGTCGATCACCAGGCCCTTGGCGATCTGGGTCAGGAAGGCGCGCGCCTGACCGGCCTCGGGCAGGCGGCCGGACACCATCAGGCGCTCGTAGGTGTCGTGCGACAGATCGGCGGCGTCGTGCGCGCTGCCCAGCCGCCGCCGCAGCCATCCGGCCAGCCAGCCGTGGTGGTCGCGGTAAAGCGCGCTCAGGGTGGGATGCGCCGTGGGCTGGTTGGCCGCCGTCACGATGGAATCTCTCTCGCCGATGTCAAAGACCGGAAATGATAATCGTTGTTAATTCTGTCCGGCAAGCCGGCCCGCGCGGCAAGGGGGTGTAACCCAATGAGATATTTAACTTTTCATTGCAATAAGCCGTAAACAGGGGGACAGCCGCCCGCGGCGGCCTCCTGCAAACCCCGAGTGGCCCTCCCCATGTTCAAGAATCTGAGTATCCGCGCCGTCCTGACGACCGCGCTCTGTATTTTTTTCGCCCTTTTCCTGGTGACCGGCATCGCCGTCTACCAGCAGCTGACCTCCAACCGCACGTCGATCGAGGTGATGCTGGATACCAACCTGGTGCGCGCCAACGCCGTCGACTCCGCCGGCGCCGAGTTGCTGCGCGCGCGCCTGGTGCTGCTGGCCGCGCAGACCACGCTGCTGGAAGGCAAGAGCATCGACAACCTGGCCAGCATGCAGCGCCTGGATGGCTACACCAAGAAGGCCGCCGACCTGATCCAGACGGCGCGCCAGACGCCCGAGACCTCGCCAGTGGGCAAGCCGCTGTTCGACGAGGCGCTGGCCGCCTATGAGGTCTACCAGCGCGACGCGATCACGCCGATGATCGCCGCGATCCGCGCCGGCAAGGCGCAGGACGCCAGCCGCCTGAACCTGGAGAAGGTCACGCCGCTGGGCATCGCCTTCACCCAGGCGATCCAGAAGTACGTCGATTACGCCGATGAAGTCGGCCAGCGCGTGGCGCGCGAGGCCAACACCCGCATCAATGGCGCGATCGCTTTCCTGATCGGCCTGCTGGTGGTGGTGGCGGTGCTGGTGGTGGGCCTGTACGCGGTGTTCGCGCGTTCGGTGTTCCGGCCGCTGCACGAGGCCGGCCGCCTGTTCGACCGCATCGCCGGCGGCGACCTGACCAACCGCATCGAACAGCGCGGCAACAATGAAATCGGCGTGCTCTACGCCGCCGTCAAGCGCATGCAGGACAGCCTGGCGCGCACCGTGGCCGCCGTGCGCCAGGGCGTGGAAGAGATCCACACCGGTTCGCGCGAGATCGCGGCCGGCAACATCGACCTTTCCTCGCGCACCGAGCAGCAGGCCGCCTCGCTGGAGGAAACCGCCGCCAGCATGGACGAACTGTCGTCCACCGTGAAGAACAACGCCGACAGCTCGCGCAACGCCTCGCAGCTGGCGACGGCGGCGTCCAATGTGGCCACCCGCGGCGGCCAGGCGGTGGGTGATGTGGTGGGCACCATGCGCGCCATCGCCGACAGTTCCAACCGCATCGCCGACATCGTCGGCGTGATCGATGGCATCGCCTTCCAGACCAACATCCTGGCGCTGAACGCGGCGGTGGAAGCGGCCCGCGCCGGCGAGCAGGGCAAGGGCTTCGCGGTGGTGGCCAGCGAAGTGCGCGCGCTGGCGCAGCGCAGCGGCCAGGCCGCCAAGGAGATCAAGGGCCTGATCGATGACTCGGTGCAGAAGGTCTCGATCGGTTCCGACCAGGTCGAAGCCGCCGGCGCCACCATGCAGGAGATCGTGACCTCGGTGCGCCGCGTGACGGACATCATCAACGAGATCTCCAGCGCCTCCGAAGAGCAGTCGCAGGGCATCGAGCAGGTGAACCAGGCGGTGTCGCAGATGGACAGCGTGACGCAGCAGAACGCCGCGCTGGTCGAACAGGCCGCCGCGTCGGCCGCCTCGCTCGAAGCCCAGGCGCAACGCCTGCGCGAAGCGGTGGCGGTGTTCAAGCTGCAGACCGGCCGGGTGATCGACGCCGAGGCGCCGGCCCTGGGCCACGGCGCCGAGCCGGCGCTGCTCGGCGCCTGAGCCGCCGCCGTTCCGGACGCGGGACGCTTGCGCGTTCCGCGTCTTGTCGATAAGGGGGCGCCGCGCCGCCGTCAGCCCGCCAGCGCTTCGGTCAGGTGCGCGATCAAGGCGCGGGCGCGCGCCGACAGCCGGGGCGCGCCGGTCAACGCATACAGCGTCACCGGCTCCAGTTCCCATTCCGGCAGCACCGCCACCAGCCCCGGCGCGCCGTCGCGCAGCGGCGCGATGCCGGCGCCGCGCGTGGCCAGCTGCCGCGCCATCTCGGGATCATCCACGCAATAGCGTTCGCGCGTCATGACGACGGCGCGGTCCTGCCCACGCCGCAGCTGCCAGCGCGCGGGCGCGCCGTTGTCGTCGGCATGCACGCCAATGCAGTCGTGCGCGGCCAGGTCCGCCGGGCGTTCGGGCGCGGGCCGCCGCGCCAGGTAGTCGGGGGCGGCATAGAGCCGGGCGCGCAGGGCGCCCAGGCGATGCGCCAGCCAGGATGGGTCGGTGGGCGGTTCCAGCCGGATCGTCAGATCGGGACGGTCCGGCGCCGCGGGCGCGGCCCGCGTCACGCTCAGTTGGAACCGCAAGCCGGGATGGCGCGCCGCGAAGGCCGCCAGCGCGGGCGCCAGCGCCTGCCGGGTGCGGGCGTCGGGCAGGTCCACGCGCAGCAGCCCGGCATCGCGGCCCGCCGTGGCCGCCTGGCGCGGCAACGGCGACAGCGGAATGCCCAGCGCCGCGGCGGCGCGGCCGAAAGCATCGACGCTGGTGACCTTGGCGAACACTTCCATCCTGGGCAGCGGTTTCATGGCGCTGGTTTCCTGGGAGGGCGCGGCCGGGGCCGCTCAGAAGGCGTAGACCACGCCGACGCTGCCGAACAGGTTGGCGCGGCGCTCGGTCAGCGGGCTGTCGCGCGCGTCGCCCAGCAGCGTGTTCACGCCCAGCGTGGTGATGGTGCTCCAGCTGGGGTTGATGCGGTACGACCAGCTGGTGAACAGCGCCGCCGACTTGAAGCCGGAGGACGGCGAGTAGGTCGACAGCCCGGCGCGGCTGCTGGCGGCCTGCGAGGACGTGACGCCGTACCAGGTCTGCATGGCGTCGTGGCTGGCCCACTGCGTGCTGGCGCCGACGTTGACGCGGTTGGCGCCGTCCTGCCAGGCGGCGTAGGTGGCGCGCAGTTCGAGCGTGCCGCCGTAGCCGCTGCGCGCGGCCTGGCGGTAGGCGGCCCCCAGCGAGAACGGGCCGGGCGCCCATTCGACGAAGGCGCCGTAGGTGCCGTGGAAATCGATGTCGTCCAGGCCCTTGGTGCGGTCGGCGTCGCTGGACTTGCGGCCCAGGCCCATGCCGACGAACACGCCCGCCTTCCAGTCGGGCGCCAGCGTGGTCTGCAGGCCCGCTGCCGGCAGCCCGGCGCGCGGCGAGATGAAGAAGTTGCCGGAATGGTAGTTGATCAGCGGCACCGGCAGGGCCCGGTATTCGCGCGAGCCTTCGTAGACCGGCACGTAGCCGACGCCCAGTCCGATGAAATTGGTGCCAGGTTGATCGGCCAGGGCCGGGGCGGCGGCGCAGGCCAGGGCGGCGGCCGTGGCGGCGCCAGTTGCTAACATAGCCAGCTTCATTGCGGGAACTTTCCTTTCTCGTGGGGCAGGCGCCCGGCGGCGGCCGGAGCGCGACAAGGCGCCATTGTCGGAGCCGGCTTTTAAAAATTCTTTAAATCCAGGGCGGCACAATGCGGCGCCATGGAGAGTCAGGGAGCGTTCTTGCAAGTTCTGCTGGTGGAAGACGATGCGATGCTGGGCGACGCCTTGCGCGCCAGCATGGCGCAGGCGGGCATGCGCGTGGACTGGGTGCGGGACGTGCCCGAGGCCCGGCTGGCGCTGGTCGACCATGGTTATGGCGCCGTGCTGCTCGACCTGGGGCTGCCCGGCGGCAGCGGCCTGGCCGTGCTCAAGCATCTGCGCGGGCGCTATGACGCCACGCCGGTCCTCATCATCACCGCGCGCGACCGCCTGAGCGAGCGGGTGCAGGGGCTGGATGCGGGCGCCGACGACTATATCGTCAAGCCGTTCCAGCTGGACGAACTGCTGGCCCGGCTGCGCGCAGTCGTGCGCCGCAGCAGCAATTCGGTGGTGTCGGTCCTGCGCTGCCGCGACGTGCTGCTGGACCCGGTGCGCCGGGTGGTGACCCGCGCGGGCGCCGAGGTGGTGCTCAGCGCCAGCGAATACCGCACCCTGCTGGCGCTGATGGAGCGCGCCGGCCAGACCGTCAGCCGCGAGCAGCTGGAATCCGCGGTCTATGGCGGCAGCGGCACCATCGAAAGCAATACCGTGGCGGTCTACGTGCACCAATTGCGGCGCAAGCTGGGCGAGGACCTGGTCGCCACCGTGCACGGGCTGGGCTATCGCATCGCCGCGGGGGACGCGCCATGAAGACGCTGCGCAAGCGCCTGACCGTCACGTTGTTGCTGACCCTGCTGCTGACCTGGGCGGCGGTGTTCCTGTGCCAGCAGCACGCCATGACCGAGGCCCGCACCGGCATCCGCGACCAGGCGCTGGTGGACTCGGCCAACCAGACCATCCTGTCGCTGCGCCGCAGCCTGCTCGAAGAACGGCCGGACGAGCGTTTCGAGCTGCCGCCGTCCAGCCATTTCCGCGGCGAGCGCGCCTCGGTGCAGATCTGGTCGCTGGCGGACCGGCGCCTGGCGCTGCGCTCGCCGGAATCGCCGGCCCAGCCGCTCAATCCGCATTTCGACGATGGTTTCCGCGACAGCGTGATCAATGGCGAGAGCTGGCGCGTGTATTCGCTCAGCGACGCCTCCGGCCAGGTGCAGGTGCAGCTGGCCCGCGCCGACAGCGTGCTGCGGGCCGAGGCGGTGGCCGCGTTCAAGCGCGGGCTGGTCATTGTCACCGCCTTGTTCCTGCTGCTGGCGGCGGCCACCTGGATCGTGGTGCGCCAGGCCTTCCGGCCGGTCAACCAGGCCGGCGAGGCGATCCTGCGGCGCGCGCCGTTCGATCTGGCGCCCCTGCCGCTGGACCGCCTGCCGGGGGAATTGCATCCCTACGTGCAATCCATCAATGCGCTGTTGCTGCGCCTGCAGGCCGCCATGGACCACGAGCGCCGCTTCCTGGCCGACGCCGCGCACGAACTGCGCACGCCGCTGGCGGCGCTCAGCGCCCAGACCGAAGTGCTGCTGCAACGCATCGCCGACACGCCGGCCGCCGACGCCGCCCTGCAACTGCGCGCGGTGGCGCAGCGCACCGCGCGCCTGGCCGAGCAATTGCTGGACCAGGCCCGCATGGACGCGGCCAGCGAATCCGACGCCGGTCCCGGACCGGTGGCGCTGGACGCGCTGGTGGTGCTGCTGGTGCGCGACTGCGAGGCGGCCGCGGCGCGCAAGCGCCAGCGCATCCAGCTGGACGTGCAGGCCTGCGGCGCGCGTGGCGACATGGACACGCTGGGGGTGCTGGTGCGCAACCTGCTCGACAACGCGCTGCGCTACACCCCCGAGGGCGGGCAGATCGCCGTGGCCTGCGGCCCGGGCGAGGGCGGCGCGGCCTGGTTGCGGGTCGCCGACGATGGCCCCGGCATCGCGCCGCGCGAACGGGCGCGGGTGTTCGACCGCTTCTATCGGGCCCCGGGCGCCAACGCCGGCGGCAGCGGCATCGGCCTGTCGCTGGTGGCGCAGATCGCCGCGCGCCATGGCGCGGTCGTGGCGTTCGCGCCAGGCCTGAACGGGCGCGGCGTGGGCTTGACGGTCACGTTCCCCGGTAACTTCACGCCGGCCTGACGCTTGGCCGCCATGCACCGGGCGAGGGAACCTCGCCAGCTGCTTCGTTACTCACCGGGATGCGGGCAGCTCCCTGCCCGTGGACAACGATGCGCGGAGGAGTTCCATGAACGACATTGCGGCCTTGCGGTCAGGCGCGAATTACCTGCAGCATGAAGTTACCGATTTGCAGGAAGACCATATCAAGACGGCCAACAATTACTCCCGGCTGGCCCAACTGCTGGACGGCATCGCCGCCTCGAAGCAGGAACACCGGACCAATCTTGAGGCGCAATACCCCACGGCGTTCCAGCCCGATGCCAGGAATGGCGAGGCGGTCGCCAAGGGCGCCGACGAAATCCTGCAGCAGCAGCGATTGGTCCACGAATGCCTGTCCCTGGTGGGAGCGTTGAGCGAAGAAGAGCAGGTCCACGGCGAACAGCTCAATCGCGTCAACGAGCGCCTGCACGACGCCTTGGCGCTGGTCCGGCATGGTCATACGCCTTCGGTCGAGGATGCGACCCGGCTGCGCAGCCATCTGCAGGAGGTGCGCGACGACGTTTCCGCCATGGCCGACCGTCATCAGATGATGCTCCAGGCCAATGCCGCGTTGATGGAAATGATTGGCCAGTTGAAGGCCGAGGCGCCGAACGTGCCACCGCCGGTGCGGGATCCCCGGCAGGCCCTGGACAATATGCGGACGGAAGGGGATATCCAGATTCCCGTGGGCGGCATGGTGGCGCCATCCACCTCGGCGTTCCCCGTGCCGACCTCGTACGCGGTGAGCAGTCGTATCGAGGAGGGGTTGCAGCCTGGCAGCGCGTTGGGCTCGCGCGCCATCGTCAGTGCCGACGAGTCGAGCAGCCAGGTGGTCTGCAACAACCTGGTGCGTGTTTCGGCGCAGGATCTCGAGGATCCCGCTCGCCTCGAGCGGGTGGTCCAATCACTCACCCACAATCCCGCCCGGGGCTGCTTTTCGGTCGCCGCGGAACGGCAGGGAGAGCTGACCGCGCCCTCTGACCAGATATTGTCGGCTCGCATGTTCAACACCGCGATCCTCATCATCGATCCGAAGAAGCTCGACCAACAGGATCAGGAGGGCCTTGGCGGCCTGCTGCTCGATCCGACGGTCAGTACGGAATGCTCGGTGGCCAGGGTCGGCCGGGATGCGATCATTGCCGCGATCGTGCCGCAGCGAACGGGCGGCGACGTGGGCGTTCCCACCCTGCAGGTGGGTGACACGACCGCCAATTTCGAAATGCGCGTTGGCGGCGGCAGCACGGCATTCCTGAACCTGACCATGCCTGACTACGCCCAGGGCCTGACCGACTTGCTGCGCGCCAATTCAGATCGGACGATGCTGATCCACCTGACGCGGTTCAAGTAAGCGCAGGGACCGCGCCCGCTCGGCCGCCTGTAGCGCGGCGGGGCGGGCGCGAGACCGCTGGGGCCTGACAGCCTTACTGATCCAGCTGGATCTTGGCGTCGGCGGCCACGTTCTTCCACTTCTTCACGTCGCTGGCGATCACGTTCTTGAACGCTTCCGACGTGCCGGCCACCACCGTGCCGCCCAGGCTGGCCATCTTGGCCTTGACCTCGGGGTTGTTGAGCGCCTTGACCGAGGCGTCGTGCAGCTTCTGCGTCACGTCGGCCGGCAGGCCCTTGGGCGCCAGCAGGCCGTTCCAGGCGTTGGCTTCATAGCGCGGCAGGCCGGCTTCCTTGAAGGTCGGCGTGTCGGGCAGTTCCGGCGAACGGGTGTCGGCGGCGATGGCGATGGGACGGATCTGGCCGCCCTTGATGTACGGCAGCGAGGCCGGCACCGGCTCCCAGATCATCGAGACCTGGCCGCTGATGACGTCGGTGAAGGCCGGGCCCGCGCCGCGGTAGGCGATGTGCATGAGCTTGGCGCCGGTCATCGACTTCAGCAGTTCCATCGCCAGGTTGCCCAGGCCGCCCGCGCCCGACGAGGCGTAGGTGTACTTGTCCGGGTTGGCCTTGGTGCTGGCGATCAGGCCGTTCAGGTCGGTGGCGGGGAAGTCCTTGGTCACGCTCAGCACGCCCGGCACGGTCACCAGCTGGGTGATGGCGGTGAAGTCCTGCACCGCGTCGTAGGTCAGGTTCTTGTAGACCGCCGGGTTGGTGCCGTGGGTGCTGGACGAGGCCAGCAGCAGGATGTAGCCGTCCGGCGCCGCGTCGGCCACGAAGCGGGTGCCGATCGAGCCGCCCGCGCCGGCCTTGTTCTCGACCACCACGGTGGCGCCCAGTTCGGTGCCCAGCTGCGCCGCGAACACGCGGCCGATGATGTCGGCGGTGCCGCCGGGGGCGAACGGCACGATCAGGCGCACGGGCTTGTTGGGATAGTCGGCCTGCTGCGCCGAGGCCGCGCCCGCGATCAGCGAGGCGCCGCTCAGCAACGCCACGGCGATTGCGGTTTTGGTCAGTTTCATGGTGTCTCCAGGCGAAGGTTAGTCGAGGCCGTTGAGCCAGTCGACGATCAGTTCGGCGATGCGGTCGCTGTTGCGGTCCAGCATGCAGAAATGGGAATTGCCGGCGATGCCGGCGGCGGGCAGGTCCAGCACGTCGGCGCGCCGGCCGGCCCGCCGCAGGGCGTCCCAGTAGGCGTCCGTCTGGGCGCGGTAGCGCCGCCAGGTGTCGTTGTGGTCGAAGTGGTCGCCCCAGACCAGCAGTTGCGGGGGCAGGGGGCCGTCGACGCGCTCGGGCGTGCCGGTCGGCTCCAGCGCCACCACGGCGCGGATCGGGCCGGGACATTCGCGCGCCAGCTGGGTGGCGTAGCCGCCGCCCTGGCTGTGGCCGATGACGATGCAGGGGCCGGCCAGATCGAGCAGTTGTCGGTAGGCGTCCAGCGCCATGGCGTCATGCGCCAGCCAGCGTGGCACGAACTGCTTGGCGAAGGCGTCGAAGGCGTCGTCGGGAAATTGCTGCGCCGGATAAGCGCGGCGCGGCTGGCCGGCGGGCGCGTAGCCGTCGGCCGGACCGATGCGGAACAGCTGCCAGGCCTCTTCCTTGGAACGGAAGATGGGCGCCGCGTCATAGATCTGCGGATACATCGCCCATGAGGCGCGGCCGCGCTCGGGCGCGTCGGCCACGAACACGTCATAGCCGGATTGCAGCAGCCGCCAGAGCCAGCCCTGGCGGCCGTCGGGGGTGCTCTCCCATTGCGCGCCGGTCATGCCGCCGCCATGCCACAGCAGCACCGGGTGCGGGTGGCGCGGCTCGGCCAGGCGGTATTCCTGCACGTAGAGCTGGCCGGCGCAGTAGCTGCCGTTCATGTCGATGGCGCGCGCGGCGCCGTTGCCCACCACCTGCTTCTGCAGCACCGGCAGTCCGCTGGCCGCGACCTCGCGGCCGCCCAGGAAGTGGCTGCGCAGGGATTTCAGCAGGACGGGGGCGTCGGACATCGGCATCTCCAGAAGACGCCGTAATACTAGTTGTAACAAGCGCGGGGTTTGTGCAAAATGTGCAGGGCTTGTGCCGATACGGCACAGCGACACAAGAAGAAGGTGGAGACGGGATGGATATCAAGTGGCTCGAGGACTTCGTGGCCCTGTCGAAGGCGCGCAACCTGTTCCAGGCGGCCGAGGCGCGCAACGTCACGCATCCGGCCTTCGGGCGCCGCATCAAGGCGCTGGAGGACTGGGCCGGCGTGCCGCTGGTCGAGCGCGGGCATCAGGTCTCGACCCTGAACGCGGCCGGGCGCAGCATGCTGGCGGCCGCCATCGATGTGCTCGACATCCTGCGCGAGACGCGCCAGGGCCTGCAGAAGCCCGAACTGGAACGCACCCGCCGCATCGCCATCGCCTCCGGCAAGACGCTGGCGCATTCGGTGCTGCCGGGGCTGATGGCCAAGGTGCAGCAGGGCATGCAGCCGTTCCAGCTGAAGGTGGTCACCACCACGCTCAACTTTGGCATCGACATGCTGGCCGACGGCGAGGTCGATTTCCTGCTGTGCCACGCGCACGAGCCGCTGTACGCGCAGATCGACAACCCCAACTACCGCTTTCGCCGGGTCGGCGCCGACAAGCTGGTGGCCGTCAGCGCGCCGCTGGCGCCCGGCAGCCGCCACCCGCGCCACGCGGTGCCCAAGCTGGCCTCGGATCCGGCCGTGCCGTTCCTGGCCTACGCCGACAGCATGTCGCTGGGCCGCATCCTGCGCGACCGGCTGCGCGGCCTGTGCGTGCCGGCGCAGTTGCAGACCATGTACGAATCGGACCTGGCGGACGCGCTGCATGCCATGGCGCGGCAGGGCTTCGGCCTGGCATGGCTGCCGCACACGCTGGTCGAAGCCGACCTGCGCGCCGGCGTCCTGGCGCGGGCCGACAGCGCGCGCAACGACATCCACATGGAGATCCGGCTGTACCAGTCGGTAGACAACGCCAAGCCGCTGGCGCGCCAGGTGTGGAGCCGGATCGAGGCCTACGCGGCGCGCTAGGGGGGAGGGCGGGGCGGCGCGCCAGCCGGCACCGTTTTCCGGTGGCCGGGCAGGAAACAGGGACAAAAGATGCCGAGCGCGCCCGGCAGGCATAAAATGGCGGATTCTTCTGCCATCCGACCACAGGATCCCGCGCCATGAACGCACGCATCCCCGACGACGCACTTCCTCCTACCCTCGATCCGAAGGCTCTGCAGGCTTTTGTGGACGACAAGTGGGACAACGAGATCATCCCCGCGCTGACCGACTACATCGCCATCCCGGCCAAGAGCCCGGCGTTCGATGCCGACTGGGAAAAGAACGCGTTCATCGAGCGCGTGGTGCGTGACGCGGCGCAGTGGGTCGAAGCCCAGAAGGTCTCGGGCCTGAAGCTGGAAGTGGTGCGCCTGCCGGGCCGCACGCCGGTGATCTTCTTCGACGCGCCCGCCACCCGCAGCGACAACGGCGACACCGTGCTGCTGTACGGCCACCTGGACAAGCAGCCTGAATTCTCGGGCTGGCGCGCCGGCCTCGGCCCCTGGACCCCGAAGTACGAAGACGGCAAGCTCTACGGCCGCGGCGGCGCCGACGACGGCTATGCCGTGTATGCCTCGCTCACCGCCATCATGGCGCTGGACAAGCAGGGCATCCCGCGCCCGCGCTGCGTCGGCATCGTCGAGACCTGTGAAGAATCCGGCAGCTACGACCTGCTGCCCTATGTCGACGCGCTGCGCGACCGCCTGGGCAACGTGGCCCTGGTGGTGTGCCTGGATTCGGGCGCCGGCAACTACGACCAGCTGTGGATGACCACCTCGCTGCGCGGCATGGTCTCGGGCACGCTGGAAGTGCAGGTGCTGGACGAAGGCGTGCACTCGGGCGACTCCAGCGGCGTGGTGCCGTCGTCGTTCCGCATCCTGCGCCACCTGCTGGACCGCCTGGAAGACAGCGGCACCGGCCGCCTGCTGCCGCAGAGCCTGCACTGCGAAATCCCCGCCGACCGCATCGAACAGGTGCACGCCACCGCCCGCATCCTGGGCGATGAAGTGTGGCGCCGTTTCCCCTGGAGCTGCGGCGCCGAGGGCGGCTTCGTGCTGCCCATGACCACCGAGCCGGAACAGGCCCTGCTGAACCGCACCTGGCGCCCGACCCTGTCGGTGACCGGCGCCGAAGGCCTGCCGCCGCTGTCCAGCGCCGGCAACGTGCTGCGCCCGCGCACCGCCTTCAAGCTGTCGCTGCGCCTGCCGCCGCTGATCGACGCCGTCGCCGCGTCCGAAGAGATCAAGGCCCTGCTGGAAGCCGACGCGCCCTACAACGCCAAGGTCCTCTTCAAGGCCAACGAAGGCGCCGCCACCGGCTGGAACGCGCCGGCCTCGGCGCCGTGGCTGACCCAGGCGCTGGATGCCGCCTCGCAGCAATACTATGGCGCGCCCTGCGGCTACATCGGCCAGGGCGGCACCATTCCGCTGATGAGCATGCTGCAGAAGGGCTTCCCCAAGGCCCAGTTCATGGTCTGCGGCGTGCTGGGCCCCAAGTCCAACGCCCACGGCCCGAATGAATTCCTGCACGTGCCCTACGGCAAGAAGCTGACCGCCGCGGTCGCGCAGACCATGGCGGCGATGCCGACGGCCTGATCGGCGGTGGCGGATGAAGGAAAGCCCGGCCTGGCCGGGCTTTTTTCATGGCGTCGGAGACGCTGCCGAGGGGCGCGCCGATGTGCGGAACACGACGCGCATGGCTGTCTCGGAGGTCACTCGCAGGAGTACGTCGCAGCGGGGACGGGTGAATCGTTGCGCGATCCGCCGCAGTAATGCCCACAGGCCGCTCAGGATGAAGACGGTGTCCGTGATCGGGTTGGGAATGAATGAGAGGGGGGCCGCATTTTGGGGCGCGATCTGTACCACGCTGTGCAAGCCGTCCGTCGCCAGCAGCGCCTGCATGCGCTGTGTCAGCATATCCATGGCGCTGATGTTCTCGACGTAGAAGTTCTCGCGTTGCCGCAGCAGCATCACCAATTCATCGTCGGACAGGCGGTTGGCGAAATAGGTGAGCGCGATGGCCATCCGTTTCTCTCGTCGTAGTCGTGGCGCCACTCTAGCGCGGCCCCGTCGCGCGGCGCCACAGGCTCCGGCAATGTCGGACGGATGGCGAATGGCGAGCGCGGCCGTCAACGGCGCCCCGGCCGCCGCCGTCACAGCGTCCGCACCAGCGCCATCCCGCCGAACAGCGCCGCCAGCCCCAGGCCGAGCGACAGGCCGGCGTACAGCAGCGCCAGGCCGGCGCGGCCCTGTTCCACATGCAGCGCCGTTTCCAGCGCGAAGGTCGAGAAGGTGGTGAAGCCGCCGACGATGCCGGTGGTCAGGAACAGCCGGGTCGGCTGCGACACCGAGAACTTCAGCGCCAGCAGTTCGGTGATCAGCCCCATGACGAAGCAGCCGATCACGTTGGTGGCCAGGGTGGCGTAGGGGAAGGCGATCCAGCCCAGCCGCAGCGCGGCCAGGCTCATGCCGTAGCGCGCGGCGGAACCCAGGCCGCCGCCGACGAATACCAGCAGTAGATTCAAGATGTCTCTCCAGATCAAACGATGGAGAGCAACAGCCGGGGCTTGCCCACGGGCCGCGCGGTGGGGCAGCGCGGGCGGCCTCCAGCGAGGTCGCGGCCCGAAAACAAGACACCCGCCGCGGCGGGTGTTTGTCCGGACGACACCCGCTGCGGGCATGTTGCCCGGTCAGCAGGAGCCATCAGCCGAGATCGGCGGTTTTGGGAAGCTCCATTCCCATTGCCGGCCATTTTAGCCCAGGTCGGTCGCCTATACTCGCGTTTTGCCAGGATTACCCGCCATGATTTCCACTTCCGACGCCTACGCCAACGTGGTTGCCGAAACCCGCCATTGGCTCACCCAGGCCGTGATCGGCCTGAATCTCTGTCCGTTCGCCAAAGCGGTTCAGGTCAAGGACCAGATCCGCTTTGCCGTCAGCGATGCGACCGACGCCGAAGGCGTCCTGACCGACCTGCAGGACGAGCTGGCCCTGCTGGCCGAGGCCGATCCGGAAAAGATCGACACCACGTTGTTGATCATTCCCGACGCGCTCGACGATTTCCTCGAGTTCAACGACTTCGAGGACTTGTCGGACCGCCTGCTCAAGCGCATGCGCCTGGTGGGCGAGCTGCAGGTGGCCACGTTCCACCCGCAGTTCCAGTTCGCCGACACGCAGCCGGACGACATCGAGAACTACACCAACCGTTCGCCGTACCCGATCCTGCATCTGCTGCGCGAGGACAGCATCGACCGCGCGGTCGAGTCCTTTCCCGACGCCGCCGAGATCTACGAGAAGAACATCGACACGCTGACGCGGCTGGGCCTGGAAGGCTGGCAGCGGCTGATGCGCAAGCCCGCCTGATGCCGGAGGCGGCCGGCGGCGACGGCCGTCGCCGCCGTTGTCGCATCTGTCGGGACGCCGCCGCATCGGGGCACCGCTGAATCGGGGCGCGACCGCGCGGGCACGGTCGGCCGCGCGCGAACGTGAGTTCAGCGGGGCAACGATGCTCCACCGCAGATGGCGATGTCCTGGCCGGTGATGGCGGCCGCCTCGGCCGACAGCAGGAACGCCACCAGGGCCGCGATCTCGGCTGGCTGTATCAGCCGGCCGATGGGCGGCAGGCGCGCCGGACTGGCGGCCCGCGCGGGGTCGTCCAGCATGCCCGTCTGCGTCGCGGCGGGGGACACCACGTTCACCGTCACGCCGTTGCCCGCCAGTTCGGCGCCCCAGCTGCGCGCCAGCGCCACCAAGGCGGCCTTGGACGCGGCGTATTGGCCGCGGCCGGGCATGCCCTGCGCGACGCGGCTGCCGACCAGCACCACGCGGCCTGCGCCCCGCGCCACCATCGACGGCGCCAGGTCCCGGGTCAGGCGGACCGCGGCATCCACGTGCAGCTTCCACATGCGTTCGCCGTCGGCGGGGTCCGATTGCGCCAGCGGCGCTACCCGCAACAGCCCCGCCGCATGTACCAGGGCCGTGACGTCGTCCAGGGCCTGCGAGGCCTGGCGGGTGGCGGCGTCGTCGCACAGGTCGACCTCGACATGCCGGTAGGCGGCATGCCGGGCCACGGCGGGCCCGAGGTCCAGCCCGGTCACGCGCCAGCCGCCGTCCAGCAGCCGCTGCGCGATCGCCTGGCCGATGCCGCCGGTGGCGCCGGTGACGACGGCGTGGCCTGGCGTGGGATCAGTCGACATGGATGTGCCCCTCTTCGATGATCTTGCGCGAGCGCGCCATGTCGTCCTTCTGGAAACGCGTGAACTCGGCCGTGGTGATCGGCGTGATCGTCACGCCCAGCTGTTCGTACTTGGCCGCCATGCCCGAGGACAGGGCCTTGTTGACCTCGGCGTTGAGCTTCTCGACGATCGGCGCGGGGGTGCTGGCCGGCGCCCACAGGCCGTACCAGCTGTAGTACTGGTAGCCGGGCAGCACTTCGCCCACCGTGGGCACGTCGGGCAGGTTGGGCAGGCGCGCTTCCGAGGTGACGGCGAGGATCTTCAGCATGCCGCCCTTGTAGTACGACAGGGCGCCCAGCACCGGGTCGATGAATCCGTCGATGCGTCCGCCCACCAGGTCCTGCAGCGCGGGCGAGGTGCCGCGGTAGGGAATGACCATGTAGTCCAGGCCGCCCTGGCGCTTGAGCAGTTCGGTGGCCAGATGCCCGGCCGATCCGATCGAGCCGACGGCGAAGGTGAGCCGGCCCGGGTTCTGCTTGGCGTAGGCCAGCAGGCCGGCCAGGTCCGACACCGGCAGGTCCTTCTTGACCGAGACCGACAGCGGCGCCTTGCCGGCCATGGCGACGGGCACGAAGTTCTTGTCGACGTCGAAGGGCACCGACTTCATCGTCATCGGCGCCGTGGTGAAGGTCGAGGCGTTAAAGAGCAGGGTGTAGCCGTCGGCCGGCGACCGGGCCACCACGTCGGCGCCGATGATGCCGTTGCCGCCCGAACGGTTTTCCACCACGAAGCTCTGGCCGGTCTGCTCGCTCAGTTTCTGGGCCACGTCGCGGCCCAGCATGTCCAGCGTGCCGCCCGGCGGAAAGGGAATCACGAACCGCACCTGGCGTGCGGGATAGGCCGCCTCGGCCTGCGCCGCGCCGCCGCCCAGCGCCGTGCACAGGGCCAGCACGGCGCGCAACAGAATGGTTTTTCGCATGATGTGTCTCCTCGGGTTTTGATGTCGTCGCGGCGTGGCCGGGGCTGTCCCGCCCCTTGGCCGCCGCGCGATGCGGCTTCAGCGCGCCAGCGGTTCCGCCTTGGCCAGCGCGGCGCGCAGCGCGTCCATCTCGACCGGGCCGGGGGCCTCGGTGGGCGGACGCACCGTGGCGCTCTCCAGCACGCCGGCCAGGTACATGCCGGCCTTCATGCGGGCATGTGCTTCGCCAGTGGGCTCGCCGGCGCCATACACCGCGTCCTTGAGCGGGGTGATCAGCGCCTGCACCGCCTGCGCGCGCTTCAGATCGCCGGCCTTCACCGCCTCCCACAGGTCGATGATGAGCTGCGGGATGAAGGTGGCGAAGCCGACCAGCGCGCCGTCCACGTCCTGCACCATCGAGGCCAGCAGGTATTCGTCGTGGCAGGTGAGAATGGCCTTGGAGGCATCGGCGTCGCGTAGCGCCTGGATGTCGCGGGCATACTTGTTCATGTCGCGCTGGCCGACCTTGAAGGCCTGCACGTAAGGCAGCCGCGCCAGGTCGGCCAGCAGGCTCGACGAATAGGACGCGCGCGTCCACGCCGGATAGACGTGGCAGACCAGGTCGAGATCGGGCGCGGCCTCGTGGATGGCCTGGAAGTATTCCAGCGCGTGGCCGGGCGTGAAGCCGAAACGCAACCAGTGGTGGGGCGGCATCACATCCAGCGCGGCGGCGCCGGCGGCGCGCGCGGCGCGGGCGTGTTCGGCGGCCTCGGCGATGCCTTCGCACACGATCGAGGAAATCACGGGCAGCCTGCCGCGCAGCTCGTCGGCCACGATGCGGGTGACCTGCGCGCGTTCGGCGGGCGTCAGCGAAAACACCTCGCCGGTGTGGCCGTTGGTCATGACGGCGACCACGCCGTCGTGGCCCGCCAGCCAGCTGGCCAGGCGGCGCAGCGCGGGCTCGTCGATGCGGCGGTCGGCGGTGAACGGGCAGGCGATCGCGGGGATGATGCCACGGTAATTCGGGATGGAAGGCATGGGTGTTTTCCAGGTCCTGTGGGTGGGGGAATGGCCGCTATGATTGCGGCATCCCCTTTGGGCCGTCCAATACTCGAATTGCATAGAATTATCTATGCTGCGCTGCAAACAATCATGGGACCTGGAAACCGACCTCTGGACATGAATTGGCTGGAGGATTTCCTCGCGCTGGCCGACACCGGAAGTTTCTCGCGCGCGGCGGAAGCGCGCGCCATCGCGCAGCCCGCGTTCAGCCGCCACATCCGCGCGCTGGAGGAATGGGTGGGCGCCGATCTGTGCGATCGCAGCTCGCACCCCACCGAGCTGACCGCCGCCGGCCGCCGCTTCCTGCCGCTGCTCAAGCAGGTGCTGGCCGACCTGGAGGCGGCGCGCATCAAGGCGGTCGCGGCCCACGCGCAGGATGCCGCCAGCCTGCGCTTCGCGGCGACCCATCTGCTGTCGCTGACCTTCTTTCCGAAATGGCTGGCCGGCCTGGAAGCGGACATGGAAGTCGGCGCGATCCAGATGATGTCCGACAGCTTCCAGGCCTGCGAAGACCTGATGGCGCAGCGCCGCGTGCAGTTCCTGCTGTGCCACCGGCATCCGGGCGTGGCCAGCCGCCTGGATGAAACCGCCTATCCCATGGTGCGGCTGGGCTCGGACACGCTGGTGCCGGTCAGCGCACCGGCCGCGTCCGGCCGTGATGGCGAGCCGGCGCACCGCCTGGCGGGCGACGCCGCCGTGGACTTCCTGGCCTATGGGCCGGCCTCGGGCCTGGGGCGCATCGTGGCCAGCCAACTGCGCAAGAAGGATCTGGGCGAGGAACGCATCCGCGCCAATTTCGTCGGGCCGCACGCCACGCTGCTGCGGACCATGGCGGTGCAGGGCCGCGGCGTCGCCTGGCTGCCCGGCATGCTGGTGCAGGACGATCTGGCGCAGGGCAGGCTGGTGCGCGCGGGCGGCGCCGAATGGGATATCCCGGTGGAGATCTGCCTGTACCGCCAGCCGACCGACATGGCCGCGGTGGCCGAACAGCTATGGCGGCTGGCGCAGGCGCGCGCGGCGGCCTGACCGACAGCGCCGCCCGCGCGCATGGGCATGATCCTCGACCCCTTGCGCTAGGGGTTGCGATGGAACCTTTCCCGTCCTGGGGTTACTGAATGGCGTTTTCGGGCTGTCAGGAGTTCCCCATGAAGAAATATCGTTGCCGTCCCTTGCCACTGATGCTGGTCCTTGCCGGTGTCATGCTGCACGGCGCGCCTGCCGCTTTCGCCGCGGGCTCGGGCGGCGCGGGCGCGGTGGGGATACCCGGCGGCGGCGCCTTTGGCGGGCCGGCAGGCAACGGCAATGGCGGCCAGGCGATCGGCCAGCCGGGGCAGAATGGGCTCGGGCCAGGCGGGAGCGGCGGCGGCGGGGGCAGCGACGGTAGCGATGTGCCGGCTTCCGGCGGCGCGGGGCTGCCGGGCAATGAAGCGCCCTCTGTCTCCTTGAATTCCTCTGCCTCCATGATCGGCGGGGGCGGGGGCGGCGGGGGGCTGCTGATCGTGTGGTCCGACCCGCATCCCGCCGCGGCGGG
>NZ_CYTU01000003.1:187535-188688 GCF_001299375.1 Achromobacter sp. 2789STDY5608621 | reverse complement strand
GGCGGGGGCGGGGGAGTGATCGACTGGGGCGGCTGGGTCAATCCGCCCCTGACGCTGTCCAGCGTCGCCGGCGGCCAGGGCGGCGCGGGCGTGGTCGCCGAGGGCGCGGGCGCGGTGCTGGTGAACAGCGGGCAGATATGGGGCGGCGGCGGGGGCGGCGGGGGCCAGGTGACCAGCCTCGAGGGCGGCAGCTCGGTCCCCCGGATCGGCCGCGGCGGCGACGGCGGCGTGGGCGTGGCCCTGGCTGCCGACAACCAGCGCCTGCTCAACATTGGTGAAATCCGTGGCGGCAACGCCGGGGCCAGCGGCGCGTACGATTTTGGCCTGGGCGGCGTCGGCGTGCGGGTGTCCGGCAACGGCACCATCGTCACTCAGCAGGGCACGATCATCGCCGGCCTCGACTCGCGCAATGCGCGCGGCACGGCGATCTGGCTGTCGGGCGCTGGCAATACCCTGGCGCTGGCGCAGGGGTCGACCACGCTTGGCGATGTGCTGCTCAGCCCGGCGGGCGGCAATCGGCTCAAACTGGCGGGCGGGGCGACCGCCGCCGTTGCGGTCACCGGCAATGTGACGTTCGGCGCGGGCGGCATCTACACCGTGCGCGCCACGCCCGCCGCGTTCGACCGGCTCGACGTCACCGGCCGGGCGGCGCTGGGCGGCGCCACGGTCGAGGTGACCGCGCAACCCGGCGCGTACAGCGAACACTTCAGCCAGGTCGTGCTGAGCGCCAGCGGCACCTTCGTCGGCTCGCGCTTTGCCGGGGTGACTTCCGACCTGGCCTACCTGACCCCGACGCTTACCTACTCGGCCGACGACAAGCAGGTGACGCTGACGTTGACGCGCGCGCGGGTCCCGCCGGTGGACCCCGTCGACCCGGTCGACCCCGTCACGCCGGTGGATCCGGGCACGGGCGGCACGCCGCTGCGCTTCGCCGACCTGGTGTCGGGACGCAATGCCCGCGCCGCGGCCAACGCGGTCGAATCGATGCCCGCCTCGCACAGCGTGTACGGCGCGGCCATTTCGCTGCCGGCCGGCGCGCCGCAAGGCTTCTTCTCGGGCCTGTCGGGCGAGGCGCATGCCACGGTGGCGGCCGGCCTGAACAATCTGTCCAGCGCCGTGCGCAACACGCCGCTGGACCAGCTGCGCGGCAACC
>NZ_CYTU01000003.1:184234-187258 GCF_001299375.1 Achromobacter sp. 2789STDY5608621 | reverse complement strand
GTCGGTGGACGACCTGGCGTCGCGCGCCGATATCTCCAGCTACAGCGCGATCGTGTATGGCGGCAAGGCCTTCGCGGTCGGCGCGGGCAAGCTCAACCTGATGGCCGGCGCCGCCTATTCCTGGCACGACATCCACACCCGGCGCCAGATCGGCGCGGGGGGCCTGGACCAGACGCTGACGGCGGACTACGGCGGCAACACCACCCAGGTCTTCAGCGAGCTGGGTTACGCCCTGGGCGTCGCCGATGGCCTGACGCTGGAACCTTATGCCGGCGTCGCCTGGGCCGGGCAGCGCGTGCGCGGTTTCAGCGAGTCGGGCGGCAGTGCGGCCCTGTCGGGCGCCGCGAGCCGCAACGACACCACCACGACCACGCTCGGCCTGCGGGGCAGGCAGACCGTGGCGCTGGGCACGCTGGCCGGCTCGGTGTCGGCCGGCCTGGGCTGGCGCCATGCGTTCGGCGACCTGACGCCGGTCTCGCGCGTGGCCTTCGACGCTGGCCAGGCCTTCACCGTCACCGGCGCGCCGA
The DNA here is from genome assembly GCF_001299375.1 of Achromobacter sp. 2789STDY5608621. NCBI lineage: Bacteria > Pseudomonadati > Pseudomonadota > Betaproteobacteria > Burkholderiales > Alcaligenaceae > Achromobacter > Achromobacter sp. 2789STDY5608621. Next base: position 186,731 of record NZ_CYTU01000003.1, on the reverse strand, counting down.
TCAGTCGCGACGCCGCCCTGGTGGAGGTGGGGGCCGACCTGGCCGTCGGCCGCGGCGCCACCCTCGGCCTGGCCTATGCGGGCCAGTACGCCAGCGCCGCCCGCGACCATACGGGCCGCATTGAAATGCGCTGGCAATTCTGACGGCATCCGGCGCGCACCGGGATATCCCTAGATAGCCCCCGCGCCATATTGCATACAAGATACCGTCATTGAGACCCCCCGCCGTTCGGCGGGCGGCCTGTGCTTCCTTCCCCCTTGTTCATCGCATGGCTCGCGCGGCCGCCTGTCGCGCGGTCGTCGTGCGCGCCTGTCTGGAGAGAGCCTTATGCCGTTCACCCGTCGCCACGCCCTGGGCGCGCTTGCCGCGCTGCCGTTGCTGCCTCGCCTGGCGCTTGCCCAGGCCCAGGCCAATTTCCCCACCCGCCCCGTGCGCCTGCTGGTCGGCTTCGCGCCCGGCGGCCTGACCGACATCGCCGCCCGCGCGCTGGCCGAGCGCATGGGCAAGATCCTCAAGGGCAACGTGGTGGTCGAGAACCGGCCGGGCGGCCAGGCCATCATCGCCACCGTGGCGGTGGCTCGGGCCGAGCCCGACGGCTATACGCTGGGCTTTGCCGGCACCAACGGCATGATCCTCAACCCCTTGCTCTACAACAACCTGCCGTACCAGGCCTCGGACTTCAAGCAGCTCGGCTCGATGGGCAAGTCGCCGATGCTGCTGATCGTGCATCCGGCGCTGGGCGTCAAGAACGTGCAGGAGTTCATCGCGCTGGCGAAAAAGAAGCCCGGCGACATCACCTGCGCCCATGCCGGGCGCGGCGTCATCAACCACCTGGCGCTGCTGCACTTCCAGTCCAGGACCGGCACCCAGTTCCAGGACGTGCCGTACAAGGGTAGCGGCCCGGCGCTGCTGGACCTGATGGCCGGCACGGTGCAGAGCACGTTTGATTTCCCGACCTCGGCGCTGGCCAACATCCAGTCCGGCAAGCTGCAGGTGCTGGCGGTGACGGCCGACCAGCGCCTGTCGAGCCTGCCCGACGTGCCGACCATGAAAGAGGCCGGCGTCGATGGCTTCGAGCTGTACACCCGCATGATGATCTCGGGCCCGGCGGCGATGCCGGCGGCGGTCGCCGCCACGCTGGAGAACGCGGTGCGCGAAGGCACGCGCGACCCCAGCCTGGTCAAGCAGTTCGCCGAGCAGGGCGTGACCGTGGAGTTCACCTCGTCGGCCGACCTGGACCGGGTCATCGCCGAAGAGTCCGCCATGTGGGCCGGCGTGATCCGCGCCAACAACGTGCCCAAGACCGACCTGAAAGGCTGAGGACGCGCCATGACCGAACAAGCCCGCATCACCGTCAGCCCCGAATCCGCGCTGATCGACGTGCCGCGCGAGATCCGCATCGACGGCTTTCCCGCCTACGCCTTCGTCACCGTCACGGCCCGCATGTCGATGAGCGGCGTGCCGTGGCGTTCGCAGGCGGTGTTCATGGCTGGCCACGACGGCAGCCTGGACCTGGCGCGCGATTGCCCGGTGTCCGGCAGCTATGCCGAGCCGTCCGCCATGGGACTGGTGTGGTCGATGACCTGCGAGCAGATGGACCGGGTGGTGTTCCCGCCCGATCGCACCGAGCCGCTGGTGACCGACCTGCACGCCACCGACGGCCGGCACGAGGCCACGGCGCGGCTGGTGCAGACCTTTGCGGCCGAGGGCGTCACGCACCGCGCCGTGCGCGAGCAGGTCGGCGGCATGACGCTGTCGGGCGAGCTCTACACGCCCGCCGGGCCCGGCCCGCATCCGCTGGTGATCTACATGAACGGCTCGTCCGGCGGCGTCAACGCGCCGCGGGCCGCGCTGTTCGCCGCCCGCGGCTACCAGTGCCTGGCGCTGGCCATCTTCAACTACGACGGCCGGCCCAAGTACCTGAACGACATGCCGCTGGAGTATTTCGAGCATGCGCTGCGCTGGGCCCGCGCCGAACTCAAGCCGCGCGACGGCTTCGTGGCGCTGTCCGGCATCAGCCGCGGCGGCGAGACCTCATTGCTGGTGGCGTCGCACTATCCCGACCTGGTGAGCGCGGTGGTGGCCTACGTGCCGTCGCCCGTCACGCATGGCGTGGTCAGCGCCGGCGAGCCGGGCACCGGACGCAACGCGCAGGTCTGGCGCAAGGCCGGCGAGCCCTTGCCGCACCTGTGGCAGGACAACGCCAGCGCCGACTGGGAGGCGGCCTACGCCTCGGATCCGCCGTACCGGCAGACCCATGCGTTTCTCAGCGCCAGCCGCGATGCCGCCGCGTTCGAGCGCGCCCGCATTCCGGTGGAACGCTATCCCGGCCCGATCATGCTGGTCAGCGCGTCGGACGACGGTTTCTGGCCCAGCACCGCGTATTCCGAGATCGTCGTGCGCCAGCGCCAGGCGCATGGGCTGCCGACCTTGCACCATGTCTGCCATGGCGCGGGGCACCACGTGCACTATCCGTGCCTGCCGGCCACGCTGATCA
>NZ_CYTU01000003.1:158168-183919 GCF_001299375.1 Achromobacter sp. 2789STDY5608621 | reverse complement strand
CTGGGCCAGGTGTTGATCGACAGCAGGTGGCAATAGACCAGCGGCAGCCAGCCGTTGGCGCGCCAGCGCAGGAATTCCGCTTCCGGCAGCTTGTTGAACTTGGCTTCGTCGATCACCTTGAAACCGGACATGGCCAGGCGCTGGCCGTCGGCCAGGGTGATGTCGGCGCGGTTCTCGATCAGCAGGTCGGCGTCGGCCAGCGCGCGCGCGAACTCCAGCGTGTAGGCGTGCTGGTTCTGGTAATCGCGGCAGAACTCCAGCGCGCTGCGCGCCAGCGCGGTCGGCTCGCCGGCCTCGTCGAAGAACGGGTTGTCACGGCCCTCGACCACCGCGGCGGCCTTCTCGTCGACGCACAGCGTGTACTGGCTGCGGTCTTCGTTCTCCATGAAGATGAAGGGATAGCGGCGCACGTAGGCCGGGATGTAGGTGCCGGGGCGCCATTGGCCCTGCGCGTCGACGAACAGGTTTTCCTGGCCGCGCACGCCCAGCACCGCGACCGGCGTGGGCTGCTCGCCATCGGTGAAGACGATGGGGAAGTGGCGGCACGCGGTCGGCAGCTCGGTGGCCACCAGCGGCACGGCGTTGGTCTTGGCGGCGTAGCCGAAGCCCGTATTGCTGGCCAGCGACAGGTTGTCATGCACGCCGGCGGCGAGCGGACGGGGTTGTTCGTAGAACAGGGGAAGCGAAGTCTGCGTAGTCATGATGTCGGATCAGAGAGTGCGGGATTGAATGTCGAGTTCGCGGCGCGCGTCGTCGGCGGGGGGGATGCCTTCGACGGCGGGGCGCTGCGGGTTGCCGGCGGGCGTGTGCAGCACCGGGCCATTGCCGTTCGGCACGGTCAGCACGGCATTGTCGCCGGAAGGCAGCTGCCAGGAAAAGGCGGAGGCCACCGTCAGCACCTGCGGATCGGCGAAGGCGCCCAGCACGTCGGGGCCGAAGCCCTTGGACGGCACGGTGCCCTGGAACAGCGGGTTGGCGGTGGGCGTGCTGGGGATCACCGAGCGCGGGGCCGTGACCGCCGCCAGGCGGTCGATCACGTCCGTCTGGCCCCAGGTGGCGCCGTTCATGTAGTACGGCGCGCCGGTCAGCGAGCTGCGGATCGTGGTGGCGGCCATGGAGCCGGTCTTGCCGCCGATCGTGCCCCACATGTCGGCCGAGCCGGCGTTCGGCACGGTCAGGCCGGCCACGTCCAGCTTGTGGCTCGGGTCCGCGTCGTTCAGGCCGATGCGCAGCGCGCCCGAGCCCGAAGCCAGCGTCAGGGACGTCTGCGGGCCGGTCAGGCCAATGGCGGTGATGTCGCCGTTGGTCTGGATGACCGCGTTGCCGCCCTGCAGCTTGGCCGGTGCGCCCAGGTTGATCGGGCCCTGCGTCACCAGCAGCTGGGCCGGCAGCGTGAGGCCGGCGCCGCCGGTCTGGGTGAAGCCGGTGGCGGCCTTGACCGTGCTGCCGCCGCCAAACGACGTGGTGCCGGTGGGGCTGGTGTTGGCGATGCGGATCGCGCCGGTGTCGGCGGTGACATCCTTGCCAAACGACACGGTGCCGCCGGAGATGTCGATGCCGTCCGGGCCCGAGGCGCGCACCGCGCCGTTGTAGCTGGCGGTCTTGGCCTCCAGCTGCTGCACGCGGTAGGCGCTGACGTCGCCGTTGAACACGATGGTGTCGACGGCCCGCAGGGTCAGCGAACCCAGGCCGGTGGCGTCGCCCGCGACCTGGATGTTCTTGGCGGCGTTGACGTTCAGGTTGTTGCCGTTGCCGCCGTCCAGCTTGCTGCCCAGGATCACCGAGCCGGTGTCGCTGGTCAGGTCGCGGTCGCCCTTCAGGGTCACGGCGCCGTTGTAGACCTGGTCGCCCGTGGTGTGCGTCTTGCCCCCGCTCAGGGTGGTGGCGCCGGTGACGGCCACGGTGCGCAGCGGCGTGGTGGCGCCGACGTCGCCCTGGATATCGGCGTTGCCGACGATGACCAGGCCTTGCTGGCCCGGCTGGGTGCCGTCGACGCCGGCCTTGAGCTGCACGTTGGCGCCGGTCAGGGTGGTGTCCACGCCGCTCAGGATGACGTGCTGGCCATACTGCTGCGCGCCGGTGGTGTCGATCGAGCCGCCGTTGATCAGCACGTCGCCGTTGCCGCCGGTCTGCACCGAGGCGGCGCGGACGGGGCCGTCCAGCACGATGTCGCCGGCGGCGCTGACCTTCAGGTCGCCCAGGCGCGTACCCTGGCCGACCGGGCCGGAGAACGTCACGTCGCCCTGGCTGGCGACGACCGTCAGGCCGCCGCCGCCATCGACCGCGCGGTCAAAGCCGATGTCGCCCTGGCGGCTGGTCACGGTGACGTTGCCGCCGAGCGTGACGTTGCCCTGGTACGACTGTTCGCCCACGGTGGTGATGGTGCCCGCGCCCAGCGTGGCGTTGCCCTTGACCGTCAGGTTGGCCAGCGGGTCGTTGGCGCCCAGCGGTCCCTTGAGCACGGCGTCGCCGTCGATGGTCAGGTCATGCCCGCCGTCGCCGCCGCCCAGCAGGCTGACGGTGCTGCCCTTGAGCACGGTGTCGGTGCTGAACACGGCGCGTTCGCCGTAGGACTGCGTGCCGGTGGTGTCGACCAGGCCGCCGTTGATGGCCACGGTGCCGCCGACGTCGGTGTTGACCGACGCGGCGTACACCGCCTTGTCGAAGGTGGTGGCGCCGTTGCTGTTGATGGCCAGCGCGCCCAGGCGGCCGGTGGTGGCGTCGCCGACCTGCTGGGTGAAGCGCACGTCGCCGCTGCCGCTGCTGACCGTCAGGCCGTTCGCGGTGGCGCCGCGGCTGGCGACGGTGTCGCTGAAGGTCACCTTGGCATTGCTGGTGCTCATCTGCGTGGCGTCGGTCAGCCAGACCTTGCCCTGGTAGGACTGCTCGCCCACCGTCTTGATCGGGCCGCCGCCCAGTTCCACGTCGTTCTCGACGGTCAGGTAGGCCAGGCGGCCATTGGCGCCGGCGCCGACCGGGCCGCCGATCACGGCCGGGCCCTGCAGGGTCAGGCCCTGCTGTTCGTCGGTCGCGTTCGCGCCCTGGGCCAGGGTGATGCTGCCGCCCTTGAGCGTGACGTTGCTGGCCAGGGTGACCAGTTCGCCGAAGCGCAGGACGCCGGTGGTGTCGATGCGTTCGCCCTTGATCGTCACGGCGCCCGGGTCGTCGGTCTGCAGCGACGCGGCATAGACCGAGCCGTTGAACGCGGTCGTGCCGGCGGTGTCGATGGTCAGGTTGCCCAGGCGTTGCGTGGCGCCGCCCACGGCGTCGAAGCTGACGTTGCCGCCGGCCGTCGAGGCCACGTGCAGGTCGCGCGAGCCGTTCAGCGTGCTGTCGAACGCCACGTTGCCCGAGGTGGTGCTCAGCGTGTGGTCGCGGCCCAGCGTGACGGCGCCCTTGTAGCGCTGGTTGCCGGTGGTGGCGATGGTGCCGGCGTTGAGCGTGGCGCTGCCGTCCAGGGTCAGGCTGGCCAGCTTGGTGGTGGCGCCAATGGCGCCGGTCAGCGCGGCCGCGCCGTCGATCTCCAGCGCATGGGCGCCGTCGACGCCGTTGGCCAGGGTGACGGTGGCGCCGGTCAGCACCGCATCGTCGCCCAGCTCCACGTGGCCGGTGTAGGTCTGCGCGCCGCTGGTGGTGACGCTGCCGCCGTTGATGGCCGTGCCGCCGGTGCCCGCCTGGTTGAGCGAGGCGATGTCGACCGCGCCGCCATAGGTGGTGGTGCCGCTGCTGGTGACGGTCAGCGCGTTGGCGCCCGACACGCCGCCCGTGAAGGCGACCGCGCCGCTGCCGGTGGACACGCTGACGGCGCTGGCCAGCGTGGTCGCGCCGTCGACGCCGAAGGCGCCGTTGGTGGTCGTGTAGGCGCCGCGCAGCGTGGTGGCGCCGTTGTACTGCTGGGCGCCGGTGCTGGTGACCTGACGCAGGTCGATGTTGTTGCCGGTGATGGTCAGGCTGGCCAGGTTGGAGGCATTGCCGCCCAGCGTGACGTCGCCGTCGCTGGCGACGATCACCGCCTGCTGCGCGCCGCCGTTCAGCGTGCCTGAGAGGGCGACGCCGCCGTTGGCGCCGTTGGCCGTCAGGGTGCGCTTGGCGCCGGCCAGCGTGGCGCTGCCGGTGATGCCGATGGCGCTGCCGGTCAGGTCGCCGTTCAGGGTGACGTTGCCGGTGTAGGCCTGGCTGCCGCTGGTGTTGGCGGCGGCCATGGCGATGGCCGCGCCGCTCACGGACAGGTCATGCACGTCGGTGCTGGCGATGTCGTGGCTGACGGTGACGTTGCCGGCGCTGGAGGCCAGCGTGACATCGCCGCTGTTGCCGGCCGACAGGCCGACCGCGCTGACCAGATTGCCGGTGGCGCTGATGCCGATGTTGCCGTCGGCCGTGGCCACGCGGCCCAGCGTCAGCGGGCCGCTGCCGTCCACGTAGATGTCGCCGCTGCCCAGGACGTTGGCCTTGAGGTTGCGGGCCGTCGTGGTGACGTGGTCGGCAGAGGTGCCAATGCCGGTCTTGCTGGTCAGGTCCAGGCTGTTGGCGATCAGGCTGTTGCCCAGGCCCAGCAGCGAGCCTTCGGCGGCGCTCAGGACCACGGTGCCGTTGGCGGCGCCGGCGTTGACGGTGTCGATCTCGACGTTGCCGTGCTGCGAGGTCAGCGTGATGGTGCGGTTGCTGCCGGCGGCCGTGGCCGCGGCGATCAGCGTGCCGGTGGCCGTGGCGTTGATGTCGCCGTTGGCGGTGCTCAGCGACGCGTCGAGCGCGCCGGTGTTGGTCAGCGTCAGGTTGGCCGGCGTGGTGGTGCCGGTCAGGCTGGCCGCGACGGAGCTGGCTTCGGTCACCAGATTGGTGTTGCCGCCCGCGGCGCCGCTGCTGAAGCTGACCGTGGTGCCCTTGACGTTGATCGTGCGCGGCGCGGCGCCGGCCGCGACCACGTCTTGCGTGCCCTTGAGCGTGACGGTGCCGTTGGCCTGCACGCCGGCGGCGGCCAGCTTGAGCGTGCCGCCCGAGGACAGCAGCAGGTTGTCGGCGGTATTCGACATGCCGCCGCTGGCGTCCAGGTCGCCGGCGCTGGTCAGGTAGACGGAGCTGTTGGCGCCGGCCTGCTGGATGTTGCCGCTGTTGGCGGTGAGCGCCCGCGTGCCGACGTTGTTGAGCACGATGACGGCGCCGTCGGCGGCGGTCGACAGATTGCCCAGCGCGCCGAGGTTGGTGCGCAGCGCGATGCCGCCGGTGCCGTTGGCCAGGTAGGCGGCCGAGCCAATGCTGCCGCCGGCGATGGCGGTCAGGCTGTTGCCCGTGATCAGGTTGCCCACCAGCGCGCCCTTGATCGAACCGGCCGCCTGCAGCGTGACGTCGCCGGCCTGTTTGGCGTCGATCGTGTTGATCGACAGGTCGCCGCTGGTGGTGGCGATCGAGATGCCGTTGTTGGCCGAGCTGGTCTTGCTGACCGCGCTGGTGACCAGGGTCGGGCCGGCGGTGGTGATGCCGATGGCGCCGTCCTGGGTGATGACCGAGGCCAGCGTGGTGCCGGCCGCGCGGTTGTCGTTCAGGTAGAGCGAGCCGCTGCCGGTGACTTCGGCGATGATGTTGGCGGCGGTCGTCTGCAGGTTGTCGGGCGAGCCCGCCGCGCCGCCCATGCCCGCGCCGGCCTTGAGCGTGACGGTGTTGCCGATGATGCGGGTGGATTCCTCGCGGTCGTCGACGATGGTGCTGCCGGTCTTGCTGAAGTCGATGTTGACGGTGCCGGCACCGGCGTCGATGTTGCCCGCGACCAGCTGGCTGTTGTTGCCGTTGCCGACGATCTTGATGGTGCCGTTGCTGGCGATGGCGTTGGCGATCTGCAGATTGCCGGCGGCCGCGATGTCGATGGTGTTGCCCGACAGGTACGAGTAGACGGAATTGTTGTCCGCCGCCAGGTACATGCCGCCGTTGGTGGTGACTTCGACGCGCTGGCCGGTGGCGTTGATGCGGCCGTTGACGGCGCCGACGGCGTTGGCGCCGTTCAGGGCGACGCCGTAGGCCTTGACGGTGGCGCCGGCGGCGTCGGCCAGGATCGAGCCGTTCTCGGCGTTGAGCGTGACCTGGCCGTGGTTGGCGCCGGCCTGCACGTTCTTGACCGTGATGTTGCCGGAGGTGGTCTTGACCGAGATGTCGTTGCCGGCCGCGTCGGTGCCCGACGTGACGCTGGTCAGCGCCAGGCTGCCGTTGCCGGTGATGCGGGTCTCGCCGTTGGCGACCGAGGTCGTCAGGCCGCCCAGCAGGTTGCCGCTGCTGTCCAGGTAGAGCGAGCCGTCGCCGGTGACGGTGGCCGACACCGGGCTGTTCGGCGCGGCGATCTTGATCGCCGCGTCGCGCGTGCCGATGCCGTTCTGCGCCGTCAGCGTGATGGCGCCGGTGCCCGCGCCCGAGAGCGTGCCGCCGCCGTACAGGATGCTGCCGGTCTGGGCGTTCAAGGTCAGGGCGTTGCCGGTGCCGTAGCTGACGGTGCCGACCAGGATGTCGCCGGTGGTGGTGGTGACCGACAGGTCGCCGCCGGCGCGCAGGTTGCCCAGGTTGATCGAGCCGTTCTGCTTGAGCCAGATGCCGCCCGAGGCGGTGGCGGCGATGTTCTTGACCTGGGTGTTCAGGGCCAGGCCGGCAGAGCCGATGGTGTTGGGCGTGTTGCCCGTGGCGGTGGACAGCGTCAGGTCGCCAGCGACGATCTTCGAGGACGCGTTCATGCCCTGGATCGAGCCGCCCGTGGTGTAGTACGGGTTGGTCGACAGGTTGACCGAACCGTTCTGGGTGACGTCGATGTCGTGTACGTTGATCGCGCCGATGGCCTGGTAGGTGAAGTTCAGGCCGGTCGTGTCGCGCACGATGGTCAGCGCGGTGGCATTGCTGCTGTCGCCGCCGCTGAACGTCAGGTTCTTGGCGTCGATGGTCAGGAAGCCGGCGCTGCCCAGGTTCGAGCCCTGCGCGTTGTTGCGGATGATGGTCAGGTCGGACAGGTCGGCCAGGTTGTCGACGTAGATGCTGCCGGGCGTGGCCATCGTCAGCTTCTCGGTGTTCAGACGCAGGCGAGCCGCGTTGGACGTGCCGATCTTCGAGGCCGTGCCGTAGTTGGCCGTCAGGCTGACGCTCTTGCCGGTGACCAGGTTGCTGTTGTCGATGCCGATGATGCTGCCGCGCGCGGTCGACAGCGTGACCGCGCCGTCGGTGGACGTGACGGTGCCCACGGTGAGGTTGCGGCCGTTGTTGCCGGTGTCGGCGGTCAGGGTGATGTCGCCCGGCGCGGTGACCGAGGTCGCCTGCAGGCCGTAGGTCTCGGTCAGCGCGATGCTGCCATCGGCGCGGTCGGTCTTGGTGGCGCTGAGGGTGACGGTGGTGGTGCCGCCGTTCAGGGCATTGGTGCGGATGGCGCTCTTGTTGCCGATCGAGCCGTTGGCCGTCAGGTTGACGCTGGTGGCGTTGTTGATCGTGCCGCTGAGGATCGAACCGCCGGTGTTGTTGACCGTGAAGGTGTTGCCGTTGGTGTTGACCGTGCCCAGCTCGATGTCGCCGGTGGTGTTGCTGACCGAGCTGGCGCCGGTCGAGGTCAGGCTCGGCAGGCTGGTGTTGCCCTCCACCGTGATGAAGGCGCCGCCGTTGTCGGCTCGGCCGCTCAGCGTGCTGACGCGGGTGTCGATGGCGTTGCCGGCGCCGGCCGCGCCGATGGCGTTGGCCGCCGTCAGGGTCAGGCCGGCCGCGTCGATCTTGGTGTTGGCGTCGCCGTCGCCCAGCAGCGAGCCGCCGCGCGAGTTCAGCACCACGCTGTCGTAGCCGACGTTGATCGCGCCGACGGTGATGGTGCGGTCGCTGGTCACGCTCAGGTTCAGGCCGCCCTTGTCCTCGACCTTGGTCAGGACCAGGCCGGCGCTGCTGCCGCTGCCGCCGTCCGCGGCCTGGAACACGATGCTGCCGCCGTCGCGCGTGGGCGAGTTGATGCTGTAGCTGCGCGCGCCGTTGCCGGTGGAATACAGCGTCAGCGCGTCGATGTGGCGGTTGGAGTCGATGTACACGTCGCCGACGTTCTGGATGTTCACCAGCGGCGCCGACAGGTTGATCTCGCGGCCCACGGCGCCGATGGCGCCCGAGCCCTGGGTGGTGATCTGCACCGACGCCGCGGTGACGCGCTGGCTGTCGTCGGCGCTGCCCAGGATGCTGTTGTTGCTGGACAGGCGCACCGTGCCGTTCTGCGTGGTGTCGATGATGCCGATGTCCTGGCCGACGTTGCTCGACAGCATCAGGTTCAGCCCGGTGTTGTCGCGCACCTCGTTGACCTGCAGGCGGCTGCCGTCATGGGCCACATCGAACAGCAGTTCGTTCGACAGGATCTGGTAGGTGGCCGCCGACGAGCCGCTGGCGTACAGCGACAGGCTGGCCAGGTCGCGGTCGTTGTCCAGGTAGACGTGGCTGCCGGCCGTCAGGTAGAGCTCGCCGGTGGTGGTGTGGATCGAGCCCGAATTGTCGCCCGACGCCACGCCGATCTGGCCGCTCGTGCCCAGCGTGACCACGTCGCCGGTGATGTGCGAGGTCGGCGTCAGGTTCAGGATGTGGGCGCCCGAGCCATAGGCGCCCAGGCTCACGGTGTTGGCCGGGCCGACGTCGACGTTGCCGACGTACAGCGTGCGGTCGCCGTTGAACGAGAAGTTCAGGCCGGTCAGGTCGCTGACCTGGGTCATGACATAGGAGCCGGCGTCCGTGACGTTGAACGTCAGGCCCTTGGCCGCCACCTGCAGCACGTTGTCCAGGGCGCTGTTGGCGTGGTTGGCGGTGATGTTCAGCGAGAACAGGTCGCTGGCGTTGTCGAGGTACAGGTTGCGGCCCGACTGCGTGGTCAGCTGGCGGGTGTCGGTCAGGATCTCGTTGCCGGCGACGCCGATCGACTGGGTGGCCGTGAGCGTCAGCACCGGCGTGACGAAGCGGCCGGCGCCCTGGGTGATCGAGCCGTTGGTCACGTTGACCTGGGCCGAGCTGGTGGCGCTGTTGTCCCGCAGCGTCAGGCTCTTGTTGTTCGACAGCCACAGGCTGCCGCGGATGTTGGACGAGAGCGAATCGACGCTGACGAACAGCGGCTGGTTGGTGGCGTAGGTGCCCGTGACCGAACCGGCGTTCAGGGTCAGCGCGCTGGTGGTGATGTTGGGCAGGCTGGCGCTGGAGCTGTTGCCGTAGATGGTGCCATTGCTGGCCAGCGTCACCGAGCCGCCGGCGGCGGTGGTGACGTTGTTGACGGTCAGCGAGCGGTCCGACGAGATCGACAGCGCCAGGTTGCCGCTGTTGGTGATGTTGTTGAGCGTCAGGCCCGCGGTGCCGGTCGAGTCGCTCAACGAGAACGCCGTCATGCCGGTAGCGCTGATGTTGTACGTGTTGTTGACCGAGCCGCTGCTGCTGCTGTGGTTGGCGGTCAGCGACAGCGAATCGAACTGCTTGCTGTTGGCGATGGATACATTGCCGGCCGAGGCGACCGCCAGGTTGGCGGTGTTGGTCTGGGCCGATACGCTGCCGTTGGTGCCTAGCGCGCTCAGGCTGACGTTGTTGGCGGTGACCATGCCCGAGCCGCCGATGGTCGGGGCCAGGTCGCTGTTGGCGTAGCGCGACGTCAGCGACACCGAACCGCTGCCGGTGTTGATGGTGTTCAGCGTGATGGCGGTGTCGGTATTGACCGTCAGCGCGGCGCCGCTCATGTTGGCGCCGATCGCCAGGTTCGTGCCGCCGGAGATGCTCATTACCTGGCTGCCCAGGCCGCCGAAGGCGTAGCTGTTGGTGTCGAAGTTGACGCTGCCGGCGTCGCGGCGCGACAGGTACAGGTTCAGGCTGTTCAGCGCCAGCCCGCCGTTGTTCAGGTTGATGTCGCCGTTGTTGGTGATGGCCAGGTTGCTGGTGCTCAGGCGCAGGGCGCGGCCGCTGGTGCCGATGGCGCCGGTATTGGCGTCGCGCGCGGTGTAGCTGTCCGAGCCGGTGGCGGACAGCGTGACGCTGCCGGCCGTGATGCGGCCGGCGGTGCCGTCGCTGGTGATGCTGGAATTGACGCCGCCGCCGGTGGTCGTCAGGCTGATCGTGTTGCTGGCCGTGAGGGTGCCGACCTGGATGTTCTTGCGGCCGCTGAAGCTGAAGTCGGTCAGGCCGCCCGTGACCTGTTGCAGGTACTGTGTGGTGCCGTCGTCGCTGATGGTGATGACCTGGCCGGCGCCGCCGGTGATGGCGAAGGTGCTGGCGCTGCCCGCGTTCTTCAGGCTGTTGATGGCCAGGCTGCGCAGCACGGTGTCGCTGCCGACGTACATGTTGTTGCCGGCCGTCAGGCTGAGCGCCGAGGCGCCGGTCAGCGCCAGCGCGCCGCCCGTGGCGGACGTGCCGATGGAGCCGTTCGAGCCGGCCGTCAGCGCGACGGTCGCGGCGCGGATGGCGCCGGGGCTGGCCGGATTGTCGTTGGCGATGTTCAGGCCCGACACCAGGCTGACCTTGCCGTTGGCGCCCGCGTCGATGTTGCCGACCAGCAGATTCTTGTTGTTGGCGGTGAAGCCGAAGTCCAGATTGGTCGAGCTGGCGATGTCCGCCAGGTGGATGCCGAGGCCGTCGTCGGTGACGGTGAAGGCCGTCAGGTTGGGCGCGGTGATGCTGTACACGCCATTGGCCGAGCCATTGCGCGTGACGTTCAGCCGAGTCAGGCCAGTCAGGCTGTCCACGGCGATGTTGCCGCCGCTGGTCAGGCTGACGTCGGGCGCCTGCAGCGTCAATGCCGCGCCGGCCGCGCCGATCGCGCCGCTCGCCGTCAGGGCGATGTTGCTGGCGCGGATCAGGGTGGCGGCATCGCCGTCGTCCAGCAGCGAGCCGCCGGTATTGGCCAGCGTGGCCGCGCCGCCGGCGCGCAGGCTGCCGAGGGTGGTGTTGCCGGAAGACTGGGTGTAGCCGATCTGGCCGGTGCCGGCCTCCAGGCGCGTCAGCTTGATGTTGCCGGTGGTGCCGTTCAGATAGATGTCGGTGCCGGCGGTGGCCTGCACGTTGGCCTGGCCCGCGGCGCCGACGCCCACGTAGCGCACGGCGCCGTTGTACATGCCGCCGATCGCGCCCGCGGCCGACAGCGTGATGTCGTTGCCGCCCGCATAGACGCTGCCGCTGCCGTTGCCGAACAGCGAGCCGTTGGCCACGTTCAGCGTCACGCTGCCGTTGTTGCTGCGCACCGTGTTGGCCAGCAGCGCGTCGCCCTGGCGCACGTCGATCTGCACGGCGTCGCTGGCGGTGATGTTGTTCAGCGTGACGATGCCGGTGTAATTGTTGGCGCCGGTCGGATTGGGCAGCTGCACATAGAAGCCGCCATTGCTCGCCGTGCCGCTCAGGTAGCCGGCCAGCACGTCCAGATAGCCCGTGCCGGTCGCGCCGACAGCCTTGCCGGCGATCAGGCTGACCGAGTTGGCCAGCAGGCGGGTCTGCTTGTTGCCGTCGTCGCGCAGGTCGCCCGCGGCGTTCAGCGTGATGCTGCCGCTGTAGCCGGCGTCGATGCTGCCGACCGTGATGTCGCGGTCGCTGTTGAAGCTGAAGTTGATCCAGTTGCTGTCGCGCACTTCACGGATCGTGTGGCCGCCGACGTCGTCGGTGATGTTGAACAGCAGCGACGGCGCGCGCACGTCCAGCGTGTAGCGGTCGTCCGCGGCCTTGTGGCGCGCGTATACCGTCAGCGAGTTGAGGTCCGCGATGTCGGTGGCATAGAGGTTGCCACGGGTGTCTAGCGTCAGGCCCGGCGCGTTGATCGCGACGTAATTGGCGCTGGTGCCGATGTCCTGGGCGGCCGTCAGGCTGACGTTGTTGGCGGTGACGCGCGTGTCGGCGATGCCGTCATCCAGGATGCTGCCCTGGGTGGAGGTCAGCGTGATGTTGCTGCCGGCGCGGATATTGCCCAGCTTCAGGCTCTGGTCGCCGGTGAACGAGAACTGGTTCAGCAGCGAGCTGTAGACCTGCTTGAGCTCGTAGGCGTTGCCCAGGTCGTCGTTGACGTCGAAATTCAGGAACGGCGCGGCCACCTGCAGCGTGTTGCGGCGGGCGGGGTCGGCGTGCCAGTTGTTGATCGCCAGGTAGGTCAGCGTCTTGGCGGGATTGTCGACATAGATGTCGCCGCCGCTGCCCAGCGTCAGGCTGGTGGTCGCGGTATTGATGTGGTCGCTGGCCGTGCCAATGTGCTGTTTGGCCTGCAGGTTGATGCTGCTGCCCGCCAGTGCGCTGTTGGCGTTGGCGCGCAGGATATTGCCGCCCTGGGCGTTGAGCGACAGCGTGCCGTTGCCGGCGTCCAGCATGTTGGCGGTCAGGTTGGCCACGCCGGTGACGTAGATGCCGTTGCTGGCCTTCAGGTCGTCCAGCAGCACGGAGCCCTGGGCCTGGTTCAGGTAAATGCTGCCGCCGGTGGCGTGCAGTTCGTTGGCGGCCGTGCGCAGGTAGATCCCGGCAGTGCCCACCGTGTAGGCGGTGTTGGAGGCCGGGGCCAGCAGGGTGACGACGTTGCCGGTAATGAGCGAGGCGGCGTTGCCGGTGATGCTGCCAGCGCGCGCGGTGAGCGTGACGTTGCCCGAACCCGCGTTGATCTGGCCGGCGGCGATACTGTTGCCGGTCAGGTTGATGGCGCCGCCGCCGGAGCCGACGTTGTTGGCCGAGACGCTGCCCGCGCCGGTGATCACGATCGGACCGCCGTTGGCCTGCGCCTGCGTGATGTTCAGGTTGGTGCTGGTGCTGTCCAGGTACACGCCGCCGAGGCCGGCGTTGGCGGACACGGTGCTGGCGTTGGTCTTGATGGCGCGCGCGGGGCCGCCGATGATGCCTAGCTCGGCCGACAGCGTCAGCGAGGCGGTGGAGATGCTGGTGGCGTCGTTGCCGTCGTCGACGATGGTGCCGAGGAGCGAGGTCAGCGTGGCCGAGCCCGCCTTGATGTCGCCCAGCGTCAGGTGGGCGGAGGTCTGCGCGACCAGGCTGCCGGTGGTGTCGATCGCCTTCAGGTTCAACGTGCCGCTGTTATTGACGTAGATGCCGCCGCTGCCGCTGGTCGCGATCAGGGCGGCCGTCTGCGTGCGCAGCGCCTGCGCCGACGAACCGATGGCGCCCGTGCGGCCGTCGCCGCCGGCGGCGCTCAGGGTGATCTGGCTGGCGGTCAATTGTCCGGTCGGGGTGCCGAGGATGTGGCCGGCCGTCGACGTCAGGGCCAGCGTGCCGGCGCCCAGGCCGATGTCGCCGACGGTGATGGTGCGGTCGCCGGTGAACGAGAAGTTCAGGCCCGACTGGTTGACCGTGTTCAGCTGGTAGCCGCCGTTGTCCTGCAGCGCGAAGGCCAGGCCCGGCGAGGTCAGCAGGAAGCTGTTGTTGGCGCCCGGTTGCGCGTGGCGGCTGGTGATGTCCAGCGAGGTCAGGGTCTGACGGTTGGCCACCGCCAGGTTGCCGCCGGTCGCCAGCGACAGCAGCGCCGTCTGGGTGTTGACCGGGGCGGCCAGGTCGCCGATGCTGCCGCCGCTGGCGTCCAGCTTGACGGTGTTGCCCGCCACCACCTGGTTGGCGCCGCCGGTGTTGCGGATCGAGCCCGCGCTGGTGCGGATCTGCGCCGCGCCGGTGCCGGCGTTGATGACGTTGGCCAGGTTGATGTCGCCGGTGGCGTTCAGCGTGATCGCGCCGCCGCGGCTGGTCAGCTTGCCGATGTTGTCCAGCGTGCTGCCCACGCCCAGCGCTTCCAGCGTGATGGAGCCGCCCTGGGTGCTGATCTCGGTGTTCGAATTCTCGAAGCGGATGCCGCCCGTCTGGGTCGAGCGCATCGTGAAGCTGTGGCCGCTGGTGGTCTTCAGATTGATCGCGGCCATGTCCGCGACGGTGATCTGGCCGGTGGCTTCCAGCTTGATGTTGGTGGTGCCGGCCAGGCTTTCGAGCAGGCCGCGCGACACGGTGTTGTTGGCGGTGTTGGCGTCGCCGCCGTTGACGGTGCCGTCGCCGGCGTTGCCGTCCTGCGAGCCGCTGCCGCTGGCGGAGTCGACGATGCGCAGGTCGGTCGGGTCGATCAGCAGCAGGCCGGTCTTGCCCTTGGGCGCGCGCAGGTCGGCCGAGCCGGTCAGGCCGATGTTCTTGTTGCTGGAGACTTCGGCGAAGCCGCCGTCGCCGCCCTGGGCGCCGCCGCGCGCCGACAGGCTGCCGGCGAACGCGGTGGCGTCGTTGGACCACATCGTGACGCTGCCGCCGTTGCCATTGATGAGCGCGTCGGCCTTGAGCGTGGCGCCCGCCGCCACCTTGACGGTGGACGACTTGCCGCTGAACGCGGCCGAGCCGTCGTCGGGCGCGACGCCCAGGCTGCCCAGCGCGATCTCGCCGCCGCCCGCCGCGCCGGACACGTCGATCGCGGCGCCGCGCGCCACGTTGACGTGTTCGCCCGTCACCACGACCTTGCCGCCGCGCTCGCCGGCGCCGGCGCCGGTGGCGTCGACGGTGCCGGCCACATTGACCGTGCCGGCGTCGCCGCCGGACAGCACGATCTTGCCGTTCTTCGTGCCCACCGCCTTGGCGCTGATGATGCCGTCGGTGTTGACCACGTTGTCGATCACGCCCTTGACGGCGCGCGCCGTCAGCAGCACCGTGCCGCCGTCGGCGCGGATCACGCCGGCGTTGGTCACCAGGGCCGAGACCGGCTTGCCGTCGGCGTCCTTGGGCAGTTCGTTGACGGTCGAGGTGGCGTCGAAGCTCAACAGGCCGTCGCCATGGAAGTCGACCGTGACGGTCTTGGCGCCGGCCAGGGCCACGCGGCCCAGCTTGGCCTCGATCACGCCCGAGTTGCGCACCGCGGGCGCCACCAGCACGGCCAGGCCGCTGTCCTTGATGCTGATCGTGCCCTCATTGACGATCATGGCGTTCGCCTTGGGCGAAGCCTGGTCGAACTTGTACTTGCCCGCCAGGAAGTCCTTGTCGCTGATGTTGGCGGTGGTGGCGACCAGGCCGCCCACGTCCACGCGCGAGCCCTTGCCGAACAGGACGCCGTTCGGGTTGACCAGGATCACGTTGCCGTTGGCGTTGAGGCGGCCGAAGATGGCCGACGGATCATTGCCGACCACGCGGTTCAGCGTGACGCTGTTGCTGCCCGGCTGACGGAAATTGACCGTCTCGTTGGCGCCGATGCTGAAGCCCTTCCAGTTGATGATCGCCTTGCCGGTCGACTGGTTGATGTCCAGCGTGCCGTTGCCGCGGTCATTGATGGTCGCTCCGCCGGCCACGACGTTGCCGCCGGTGGGGTTGGCGTGGGCGCCGCCGGAGACCAGCGAGCCGATCACCATGGCCATGGTGGTCAGCGCGGGCAGGGGCGGGGCCTTCAGGGACGGGCGGCGGGCGGATTGGGCGAGGATGCGGGATTGACGATTCATGGTCGGTCGCTTTTCTGTCGCGGATTAGTACTGGGCCGAGAGGCTGAAGAACACGCGGGGATCTTTGTTGCCCTGGGTCAGGACATCGGAGCTCATGGGCTTGGCCACTTCGATCGTGGCGTACAGGTTCTTGGTCAGGTTGGCGCGCATGCCGGCGCCGTAGGAAGACAGCTTGGCGCGCGTCAGCGGCGCGCTTTCGCTGCGCGACCAGATGTGGCCGCCGTCCACGAACGTGTAGACGTGCGCGCCGCTGGGCAGGAAGCGGTCGGTGGACACGGCGTAGCGCAGTTCCAGCGACGCGGCCACGCCCGAGTCGGCGGACATTTCGCCGTCGTCGTAGCCGCGGCCGAAGTTGGGGCCGCCCAGCGCGAATTCCTCGCTGGCCAGCAGCGGGCGGGCGCTGTACTGGCCGGCGAAGGTGGCCACCAGGCTGAAGCGGTCGGACAGCTGCTGCAGGCGGGTCAGTTCGGCGGTGAGCTTCAGGAAGTCCGGGCGGCCCTTGGCGCGCGAGGCCAGCTCGTTGCCTTCCTTGGAGGCGCCCATCGCGTCCAGGCCCTGGTGCACCGTGCCGCGCACGGCGGTGATGCCGTTCCAGCTGTCGGTGCGGTCATAGCTCAGGCCGGCGCGCAGCACGCGCAGGCGGTCGCGCGTGAAGGGGGTATCGATGATGTCGGTGGCGACGTTGCGCACGTCCAGCATGCCGAAGGCGCGCAGGTTCTCCAGGCGCGACCGGATCAGCGGATGGGTGATGGTGGCCGAATAGGCCTGCACATCGCTGGCGACGTTCAGCGGCGCCAGTTCGCGGCCCGGCTCGCTCTTGGCGTAGCTGGCGGCCACGTCGACGGTGGTGCCGCTGTCGGACACCAGCATGTTGTAGTTGGCGCCCACGGCCTTGCTGCGGTAGGCCGGGAAGCCCATGCGGCCGGTCAGGGTCAGGCTGTCGGCGCGGCCGCCGAACGAATTGAGCGTGATCTGGCCGGTCATTTCGCTCCAGCCCAGGTAGGGCGAGGCGCGGTTGTCGATGCCCAGGCGCGCGTCGACCGCCTTGCGTTCGCTGTGCACCACCAGCACCGAACCGCCCACTTCCTTGGGCGAGGCCTCCAGCGAGGCGCGCACGGTCAGGCCGTTCAGGTCGTTGGCCAGCAGCAGCTGGCGCTCGACTTCGGCCACGTTGATGGGGCGCACGCCGCGCAGGCGCTGCACCAGCTTCTCGACCGCCGCCTGGGCCGGGCCGATATCGCCGTCGTACTTCACATCGGCGATGTAGCCCTCGACCACCATGATGCGGAAATGGCCGTCATCGATGGTCTGCGCCGGCACGATCACGCGCGTGGTGACGTAGCCGTCATTGCGGTAGCGCAGCTCGATCTCGTTGGCCACCTTGAAGGCGTCCGCGACGGTGATGGTCTTGCCGACCAGCCCCTGGTAGAGCGGGCGCAGCGAATCGGCCGGGTAGCGGGTCACGCCTTCCACGCGCATGTCGGTCAGCGTGAAGGTCAGCTTGTCGGCGCCGGCGGGCGCTTCGGTCGCGCCGCCTTGCTCCACGGTCACGGACGGCGCGGCCGGGGTGCTTTCCGGCAGGACGGGTTGCGGCAGCTGGCGGCCAGGTTCGGCGCCTGACGGCAGGCGCAACTGCACGCTTTGCGCGGCCACCGGTCCGGCGGCGAGCGCCAGCACCACGGCGGCAAAGCCGGCGCGCAAGGAGAAGGGAGGCTGGCGGAGAACGGCGGGGCGGCAGGAGTGGGCTAGGCGGCGCATGGATACGTAAGTGATAATTCGTTACAATCAGAATTAAAAGAAGCTATTTGATATATTTCGCAAACATCAATAAACAAAGTTTCTAAAGTTCTTTACAACTATCCGGCACTGCGGGATTCTTGCCTGGGCAATGGCATCTTTTCGGATGCTTCACAGAGAGGGCTTGCCGGCCTGCCGTCCAGGGATTCGCGGGATGTTGTTATCGGGAGACGCCGCGGCGGTTCGGATCGACGACGCGCTACCTTTTCCGGCAAGTTGCCTATGTAACAAACACTATCATGTGTGAACAATGATTGCGCTTGCGAGGTTTGCCGGAATGCATGGCACGTTTGCCACAAGGAAAAATATTCACAAACCCGGCACGGTTTCGTCGCTTGTTACCAACGTGCCCCCCCGCCGGCATGAAAGAATGCGCGGCATGAATGACGCCGCCTCCCATCCACTTATCCCGGGCCAGCTTGCCGGCTTGCGCGTGCTGGTCGTCGAGGACCGGCCCGAGGACCGCATGCTGCTGGTGGATTTCCTCACCAGCCAGGACTGCCGGGTCTATGTGGCCGAAGAGGGCAACGACGGCTACCGCAAGGCGCAACTGGTGCAGCCGGACATCATCCTGATGGACGTGAACATGCCGGTCTGCGACGGCCTGGCGGCCTGCCGGCTGCTGAAGGCCGACCAGGCCACGCGCGCCATTCCCATCATCTTCCTGACCGCCGCCGCCTTGCCCACCGAGCGGGTGGCGGGGCTGTCGGCGGGCGCGGTCGACTATGTCGCCAAGCCGTTCGATTTCGAGGAAGTGCGCCTGCGCCTGCTGATCCACCTGCGGGTGGCGCCGATCCCGGCGCCCGCGCCGGCGCCAGCCGAGGCGGCGCCCGGGGACGGCACCTCGGCGGTCGCCGCCGGCACCTCGCTCGACGGGGTGCTGTTCCGCGCCGCGCGCAAGCTGCTGCGCGAACGGCTCGACCACACGCCCGAGCTGGTGGCCCTGGCCCAGGCGCTGGGCACCAACGCGCGGCGCCTGAACCAGGCCTTCCGGCGCTGCGCCGGCACCACCGTGTTCGAGTTCCTGCGCGAAGAGCGCATGCGCGAGGCGCGCCGCCTGCTGTGCGAGACCGGCCTGGACATCCAGGCCATTTCGCAGGCGGTGGGCTTTGGCAACCGTGGCAATTTCTCCACCGCTTTCCGCGAGCGTTTCGGCATGGCGCCGACCGCCTTGCGCCAGGAACGGGATCCGCATGCGTAGTGTCCGTCCAGGCGTATTGGCCTGGTTGCTGTGGCTGGTGCTGTCCTGCCTGATCCTGCCCGTGCGCGCGCAGGCCGTCCAACCCGTCATCGACCTGAGCGCGGTGAGCGGCAGCCTGCCGCTCGACAGCGAGCTGCGCGGCATCGAGGACAAGACCGCCAGCCGGGACGCCAGCCAGATCCTGGATGACGCCTGGCAACCCGTGTCCGCCGGCTGGCTCAACCGCGGTTATTCCACCTCGGCGTTCTGGTTGCGGCTGGAAGTGCGCAACACCTCCGGCAGCACCCAGGAACGCTGGCTGTCGTTCGGCGTGCCGCGCCTGGAAGACGTGCGCTTCTACCTGTTCCCGGCTGGCAGTTCGACGCCGGCCAGCGTGCTGCTGCAGGGCAATCGCGAGCCGCTGGCCCAGCGCGCGGTCCCCGCCAGCGTGTCGGTGGCGCCGCTGCGGCTCGGGCCGGGCGAGCGCATGACGGTGCTGGTGCGGGTGCAGAGCCGCTCGGCCATCAGCATGGAGCCCACCTTGCGCACGCCGGCGGCGTTCGTAAGCCAGACGCAGCGCAACACCCTGCTCGTGGCGCTGCTGGTCGGCGCGCTGGCGATGGTCGGCATCTGCGCCGGGTTGCTCGGCGTGGTCCAGCGCGACCCGGTGTTCCTGCTGCTGTCCGCGGCCATCTTTGTCGAGATTCTCTACAGCCTGTCCTTCCAGGGGCTGCTGTACCGCTACGTGCTGACCGGCGGCGGCGAGATGGCGCTGCGCGCGCCCAGCGTCCTGGCGACGCTGGCGGCGTCGCTGTTCGCCTTCATGGCGATGCTGTTCGCGGACCTGCACCGGGTGCGGCTGTGGCGCCGGGTGTACCTGTCGCTGATCGCCGCGGGCGTCGCCGGCACGGTCTGGGCGGCGCTGGGCGACTATCGCGAGGCCGCGCAGGCGCTGATCGGCCTGATCTTCCTGTGGGCGCTGGTCTGGCTCGTCTCCATGGCCGACGGCTGGCGCCGCGGCCACGCCAACGCCCGCACCTTCCTGCTGTCCTTCGCCGTCTATTGCGCCTGCCTGTTCCTGCGGGTGGCCTATATCCACGGGCTGCTGCCGGGCCGCTGGGAGGGCGGGCCGGAAGTGGCCTGGGACCTGCTGTCGATTTCGCTGATGCTGGCCGTGCTGCTGTATGGCCGGTCGCGCCAGCATCGCCAGGAGCGGCTGGCGGCCCAGCGCGAGCTGGCGCTGGCGCGCGAACGCGAACACCAGCGGCTGGACCAGGCCGTCACCGAGCGCACCCAGGCGCTGCAGGCGGCGCTGATCCTGGCCGACGAGGCCGGCCGGGTGCGCCAGGACTTCCTGGCGCGCATCAGCCACGACCTGCGCACGCCGCTGACCTCGATCATCGGCTTCGCCGACCTGATCCAGGCCGGCGGCCGCGACGACGCGCCGCGCGGCGCCGTCATCCGCCGCAGCGCCGACCACATGCTGGGCATGGTGAACGACCTGATCGACTACGCCGCGGGCGCCGGCGGCCAGGCCCTGCGCCTGGCGCCCGAGTATGCGCATGCCTTGCTCGATACCGTCGCCAAGGAGTCCGCGCCGATCGCGGCCCGGCAGGACAACCGCTTCGAACTGCGGGTGGCGGACGCGGTGCCGGCCGTGCTGGAGATGGATGGCAAGCGCGTGCGGCAGGTGCTGTCCAATCTCATCGATAACGCCGCCAAGTTCACCCGCGACGGCGTGCTGACCCTGACCGCCGACTACGCCGCGCCCGCCCCGGGCGAGAGCGCCGGCTGGCTGACCTTGTCGGTGGCCGATACCGGCTGCGGCATCGCGCTGGAAGACCGGCAGCACATCTTCGAGCCCTTCCAGCGGCTGTCGGCCGCCGAGAGCCAGCCCGGCGTCGGGCTCGGCCTGGCCATCGTGCAGCAATGGGTGCAGCGCATGCACGGCCGCATCCACGTCTACAGCGAAGTGGGCCAGGGCACCACGATCCGTGTGGCGCTGCCGGTCAGGGAGGTGGACGAGTCGCGCGTGTCGCATCACTACATCGCGGCCGCGGCGCACGTCCTGCCGCTGCTGGACGGCACCGGGCGGCGCATCTGGCTGGCCGAGGATACGCCGGAAATCCGCGAATTCCTGGTCGAGGAACTGGCCAGCCTGGGCTTCCAGGTCGACAGCGAGGCCGACGGCCTGCGCATGCTGGCGCGCATCCAGGCCGATGATGCGAGCCGCCCCGACCTGATCCTGACCGACCATCGCATGGAAGGCGCCGACGGCTCGGCGGTGCTCGCGGCCGCCCGCGCGCGCTGGCCGGACCTGCCGGTGGTGGCGGTGTCCGCGACGCCGCAGGAGGCACCCACGCTGGATGGCGGCGGTTACGACGCCAGCCTGCTCAAGCCCATCAACCTGGTCGAACTGCGGCACGTGCTGGGCCGGCTGCTGCATCTGTCGACGCAACAGCCCGCCAGCGAGGCGGCGCCCGCGTCGGCGTCGCTGCCGCGCCTGTCGCGCGCCGAGCTGGAGCAGGTGCAACGCTTGCTGGACATCGGCGGGATCTCGGACCTGATGGACTGGGCGCGCGCGATCCAGGCGCGCGATCCGGCCTTCAAGGATTTCAGCGAGCAAGTGCAGCGTCTGGCGCGGCAGGGCGACCTGGCGGCGATCGGCCTGCTGTGCGAGCGGATGCCGGTGGCGTGATCCGAGCGGCGCCAGGGCCTGCGCCGGGCTAGGCGCGGTCGCCGTCGCGGAACAGCCGCTCGCCCAGGAAGTCCACGAACACGCGCACCTTGGGCGACAGGTTGCGGTTCGACGGCCACAACGCCTGGAAGCGGCCCGCGCCGCGCACTTGTGCGTCCAGCACCGTGCGCAGCGTGCCGGCCGCGAGCGCGTCGCGCGCCAGGAAATCGGGCATGCAGCCGATGCCGAACCCCTGGATGGTCGCGCCCAGCAGGGCTTCCATGTTGTTGCAGGTGAACGCGGCGGTCAGCCGCGGCTCGGCTTCGCCAGAGGCCAGCGCCAGCGGCCACGCCTGCAGCGTGCCGGCGTTGGGGTAGCGGAACCGCACCGCCCGGTGCCGTTCCAGGTCGCGCGGCCGTTGCGGCGCGCCGTGACGCGCCAGGTAGTCCGGCGCGGCGCACAGCAGCAGCCGGAAGGTGCCCAGCGGCCGCGCCGTCAGCCGCGAATCGGGCAGGTCGCCGCTGCGGATCGCCACGTCCACGCGCTCGCCGATCAGGTCGACGATGCGGTCGTTGAAATCCATGTCCAGCTCGATGCCCGGATAGCGCGCGGCGAAGGCCGGCAGCACCGGCAGCAGGAAGTGGTAGCTCACCAGCGGCGCGCTGACGCGCAGCCGGCCGCGCGGTTCGCGCAGCGTCTGCGACAGCATGTCGTGCGCCTCGTCCAGGTCTTCCAGGATGCGCTTGCAGCGCTCGTAGAACAGCCGGCCTTCCTCGGTCAATTGCATGCGGCGCGTGCTGCGCTGGAACAGTCGCACGTGCAGGTCCTGCTCCAGCCGCGCCACGGCCTTGCCGACGGCCGAGGGCGACAGGTCCAGGTCGCGGCCGGCGGCGGCAAAGCCGCCCAGTTCGGCGCTGCGGACAAAGGGCAACAAGCCGCTCAGGCGGTCCATGGCGGTTCCATTGAAGAAATTAATTCCGTGATGTGTGGATTTTTAACCTATTTATCCACCAGGCGAGCCTCGGTATCTTCAATACCGTTCCCGTTCCCTTGTGATGCCGTCCATGCCATCGTCCGTTACCCCGCCGCCCGCCGCGGCCCGCAAGATCCTGATCCTGATCGCCGTGTGCCTGGCGTGCGCGGCCATGCCGTTCACCTTCACCGGCCCGGCCATCGCACTGCCGTCGATCGCGCGCGACCTGGGCGGCAGCCCCGAGGCGCTGAACTGGATCACCAACGCCTTCATGCTGGTGTTCGGCAGCACGCTGCTGGTGGCTGGCGCGCTGGCCGACCGCTACGGCCGCCGCCGCGTGTTCCTGGCGGGGGCCGCGATCTTCATCGCCGCCTCCATCGGCCTGGTCTACGCGCCCGGCATCGTCGCCTTCGACCTGCTGCGCGCGGCGCAGGGCCTGGGAGGCGCGGCGATCTTCTCGGGCGGCGCGGCCGCGCTGGCGCAGGAGTTCGACGGCGCCGGCCGCATGCGCGCCTTCAGCCTGCTGGGCGCCAGCTTCGGCGCCGGCCTGTCGTTCGGGCCGATCGCCTCGGCGCTGCTGATCGAGCGCTTCGGCTGGCGCAGCATCTTCCTGCTGGTGATCGCGCTGGCGGTCCTCGCGTTCGCGCTGGGCGCGCGCGGCCTGCGCGAATCGCGCGACCCCGCGGCCGGGCGCCTGGACTGGCCGGGCGCGGCCACCTTCAGCGCCGCCCTGGCGTTGCTGACCTGGGGCATCATGCGGGCGCCGCAAAGCGGCTGGGGCGATCCGTCCACGCTGGCGATGCTGGCGGCGGCGGTGGCGCTGTTCGCCGTGTTCGGCCTGATCGAATTGCGCGCGGCGCGGCCGATGCTGGACCTGACGCTGTTCCGCTATCCGCGCTTCCTGGGCGTGCAGTTGCTGGCGGCCGCGCCGGCCTATGCCTTCGTGGTGCTGTTGATCCTGCTGCCGGTGCGCTTTATCGCCGTCGACGGCCTGGGCGAAATCGAGGCCGGCCGCATGATGATCGCGCTGTCCGCGCCCCTGCTGCTGTTGCCGATCGTGGCCGGCCAGCTGACGCGCTGGCTGGCGCCGGCGTGGATCTGCGGCGCCGGGCTGCTGCTGGCGGCCGCCGGCCTGGCCTGGCTCAGCCTGGCGATGACGGCGGGGCTGGTGGCGGCGCTGGTCGGCCCGATGCTGCTGATCGGCGTCGGCATCAGCCTGCCCTGGGGCCTGATGGACGGCCTGGCCGTCAGCGTGGTGCCGGTGGAGCGCGCCGGCATGGCCACCGGCATCTTCAGCACCACCCGGGTGGCGGGTGAGGGCGTGGCGCTGGCCGTGGTCAGCGCGCTGCTGACGGCATTGACCACCCGCCATCTGGCCGCGGCCCTGCCGGGCGCGGCGCCCCAGGCGGGGCAGGCCGCGCAGCGGCTGGTCGCGGGCGATGTCGACGCGGTGGCGGCGATCCTGCCCGGCGTTGGCCGCGCCGCCCTGGCGCAGGCCTCCGCGGGCGCCTTCGCCACGCTGTTGTGGATCCTGGCGGCGATCACGCTGCTGACCGCGCTGGTGGTGTGCCTGTTCCTGGGCCGGCCCGAGACGCGCGCGGCGGCCCCGGCGACGGCGGCGCGGGCCTGAGGCCCGGGGCGCTTTCTAGCCCAGCCGCATCGACAGTTCCACATCGTCGCCGAACGGCGTGGACAGGTAGCCCGAGGCTGGCGAGCGCACCCGCGCCAGGTATTCGGGGCAATAGTCGGCGTTGTCCGCCACGATCAGCGCGCCGGGGCGCAGGCGGCTTTCCAGCAGGGCCAGCACGTCCGAATACAGCGCCTTGGCGCCATCGAGCAGCACCAGGTCGATGCGGTCCGGCAGATCGGTCGCCAGCGTCTGCAGCGCGTCGCCCTGGCGCAGTTCCACCAGATCGGCCAGCCCGGCCTCGGCCAGGTTTTCGCTGGCCCGCGCCACCTTGGACGGTTCGAACTCGGTGGTGATCAGCCGGCCGCCGCCGTTGTCGCGCAGCGCCGCCGCCAGGTGCAGCGTCGAGATGCCGAACGAGGTGCCGAACTCGATGATGGACCGCGCCTGCGTGCTGCGCGCCAGCATGTAGAGCAGCGTGCCGGTCTCGGGCGACACGGCCAGCGGCAGGTCTTTCATGCGGCCGTAGAAGTCGCGGTAGTCGGTCTTGCTGCGCATCAGCCGCGCCTGTTCGGCGTCGGACATGTTGGCCAGCGCCGGGTCGGCCTGGGACCACGAGGCGTCGGCCTGCGTGAACAGCCGGTCGAGCTGGGCGACCAGGGAAGGGGAAGTCAGGGTATTGGCCATGAGGCGGTTTTCCGGTAGTGATTGTGGGTTTAGAATACGACGGATTCGTCGCATTTCTCTATTCGCATTTCCCGAGCCGCCATGACCACACGCCGCAGCACCCGGCTTTCCGAGAGAAAACAGCCGCAGCAGACCCGTTCGGCCGAGCTGGTCGCGGCCATCCTGCAGGCCGGGGCTCAGGTTTTGGCCCAGGAAGGCGCCACGCGCTTCACCACCGCCCGCGTCGCCGAGAAGGCCGGCGTCAGCATCGGTTCGCTCTACCAGTACTTCCCCAACAAGGCCGCCATCCTGTACCGGCTGCAGACGCAGGAATGGCAGCAGACCTCGGACCTGCTGTGCCGCCTGCTCGAAGACCGCGGCCACGCGCCGCCCCAGCGGTTGCGCAACGTGGTGCATGCCTTCGTGCGCTCGGAATGCGAAGAGGCGGTGATGCGCGTGGCCCTGAACGACGCCGCGCCGCTCTACCGCGACGCGCCCGAGGCCCGCGCCACCAAGGAAGAGGGCGGCCGCATCGTGCTCGCCTTCCTCGGCGAGGCCTTGCCCAACGCGTCCGACGCCACCCGCGCGCTGGCCGGCGATCTCATCACCCACACGCTCAGCGCCGTCGGCAAGCAGTTCTCGGAAAGCCCGCGCACCGAGGCCGAGATCGAGGCCTACGCGGACGCGCTGGCCGACATGCTGTGCGCCTATCTCGACAGCCTGGCGGGCGGCGCCGGTCCGGCGCGCCGGCAGGCCCGCAAGTAATCCGGCGGTCCGCGCCGCGGCGACCTTCATGCGGGCCGTCGGCGCGGGAGTAAGATGGCCGCTCTCCGGAACCTCGACGAGGTCATGCGTGCATTCCGTATTTGACGTAATGAGCGGCCAGGCCGTATTGGCCGCGCAGGCCGTGGGCGATGGCATTCCCGTGGTCTTCCTGCATGCCGCGGTGTGCGATCGCCGCATGTGGCGCGCCCAGCTCGACGGCCTGGGCGCCGGCTATCGCGCCATCGCCTATGACCGGCGCGGCGCCGGCGACACCCGCGCCGAGCCCGCGACGCATTCGGCCGTCGCCGATCTGATCGCGGTGCTGGACGCGGCCGCGGGCGACGCGTCCGCCGTCCTGGTGGGGTGTTCGCAAGGCGCTCGCGTGGCCCTGGACGCGGCCTTGATGCACCCCGCCCGGGTGCGGGGCCTGGTGTTGATATCGCCCACGGTGGCCGGCGCGCCCGAGGCCGTCCTGGCGCCCGCGATGCAGGCGCTGATGCAGTCGCTGAAGGCCGCCGAAGCGGCCGGTGACATCGACCGCGTCAACGCGCTCAAGGCGCGGCTGTTCCTGGATGGTCCGCTGGCCGCCGAAGGCCGGGTCGGCGGCGCGCTGCGCGAGCAGTTCCTGGACATGAACGGCCGCGTGCTGCGGGCCGCGCCGGTCGGCGCCAGCGCCGACGCGGTGC
>NZ_CYTU01000003.1:143250-157886 GCF_001299375.1 Achromobacter sp. 2789STDY5608621 | reverse complement strand
CTGGCATGCATGATTCCCTTCCCGTTGCGCTGGTGACCGGTTCCACCTCCGGCATCGGCGCCGCCATCGCCCGGCGCCTGTCGCGCGATGGCTATGCCGTGGTCCTGCATTCGCGCCAGTCGGCCGAGGCGGGCCGGGCGCTGGCCGCCGAGCTGGGCTCGGCGGTGTACGTGCAGGCCGATCTGGCGGTCGATGCCGACCGCGTCCGCCTGGTGCGCGAAGCGGTGGCGGCGTGGGGGCGGCTGGACGTGCTGGTCAACAACGCCGGCATCAGCCGCGTGATTGCGCACGCCGACCTGGCCGCGGCCACGCCCGCGGTCTGGCACGAGATGCACGAGGTCAACGTGGTCGCGCCGTTCCGCCTGGTGGCCGAGGCGCAGGCGGCGCTGTCGGCGGCGGCGGCGCGCGGCCGGCCGGGCTGCGTGGTCAACGTCAGCTCGCATGCGGGCGTGCGGCCCAAGGGCGCGTCGATTCCGTACGCGGCCGCCAAGGCGGCGCTGAACCATGTGACGCGCCTGCTGGCGGTGTCGCTGGCGCCGGATATCCGCGTCAACGCGGTGGCGCCGGGGCTGGTGGACACGCCGCTGACGCAGGACTGGACCCAGGCGCAGCAACTGTGGCGCGAACGCGCGCCGATGCGCCGCGCCGCGCAGCCGGACGACATCGCCCAGGCGGTGGCGTGGCTGGCGCAGTCCGACTACCTGACGGGCGAGATCCTGCTGTCGGACGGCGGCCTGAACCTGACCTAGGGCCTGTTCGCACGACAAGGCGCCTCGCCCAGAGCGGTCACGCATCGGCGCCGGGCGGCGGCGTCACGCCCGGCACGCCGCGCCGAATGTTGCGCGAGTACTGCGCCGCGTCCCGGGTGGCGCGGGCCCGTTCGGTGTAGCGGCCGGCGTCGCGGTAGGCCTGCACGCTGGCGGCGCCCTCCAGGGCGCCGAGCCGGTACAGGTAGTCCGGCAGATAGCCCGACAACAGCAGGCGGTAATCCAGCGGCAGTCCCGGCACGATCCTGTCGGCCAGCCGGTACACGATGGTGATGCAGTTGGCCGTCAGCGTGTTGTAGAAGCGCGGCTGGCGCCGCAGGCGCGTGGCCGTGTCCACGTACGACAGCAGCAGCTTGCGCGGCGCGCCGGCCGGCATGTGGATGCGGTACAGGTAGCCGTCCTCGCCGCGCACATTGGTGCGCACCCGCAGGCTGTCTTCCTCGGCCGAGGCCAGCACCGACAATTCGTACTGGCGGAAGAAACCGCCGATCTCCGAGAAGGTGTCGTTGCGCTTGCGCCGGATCTCCACCGAGAACACCACGTATTGGCCGTCGGTGAAGCCGAACGACACCAGCGCATGCGCGATCGCCGGCCGTCCCCAATACGACAGCGCGAGGTCCACCGAGGCCAGCTTCGACAGATCGTAGCGGCGCGTCTCCCAGCGCGCGTCGAAGTCGCTGCGCGAGCGCCAGTCGAAGTTGCGCACGTTGTGCAACGTCAGGCGGTCGCCGTCCACTTCGCCATAGGTGGTGCGGGCCACCTCGGGCATCCAGTCGCGGTCGTTGGATGGCCGCATGCCCCAGATCCACCAGGCCAGCAGGATCAGCAGCATCGCCCCGAACACGATGGCCGGCAGCCGATGGCCCCAGGCCAGCCCGGCCAGCGCGGCCGCGGCCAGCAGCAGCCAGGCCAGCGGCGCCAGCGCGCGCGCGCCGCCGCGGGCGGGCGACTGGAACCACAGCGCCAGCGCGCCCCACGCGGCGCCGGCCACGGCCATGACCGCCAGCAGCGCCGTCATGACTGGGTCTGGGCGTTACGGGCGACCGCCTCGCGGTCCTGGCGGCGCCAGCTGGCGCGCAGCGCCGCGATCTGGCGGATCGCCGCCTGCGACATCTTCCACCAGCCGAAGGGCCGCGGATCGGCCAGCATGCTGAGCGCGCGCGCATAGTCCAGCGTCAGGCCGGGGGTCCAGGCCATGGTCAGGGCGCGCTTGCGGATCTGCGCCGCCACCCACAGCTCCGGCGTGAACAGCAGCCGCCACAGCACGGCCCAGCCGGCGCCGGGCCCGTGCAGGCGGCCAACCACGCCGTCCAGCGCCGCCTCCAGCGCGGCCGAGACCGAGCTGGAACAGTTGCGGTGGGTGAGGTTGTAGATCTCGGTCTTGCGGTAGTCGTCCCAGAAGGCGCGCAGCCTGGCCGCGTCGTAGTTGCGGATGCGCACCTGCATGGTCGACGGGCACCACGCCTTCGATTCGGTGGCGTAATCGGGTTGATAGATGCCCGGCACGTTGTTCTCGGCGGTGGCGCGCAGCAACGCGCCGAATTGTTCGGGCGAGCGGTCGATTTCCTGGGCCGGGTACAGGCTGATGTAGACGCCGTCGGGGGATTCGAGCGCGGCATGGCCGGTGGAGATGACGCCGTTGCTGTCCACGGCGGCGATGTAGCGGTCGACCACCGGATAGTTGCGCGTCTCGGTCCTGGCCGAGCCCGACGGCGTCCACACATGCACGGTCAGGGCGCGCTCGCCGGCTTGCGGCGGGCCGTCAAACACCTTCTGCGCGGGGCCGTCCACGCGCGTCGGCATGAAGGCGGGGTCGGGATTGTTGGCCAGCGCCGGATTGGCGTCCAGGTTGCGCACGCGGCGGGCCAGCCATAGCAGCTTGACCCCCGAGATCGCCAGGAACAGGCCAATGCAGTACGGCACCGTGCCGACATAGTGGGTGGGATAGGGCTGGAAGAAGAAGATCGCCAGCAGCACCTCGGCCGCGCCCGAGGCGAACACCACGCGCCAGCGCGGGTAGCGCACCACGTAGGCGGCGATGCACTGGATCAGGCCGTCGACCAGGAACAGCAGCCCGAAGATCATCGACAGCACGAAATGGCCGTGATGCTGGCCCGCCAGCACCAGGGCGCCGGCCAGCAGCACGAACACGCCCTTGGTGTAGCGCAGCACCCGCTGACCGCCGACGCCGGACGTGGCGGTGGCCAGCGTGGCGATGCCTTCGATGACCAGCAGCGCGGCGAAGAAGTCCAGGGGGAAGTAGAGGGCGTTGTCCAGCGCGTCGATGAAGACGAACGCGCCGGCCGCCAGCATCAGCCAGCCGCCGATCATCAGGGCGCGGGCCCGCTTGTGCAGATAGTCGACGCCAAGCAGCAGCAAGACCAGGTGGCTCATGGGGGCGGAATCTCCATGCAGGGGCGCGGCGCCATGGGTGGCGGCTGTCGCATGCAGGGTACCGCGAGCGCGGCCCGGGCGTCGAGCCCGGGTCCGCGCCGGCGCGGGCCGCCTCAGGCCATGGCGGGAATCACCCGCGGGCGCAGCGTGGCCAGCACCCAGTAGACGCCGCCGCCGATCATCACGCCGAAGAACCAGCCATAGGTGGCCCACCACGCCGGCAGCAAATCCGTGAAGTTGGGCAGGATGGTCGAGAACACGCTGCCGATGCCGGTGGCGATCAGCGCGTTGACGTTCCAGCCGCCCTGGTAGCGGTACTCGCCGTGCTCGTCGTACAGCGCCGCGACATTGATGCGGCCCTTGGCCACCAGGTAATAGTCCACCAGGATGATGCCCAGCAGCGGCCCCATGGTGGCGCCGATGGCGTTGACGAAGTGCGCCGCGCCGCCTTCCCACGGCGCGAACGGATACAGCACCAGCGCGATCAACGCCGCGATGTAGCCGCCGCGCTTGAAGTCGATGCGCTTGGGGAACACGTTCGAGATATCGAACGCGGCCGACACGAAGTTCGCCACCACGTTGATGCCCAGCGTGGCCACCGCGAAGGTCAGGGCGGCCAGCAGCGCCAGCACCCAGCTGTCGAACTTGGTGGAGATCTGCTCGGGGTGCAGCAGCACTTCGCCATAGACCTTGTAGGCGGCGATGGTGGTGACGCCCGCCACCAGCGAGAAGGCCACCAGGTTCACCGGCAGGCCCCACAGGTTGCCGCGCTTGACCGCCTGCTTGTCGCGGGCATAGCGCGAGAAATCGCAGAAGTTCAGGTACAGCGCGGCGAAGTAGGTGATCCAGGTCGCGCCCACCGCCATCAGCGCCCAGAAGCTGCCCGGCGCGCCGTTCACGCCCGCGTCGCGTGTCTTGTCGAGCAGCACGTCCATCGGAATGCCGTGGTCCAGGCTGAAGCCGCCGGCCTTCACGCACAGCCCCACCGCCAGCACCAGCATGGCGATCCACACCGCCGGGCCGGCCCAGTCCTGGAACCGGCGCACGGTTTCCATGCCCTTCTGGATGATGAGCAATTGCAGCGCCCAGATGCCGACATAACAGATCAGCTCCAGCCCCGAATGCCCCAGCCAGTGCGTGTTCTGGTGGAACGCCAGCAGGCTGTCGTTGCGCACCAGCAGCGCCACGATGGCGCCCGAGGCCGCCGCCGTCTGCGCGCCGTACCAGAAGCACGCCACCACCGCGCGCACCAGCGCCGCCAGATTGGCGCCCCAGATGCCGAACGAGGCGCGCGCCAGGACGGGGTAGGGCACGCCGGTCTTCTCGCCGGCATAGCCCATCAGGTTCATGAGGAAGAAGATCACCAGCGAGCTCAGGCCGATGGCGATCAGGAAGTTGACGAAGCTGCCGCACAGCAGGAACAGGCTGGCGGCCAGGTAGTAGCCCCACAGGCTGTGCACGTCCGAGGTCCAGACGTTGAAGATGCTGAAGGCGCCCCAGCGACGCTCTTTCGTGGGGGCCAGGTCCTCGTTGTAGAGACCGGGCGACGGATTTCGGATATCGATGGCGAGCTCCCTGACCCAGGTGTGGGCATGGCCGTAAAGGAAGCCGGGCGGACCAATTACAGCAGCAACACTTGGACGGAGCCTGGCGCGTACTATGGTGTGCAAAGAGTGTATACAACCTTTGCGCCAATACGCCCCTGGGGTTTTCCCTTCCGGGAAGGGGCCTGCCTGCGCAGGCCCCGGCGGCCGTCAGCCGCGCACCGCGCCCCGCAGCCACTGGCTGGCCAGGTCGAGCACGATGTGCGCCTGTTCGCGGTGCGGCACGTGGCCGCAGTTTTCCAGCAGCGCCTGTTTGCCCCCGGTCAGGCGGGCGATGATCTCGGGGTGCGCGGCCGAACCGTACTCGTCCGCTTCGCCATGCAGCGCCAGCACCGGGCAGGTGATCTGGCGCAGCGTGTCGTTGAGGTTCCAGTCGGCGAAGGCGGGCGACAGCCAGGTGTCGACCCAGGCGCTAAGGACCCAGGCGGCCTTGTCGCCGTGATATTTCTTCAGGCGGTCCAGCTGGCCGGGCTCGGCGAAGTTGCGCTGCGCCGCGCGGATGCCGTCGAGCGTGCGGTCTTCGGCGAAGGTCTGCGCGGATTCGGTGATCAGCGCGCGGCAGTCGTCGGGATGGGCCGCCGCGCAGCAGATGCCCATGCCGCCGCCGACGCTGTGGCCGAAGGCGATGAAGGGGCCGATGTCGAGCGCCTGGCGCAGCGCCTGGAAGCCGTCGCGGGCCTCGGCCTCGACAAAGCCGGTGGCCAGGGTGGCGGGGTTGGGATCGGAGCGGCCGAACCCGAGCCGGTCGTAGGCGATGACGCCGCGCCCGGTCGCCTCGGCCAGTTGTTCGGGGAAATCGCGCCACAGCTCGACGCAGCCCAGCGAATCATGCAGCAGCACGATCGGCGCCATGCCCGCGTCCCGGCCCGCCGGGTCCCAGCGCCGCGCGAAGAGGCGGCCTTGCGGGGTGGGCACATGGACATCCTGGCGGGCAATCGACGACATGGGGGGGATCCTGGCAAGCAAAAAGGCGCCGTGGCGCCGTTCGAGGGAATCCCGGGATTATAGGAAACCGCCCGCGCTATTCCTCGGCGGTCCACTCGACCTGCACGCCCAGGCTGCGCAGGTTCTCGACGAAGCGCGGGTGGGCGCGGCGGATCGGGGTGGCGTTGCGGATCTCGGAGCGCCCCTCGATGCTGCTGGCGATCATGAACAGCGCGATCGCCACGCGGATGATGTAGGGGCTTTCGACCACCGCCGGCGTCAGCGGATTGCCGCCGAAGGTGATGACGCGGTGCGGGTCCGACGAGAACACGTGGGCGCCGAACTTGGACAGCTCGCCGGTCCAGCCCAGCGCGCCGTCGTAGACCTTGTTCCAGAACATCGCGTTGCCCTGGGCGCACACGCCCAGCGCGATGAAGATGGGCAGCAGGTCCACCGGAAAGTACGGCCAGGGCGCGGCTTCGACCTTGGTCAGCACGTTGCTGGTGAAGGGCGTCTGCACCTTCAGCGGGCCGTCGCGCAGCGCGCGCGACCAGCCGTTCTCGTGCACGATCTTCACGCCGAACTTGGCGAAGGTGCGGTCGATCAGCGGGAAGTTCGACGGCGTGCTGTTGCGCACCACCACGTCGCCGCCGGTGATCGCGCCCAGCGCCAGGAAGGTGGTGATCTCGTGGAAGTCTTCCTCGAAGGTGAACTCGCCGCCGCGCAGCGTGGCGCCGCCGCGCACCGTCAGGCGCGAGGTGCCGATGCCGTCGATGTCGGCGCCCATCATCGTCATGAAGCGGCAGAACTCCTGCACGTGCGGCTCGGACGCGGCATTGGTCAGCGTCGATTCGCCGGCCGCGGCGGCCGCGCACAGCACGAAGTTCTCGGTGGTGGTGACCGAGGCGTAGTCCAGCCAGTGATGGGTCGGCTTGAGCGGGCCGGCGCTGCGCACCAGCAGCGAACCGCTGGCGCGTTCGACCTCGCCGCCGAACGAACGGAAGATGTCGACGTGCGGATCGATCTCGCGCACGCCCAGCGTGCAGCCCTTGACGTTGTCCTCCAGCCGCGCCACGCCGAAGCGCGCCAGCAGCGGCGACACCAGCATGATGGACGAGCGCATCTCTTCCGGCAGGCGGTGGCGCGCGGCGTCGAACGTCGTGTCGCGGTGGTGCAGGTCCAGCGTGCGGGTGGTTTCGTCCAGCCGCACCTCGCTGCCCAGGGTGCGGAAGATGTCGAGGATCTTGCGCACGTCGGTGATGTCGGGCACGCCGTGCAGCCGCAGCGGCTGGTCGGTCAGCAGCGTGGCGCACAGGATCGGCAGCACCGCGTTCTTGTTGGCCGACGGGATGACGCGGCCGCGCAGGGGCGTGCCGCCGTGGACGATGAGATTGGACATGGGTGAGGAGCTTGGACGACCGGTAGGGGAAAACGCGAGGGAAATTGTACCGGCATGGCCCGGGCGGCGTTTGCGGCGCCGCGGGGGCGCCACTTCACGGGCCGCGGCAAGCGCGTGACCTGGCCGGAAAACCCGTGTGAATTCGTTTATCAGTTTCCGCGGTACGTTGAATATCCGTACTGGCTCAGCAGTAGCGGCACATGGTAGTGCTCACCGGACTTTGGCACATGGATGATAACTGGAATTTCAGGGAAGAATGTGTCCTCGTTATGAGCGGCGTAATACTTTCCGGTTTCGAAAGTCACTCTGTAATCGCCTGGATTGATCGCCTCGTCAGCCGGGTAAAGCGCATTGATGCGCCCGTCCTTGCTGGTAATGGCGGAATTCAGTTTTATCCATTTTTCCCCTTCCTTTTTTTCAAGAATCACCGTAACGCCTTCGGACGGCACGCCTGTTTTCAGATTCAGCACATGGACGCTGATGGGGTTCTTCGCTGTTTCGGCATTTGCCGAAATTGAAATCGCTGATGCCGACAGCAATGCCGCTGCAATCGCATGTTTTAAATATCCATTCATTATCTATCCTTGTTTGAAAATGAAAAATGAACAAGGATGGTAATGTTGGTGGTGCGGCAGGGTCAAACGCTCAAAGTTAAATTTTTGTTTAATTCTTTATTCCGGGTATCGCCATAAGATATCGCTTCCTTGCTTAGTAGAAATGGTTTTTTTATGAATAAAGTATTTTTGCATTTCATTATTCCCGCAATGCTCCTGAATAACTCGGCTTTCGCGGGCCAGGACGCTTCCCATTCGGAAATGACGTCGGCGATGGCATCTTCGTTGGTGAACACGGCGCTTTCCGTTTGCCACGACGAGAAAAGAACGGGCGTTGTTGCCGTTGTCGATAAAGGCGGGAATCTGGTCGCTCTCCAACGTGACGACAATGTCGGTCCTCACAATACAATTGCCGCGCAAAAAAAGGCCTACACCGCGCTTTCCACCAAAAGCGACACCCGCGAACTCGCTAAAAAGGCCGCATCAAACCCTGAGACGCAAAACTTGAATACCGTGCCGCAACTGTTGCTATTGGGTGGCGGCGTCCCCATCAAATCTGGCGATACCGTCATTGGCGCAATTGGCGTGGCTGGCACAGGCGGTCCCGCCGATGATCAGCACTGCGCCCTGGAAGCGGTCAAGCGGGTGACGACCAGATGATTCAGTCGGCCGCCGCGCAACCGCCCGCGCGGAAATTCCCGGCCGAAGAAAATTTCAGGCTGAATTAAGCGATTCCCATTATGATTCGCAGGCTGCCATGGCATTCCCGCCGTGGCACCGTAAGCGTTCACGTCATCCAACGCGCCTTCGGACCGCCTTGCCGCGGCCGGGCGCGCCTGCGTGAACGCGGGGTCGGGCCCCGTCGCCGCAGGCGCTCCCTCCTTCGGGACCGCTACACATCATGACCCCCACTGCTTCCCAAACCACCACTGCCCAGGCCACGCCGCCGCCGGATGCGCGCCGCCTGTACTTCACCGCCTTGCTGGTGGCCGCCGCGTTCTTCATGGAGAACCTGGACGGCACCGTCATCACCACCGCCGTGCCTGCCATGGCCCAGGACTTCGGCGTGTTGCCGGTGGACCTGAACCTGGGCGTCAGCGCCTATCTGCTGACTCTGGGCATCTTCATCCCCATCAGCGGCTGGATGGCCGACCGCCACGGCGCGCGCCGCGTGTTCTGCAGCGCGCTGGTGATCTTCACGCTGGCCTCGCTCGGTTGCGGCATGGTCAACGACCTCTGGTCCTTCATCGCGCTGCGGGTGCTGCAGGGCGTCGGCGGCGCGATGATGGTGCCGGTCGGCCGCCTGGTCGTGCTGCGCAACACGCCCAAGCACGAACTGATCCGCGCCATGTCGATCCTGACCTGGCCGGCGCTGGTGGCGCCGGTGCTGGGGCCGCCCGTCGGCGGTTTCATCACCACCTACGCCTCGTGGCGCTGGATCTTCTACCTCAACCTGCCGCTGGGCCTGGCCGCGCTGGCCGCCGCCTGGGTGCTGATCCCGAGCGACCGCGCCACCGAACGGCGTCCGTTCGACTGGGCCGGCTTCCTGTGGATCGGCGGCGGCCTGTCGAGCCTGCTGTGGGCGCTGGAACTGTTCGGCGGCGCCACGCCGGCCTGGGACCGCATCGGCCTGTGGCTGGCGGCCAGCGTCGCGCTGCTGGCGCTGGGCGTGCGCCACCTGCGCCGCCACGCGCATCCCATGCTGACCCTCACGCCGCTGAAGATCCGCGCCTACGCGGCCAACTTCTGGGGCGGTTCGCTGTTCCGCATGTCGGTCGGCGCGGTGCCGTTCCTGCTGCCGCTGATGTTCCAGGTCGGCTACGGCATGGATGCGTTCCGCGCCGGCCTGCTGGTGATCGCGGTGTTCGCCGGCAACCTGACGATGAAGCTGTTCACCACGCCGGTGCTGCGCCGCTTCGGCTTCCGGCCCACGCTGGTGGGCAATGGCATCCTCAACACCGCGGCGCTGACCGCGTGCGCGCTGATCGGCCCCGACATGCCGGTGGCGTTGACCGCGCTGCTGCTGTTCATCGGCGGCATGTCGCGCTCGATGCAGTTCACCGCGCTCAATACCCTGGCGTTCTCCGAGATGCCGCAGCCGCAGATGAGCGCGGCCAACACCTTGTTCTCCACCATGTCGCAACTGGCGCTGGGGATGGGCGTGGCGCTGGGCGCCATCGCCATCCGCATCGGCGAATGGAGCGTGCCGCTGCTGGGCCTGGAGGGCGCGCCGGGCGCGGCCTATCGCCTGGCGTTCCTGGTGGTGGGGCTGGTGTCGCTGATCGGCATGCTGGATATCTTCCTGCTGCCGCGCGGCGTCGGCGAGGACGTGGCGCGCAGCCGTCCAGCTTGATGCGCCAGGCGCGGCGGCTCGTGGCCGTCGCGCCGCCCGGCGGCGCGCGTGTCAGCCGGCGCGCGGCAGCAGCCCGTCCGGGCCGAACGCCAGGCGGGCGAAACGCTCGCCGATGCGGCGATGCGCCGCGCCGTCCGGGTGCAGTTGGTCCGGCAACGGCAGGTCGGCAAAATCGGCCTCGCCGTACAGTGCCAGGCCATCCAGGTAGCGCAGGTTCGGATCGCTGGCCGCGCGCTGCGCCGCGATGCGCCGCAATTCGTCGCGGATCAGCGTCAAGGTCAGCTTGCCTGCGCGGCGCTCGGCCGGATCGCCGGTCGCGAGAAACGACACCTTGCCCGCCGCCAGCGCGTCCATGTCGAACGCGCCGGGGCCGGGCGTGTCCTCGTGGATCGGGCAGAACAGCGGCGACACCAGCAGCAGCGGCGTGTCGGGATGACCGTCGCGGATCGTGTCCAGAAAGCCGTGCACCGCCGGCCCGAAGGCGCGCAGCCGCATCAGGTCGGCGTTGACCACGTTGATGCCCAGCTTCAGGCTGATCAGGTTCGCGGGCGTGTCGCGGATCGTGCGCGCCATGAACGGATCGAGCAGGGCGCTGCCGCCAAAACCGAGGTTGACCAGTTCGACGCCGCCCAGGCTTGCCGCCAGCGCCGGCCAGATCGCCGTCGGGCTGTCGCCGTTGGAGCCGTGGCTGATGGAACTGCCGTGATGCAGCCACATCGGCCGGCCGTCGTCATCGACCGGGTCGATGGGCGCGTTGGCGCGCAGCGCGGCCAGCGCCGTGGTCTCGTTGTGCGGCAGCCAGAGCTCGATCCGCTTGGCCTGGCCGGGCAGGCCGTCGAACCGCAGCGTGGCGACGGGGCCGCGCTGGTGCGCGCGGGCGCCGGTCGCCATGTCGATCGTCACCACGTCGCCGCCATCGGCGCTGGCCTGGCCGGCCAGCCGGCCGTCGATGCGCAGGTCGTAGAGACCGAGCGGACGCGGCGGCACGCCGGTGTAGGCGTAGCGCGTCGGCACGGTGTCCAGCTCGATCGCGGTGGCGCGGGTCTGGAACACCAGCCGCACGCCCGAGGGTTGCGCTTCGACCATGGCCAGCTGCGGGTCTGGGCATTGCGCCCGGGCCCAGGCGGGCAGGCGATGCGGCAGGAGGCCGCGCGCGGTGGCTTCGAGTTCGAGGGCGCCGCGCACCAGCGCGGGAACGATGGCGGTGGTCGTCCAATCGGACGTCGGGGTGGTCATGCGGTACGAGTCCAGCGGTGCGGGTCCAGCAAAGGAAGGGTCAGGCGCGCGGCGCGGCGAGACGGAACTTGCGCAGCATGACCGCGCCGCCGATCGTCAGCGCCAGGCCGCCACCCAGGTAGGGCAGGCCGAAGATCAGCAGCCAGAAGAACAGCGCCGTGTTGGCGTCGCGCGCGTCGGCCGATCCGGCGGGATGCCCGCCCAGGTCCATTCCCGGCAGGGCGGCCAGCAGCGTCAGCAGCAGCGTCACGCCCAGCACCAGGCAGCCCCACGCAATGCGGCGCCGGTTGTCGGCCACGCGCAGCAGCGCCGCCGCCATCACCACCGCCACCACGAGGCACAGCACACTGCCTGTGATCAACATGCGGTCCAGCGCCACCGGGTCGAGCGGCGCGCCGGGCTGGTCCAGCCCGAAGGCCATCTGCAGCAGTGAGTTGATGACGCCGTAGGCGGCGCGGCCGATGAGCAGGCCGAAACCGACGCTGGCCAGCCACTTGATCACGGTGGTATTCATTCTCGGGATATCCTGTGGGTTGCCTGATCGTTAAAGAATACGCCAACTGGAGCCTGCGTCCGATGTCCGAGCATCACCAGTTCATCTTCCCGCGTTACCCGCATCGGGCCCCGCCCGACTGGCGCGGGCTCGAGGCCAGGTTGCTGGCCGACGGTTATCTGCTGGCGCCGCGTGGCGCGCAGGTGCCGCGCGCCGAACTGTTCAATCTGGGCATGCGGCTGGCCGGCCTGAAGGAAGGCTCGTTCCAGTATCGCGACGGCATGCGCACCCCGGGCGATGTGATCGCGCTGTACCGGGATGCCGGCCATCTGCCCGCCGCCATGCCGGTGCGGCATGACGACACCGTGCAGGAGACGCTGGAACTGCTGGCCCGCCACGGCATCACGCCGGATGCGCGTTTCCTCGACGACGAGAGCAGTACCTGGCGCAGCCCCTATTACTGCCTGGGGCCGGCGGCGCGTG
The DNA here is from genome assembly GCF_001299375.1 of Achromobacter sp. 2789STDY5608621. NCBI lineage: Bacteria > Pseudomonadati > Pseudomonadota > Betaproteobacteria > Burkholderiales > Alcaligenaceae > Achromobacter > Achromobacter sp. 2789STDY5608621. The sequence goes on along the minus strand of NZ_CYTU01000003.1, from coordinate 145,679 downwards.
ACTGCCTGGGCGCCGACCTGCGCGCGCAATACGACGCGGACCCGGCCGCCTTCGGCGTGCTGCTGCTGGCGTATGACCGCCCCGAACCCTACGTGGCCGCTGGCGAAAACCTGTCGCCGCCGACCTTGCCGGACTCGGATGAACCGCTCGAAGCCTTGCCGCCGATCGGCACCTACCTCGATCTGCTGGGCGCGGCCTACGAAGACCCGGCCGTGCAATGGCGCAATCCCGATGACGGGCGCGACTACCATCTGTTCGACCTGGATTGGCAATACAGCCTGGCGCTGGGCTACCGCATGATCCGCACCGACTGTCTGGATCGGGACAGCGCCGAAGCGCTGGCGCGGGTGGTGGCCGGCATCGCCGATCAGCCGATGGCGTGCAGCCACCGGCATCTGTGATCCGGCCGCTTGTCGATCAATAGTAGATGTCAACGTAGTCGGTCAGGCCGCCGCACGCTTCCATCTGCTGCAGGCGCCAGTACTTGCGCTTGCCGGTGGCGCGGAACTCGTAATCGCCGGTGCGTTCGCAACGGCGGCCCTTGTCCGGCGCGTCCAGGATCAGGATGGTGCCGCGGAAGGTGAAGCGGTCGGCCGAGATCGACAGCACCTGGCCGTTGATCGACACCGAACCCTTGTCGGTGGCGTGACCGCCTTCCAGGCGGACCACGTCGTTCTCGTCCACGGCCTTCAGCTTGCCGCGCGCGTCGGTCCACAACCATTGCACGCTGACGCCGCTGTTGTGCAGCAGGCGCTCGTAAGCGGCCTGGTCCTTGATCTCGGTTTTCTGCCCGCCCTGGGCTTGCGCCTGCGCCGGCGCCTGGTTCTGCGTCGAACCGCGCGGCGGCAAGCGGCCGTCGTTCTGCGCGGGCTGCTGGGTCTGCATCTGCGTCTGGCCTTGCGATTGGGCCGCGGGGCCGCCGCGCGGGGGCAGGTCGCCCGCCAGCGTGGCGGAGGTCACGGTGGCCAGGGCCAGGCCCAGGGCCAGCAGGCCGGCGATCCGTTTCTTGCCGGCCGAGGCCGGGGCGCGATCTTGGTTCTTGTGCATGATGGTCGAGAAGAAAGGGAAGGGGAAAGCGCACTGCCGCCGGCGCGCGCGGGGCGGCGCCGTCAACTGGGGACGTAACTTAGCACGCGGCCGCGACGGGGTAATTGCGATTTCCGTCTTGTGTATCCAATCGTTAATAGCATCGCCGCGGGCGGCGCCTGGACCCGCGATCGCGCCCCTTCAGGGCTTGGCGTAGTGGTTCTTCTCGTACTTCGGACGGGCCTGGAAATTCTTCAGCGCGTAGGCCAGGAATTCGGCCTTGCTGATGCGGCCGTCGCCGTCCGTGTCCATCGCGGTGATCTGCTCGGGCGTGGCTTCCTGCAGCAGCGGGCTGCGGGTGAGATAGCCGTCGGCATTGACGTCCTGCTTGTTGAACGCGGCTTCCATGCGGGTCAGGTATTCCTGTTCGCTCATGGGGCCGAGGTTGCCGGGCTCGATGGCGGCGTCGGGCGCGGCCGGCGGTGTGGCCGGTTTCGCGGGCGCGGTTTTCGCGGGCGTGGCCGGGCTCGCGGCAGCATCGGCCGCCGCCATGGCGTTGGCGGCAATGCTGGTCAGCAGCAGGGCCGCGATCAGGCTGCCCATCCGGGTGGCGTGTTTCATGGTTTTCCTTGTTATTCGAAATGCCGCGCGGCCTGTCCGGCGGAGCGCACAGGGCATTGCCATGGCCGCGCGCGGCCCATTTTGCCTGAATCGGCAAGGCGCGTGCCGGATACAATCTTTCGGTTACCAATCGCGCCATTCATACAAAAAGAGGATCGGCGATGCGGACACTCGTAGTCGGCGCCAGCGGCGCGACCGGACGGCTGCTGGTCGCGCAATTGCTCGACCGCGGGCAAGCGGTCAGGGCCATCGTGCGCGCGCCCGACGCGCTGCGGCGCCATCATGGCGACAGCCGCCTGACCTTGATTCAGGCCGGCGTGCTGGACCTGGATGACGCCGATCTGGCGCGCCATGCGGCAGACTGCGCGGCGGTGGCGTCGTGCCTGGGCCACACCCCGACGCTCAAGGGCATCTACGGCGCGCCGCGCCGCCTGGTGACCGACGCCGTGCGCCGCCTGTGCGGCGCCATCGCGGCCAACCGGCCGCCGCAACCGGTCCGCTTCGTGCTGATGAACACCGCCGGCAACCGCAACCGCGACCTGCGCGAGCCGCTGTCGCTGGCCCAGCGCGGCGTGGTCGGCCTGGTGCGCGCGCTGGTGCCGCCGCATGCCGACAACGAGCAGGCCGCGGACTACCTGCGCACCGCCATCGGCCAGGGCGACGCGGCCGTGCAATGGGCGGTGGTGCGTCCCGACAGCCTGCGCGATCGCGATGCCGTCAGCGCCTACGAGGCGCATCCCTCGCCCATCCGCAGCGCCATCTTCGATGCGGGCCACGTCAGC
>NZ_CYTU01000003.1:139523-142968 GCF_001299375.1 Achromobacter sp. 2789STDY5608621 | reverse complement strand
ACGACCTTGTAGAGATAGGTCGGCACCGCGACGCCGGCGCCGATGGTCTTGGGCCGCTCGGTATAGACCGGCCCGGTGAAGACATACACATCGCCCGTGGCCCGCATCACGTATTGGCGCGTGTCCTGCTCAATGCGGCTCCAGGGGCCCGCGTTGTGCTTCTGGTCCTGCGGCACCATGTTGGCCAGCGAAAAGCTCTGCGCCATCGCATCCGGCGTGGCCATGTCGCCGGCCGGCGCCATGTGGCCGCGCGAGAAGCCCGAGCCGCGGTAGTCGTCCAGCTCGGCGCGTTCGGCGCGCGGCACGCGCGCCTCGGCGTAGAACTTGTCGGTGCGGTGCAGGCCCTTGGCCTGCGCCAGGTTCTGGCGGTTCAGGCGTTCGGCCACGAACACCGGCGTCTTGGTCTGGCCGTTGTGCAGGATGGCGAACGAGGAAAAACAGACCTCGCGCAGCTGCTGGCCGGCGGGCACCGCCGGCGGCCGCGCGTTGGGGAAGAACTGCGGACATTCCGTGAACGCGGTCTGCACCAGCGCCGCGTTGGGCGCGGGCAGCGCCACCGGCGCCGTGCGTTCCTGCCCCGGCCAGCCCAGGTGCGACAGGGCATCGCCCACCGACGCCGGTATCTTCCACTGCGGGTGGAGCACGTAGGTGGCGGCGCCGAAGCTCGCCAGCGACGTGACGATCAACGCCCGCAGGAAACGCGGGATCCGTCCGGCGGAGCGGGCGGCGGTTCGGGAGGAGGGGCTTCTCTTTCTGGGAGCGGGTTTCTTCGCGCGGGTCATACTACCTGGGGGCTGCGGACCGGCCGCCCAGAGCAGCCGATCAATGTGACCCCGGATTGTAGATGAGTGGCGGATTTGTCACGCTGTGGCGCGAATGCGCGGCCGGCGGGCCGATGTCGCACTCAAGCGGCCGCACCCGCCGCCGCCCGTGCCATCAGGCCGGCAAGGCGTCGCGCATGATCGCGACGGTCCAGTCCACGAAGGTCCTGACCGCCGCCGTGGCCCGCGCCTGCGGATAGACGATCGAGATCGGCACCGGCGCGCAGCGCGCCTGCGCCAGCACTTCGCGCAGGCGGCCGCTGCGCAGGTAGATCGACGCCGCCACCTCCGACAGCTGGATCAGGCCCAGTCCCTCCAGGCCGCAGTGCAGGTAGGCCTCGGTCTCGTTGACCGAATAGCGGCCGGGCAACGCCAGCGCGATGTCCTCGCCGTCGACCCGGAAGCGCCAGTCCAGCGGCCGGCCGCTGGCATTGGACAGGTAGTTGACGATGCGGTGGCCTGGCAGCGCCGCCACCGAGTCCGGTTCGCCGAACTGCTTCAGGTAGGCCGGCGCCGCGCAGGTCAGCCAGGCCAGCCGCCCGAGCGGGCGCGCCACCAGCGTCGAATCGGCCAGCGGACCGCTGCGGATGGCGCAGTCGATGCCTTCGTACACCAGGTCCGCCGGCCGGTCGCTCAGGCCCAGCGCCACCTCGATGTCCGGATAGCGCGCCTCGAACTCGCGCAGCCGTGGCACCACCAGCGCGCGGCCGATGACGCCCGGCATGTCCACCCGCACCCGGCCGCGCGGCGCCTGCGTGGTGGCGGCCATGTCGTGTTCGGCCTCGGCGATGTCGGCCAGGATGGCCTGGCACGACGCGAAGTAGCGCGCGCCGGCGTCGGTCAGGCTCAGGCTGCGGGTGCTGCGCCGCAGGAGCGGCGTGCCCAGGTGCGCCTCCAGGTTCTTGATCGTGGTGGTCACCGACGAGCGCGGCATCGCCAGCGTTTCGGCGGCCTTGCTGAAGCTCTGCGCCTGCACCACGCGCACGAACGTCGCCATTGCTTGAAGTTTGTCCATGGACGGGAGCCTTGGGGAATGCGCTGGGGAAGGGGAATGTTAAGCGGTTCGCGCGGTGGGCGGATCGGCCTCGATACGGGCCGGCTCGGGTAGGGGCGCGACGGGTTCGCGCAGCGCGCGTTGTGAATTCAGGCGCGCCGAACAATGGGCGCGGGGCGCGCTCCTACACTGCCCGCATGCCGGCAGCGCGGACGTTGGCGGCGTGTCAGCCACCGTCGTCCGCGGTGCCTTCCCTGAATCATTTCCCCGGAGTTTCCATGTTGAATCACAACGCCATCCTGGTCCTGGGCGCGGGCCAGCTCGGCATGGCCATGCTGCGCGGCCTGGCGCGCCGCGCCGCGGGCGATGCCGGCGTGTCCCTGTCGGTGCTGTTGCGGCCGGCGGGGCCGCGCTCCGACGATCCGCGCAAGCAGCGCGACCTGGCCGAGCTGCAGGCCCTGGGCGTGCGCATCGTCGAAGGCGACCTGGTTGCCCAATCGACCGCTGAACTGGCCGCCACATTCGGCCGCTTCGATACCGTGATCTCGTGCACCGGTTTTGTCGGCGGCCCGGGCGTGCAGCGCAAGATCGCGCAGGCCGCGCTGGCCGGCGGCGTCGGGCGCTTCGTGCCCTGGCAGTTCGGCGTGGACTACGACGCCATCGGCCGCGGCAGCCCGCAGGACCTGTTCGACGAACAGCTCGACGTGCGCGACATGCTGCGGGCGCAGCGCGCCACCGAATGGATCATCGTCTCCACCGGCATGTTCACCAGCTTCCTGTTCGAGCCGTCGTTCGGCGTGGTCGATCTGGCCGGCCGCCGCGTCAACGCGCTGGGCGGCTGGGACACCGCCGTCACCGTCACCACCGCCGAAGACATCGGCGAACTGACCGCCGAGATCCTGTGGGCCGAGCCGCGCATCGCCAACCAGGCCGTCCATGTCGCCGGCGACACTGTGACCTACGGCGAACTGGCCGAGCGCGTGGCGCGCGAGCTGGACATCGAGATCGCGCGCCATGTCTGGACCGTGCCGGAACTGGAACGGCAGCTGGCCGCCGCGCCGGAGGACGGCATGCGCAAATACCGCGCCGTGTTCGCGCAAGGGCGGGGCGTGGCTTGGGAACCGGCGCGCACGTTCAATGCGCAGCGCGGCATCGCGGTGCATGGGCTGACGCAGTGGATTCGGGATAACCGGCCGGCATTGCGCCAGGCCGCCGGCGCGCAAGGCGCATAGCCGCCAGGTCCTCGATCCGGATCGCCTCGCGGGCCGCGGGCGCGGCTGTCAGTCCTCGTCGGGCTGCGCCTGCCGCGTCTCGAATTCCTCGCGGTTGTGCAGCGCGAAGTACAGCACGTCGCTCCACGCCAGGCCCAGCACGTAGTCCGTATTGCCGGTGCGGCTGCCGTCGAAACCGTCGTCCAGGCGCAGGCCATGGAAGGCGTCCAGCGGCGGCTCGCCCCGTTCGACGGTGGCCGCCAGCAGTTGGCGCCCGGCCTCGGCGGGATCCGCCGGCAGCGCATCGAGCGCCGCGCCGGCCTGGCGGCAGCGCGCGATTTCCTTTTCCGCGTTGGCCTTGAGCGCGGCCTCTTCGGATTCCATCATCAGTTCCAGCTCGATGGTCTCCAGCAGCAGGT
>NZ_CYTU01000003.1:130888-139233 GCF_001299375.1 Achromobacter sp. 2789STDY5608621 | reverse complement strand
CCGGGTGCGCTGGTCCGGTTCTTCGTCCTCCAGTCCATCCGAGATCAGCGAGGCGCACAGCTGTGGATCGCCCGACATCAATAGCCGGTACATGAACGGCACCGCGTAGGGCCATTCGGACAAGCCGGAAATCGTCTCCGGGCGGTCGGTGAAGTGGGTGGGGCGGTTGCTCAGGCTGTAGAGGTAGGAACGATTTGCCATGGCGATCGGGGCCTCGGAAAGGGGAGTGGAATGCCGGCGCGAGCCGCCAGGCGGCCGGCAACGACAGGCACAGCGACAACGTGCGGTATTGAACCGCAGCCGGGGGCGCGCGCCATTGCAGGCTGACACCTTTTGCCACGAAGTATTTCCACGGCCCGCGTGTTGGAAGTGCCGCTGGGCGCATCGGTTCTGAACCGGCGGGCCTGCCGCAACGCTGCGTGGCGGCAGGCAATACCCGGGCTTATCCATCGCGAGGCAAGGGCGGGATTCGGCGCTCAGGCTTTCCATAATAGTGAGATCGATTCCTGTTCGCACTTTGCATTGATGGATGAAGCCTGATGAACCCCAGTCCCGCCTTTCCTTTTTGCCGCGCATCGCATCTGCCCTGGATCCTGTTGGGGCTGGGCCTGTCCACGGCCGCCGGGGCGCAATCGGCCGCGTCGGTGCGGCAGCTGCCCGCGGTGACGGTGAAGGGCGCCGACGCCGAGGAAACGGCGACCGGTCCCGTGCATGGTTTCGTGGCCAGGCGCGCGGCCACGGCCACCAAGACCGACACGGCCGTGCTCGACACGCCGCAGTCGATCACCGTCATCACCCAGGATCGCATCACGCTGCAGGGCGCGCAGTCGGTGCAGCAGGCCGCCGGCTACACCGCGGGCGTGAGCACCGCCGACTCTTTCGGCGCCGACAACCGCAGCGACTGGATCAAGATCCGAGGCGCCGAGTCCACCCAGTACCTGGATGGCCTGCTCAACGCGGTGGGGTTCTACAACAACACGCGGCCCGATCCTTATGCGCTCGAACGCATCGAAATCCTGCGCGGGCCCTCGGGCATGCTGTACGGCCAGGCGTCCAGCAGCGGCATCGTGAACCTGGTCAGCAAGCGGCCGCAACCCGATGCGGCGCGCGAGATCGGTGTCAGCGTCGGCAGCCACGACCGCAAGCAGATCCAGGCGGATCTCACGGGTCCGCTCAATGCCGACGGCACATGGCTGTACCGCCTGGTGGCGCTGGGACGCGACAGCGGCAGCGCGGTCCGGCACGTGCCCGACGACCGTTATTTCGTGGCGCCATCGCTCACCTGGCGGCCCAGTGGCGCCACCTCGTTGACGCTGCTGGCCAACTTCCAGCGCGACAACAGCGGCACCATGGTCGGCTTTTTCCCCTGGCGCGGCACGCGCACCGACAAGCCCGGCGGGCGCATCCCGCAGGACTTCTTCGTCAGCGAGCCGGATTTCGACAGATATCGCACCCGGCAGCAGGCCGTGGGATATCAGTTCGAGCATGCATTCAACGACCGGGTCACCTTGCGGCAGAACCTGCGCTATTCGCACAGTGACGCCGATTACCGCAGTATCTACACCACCGGCTTCAACGGCGCGGGACACGGATGGGTGCCCGGCAGCGACACGTTGCTGCGCCGGGTGGTCTACATGAACCAGCCCACCTTGAAGCAACTGGCGATCGACAATCAGCTCCAGTTCAAACTCCAGACCGGCGCGGTCCGCCACCTGGCGCTGGCCGGCATCGACTATCAGCGCTCCACCCTCGAGGCCCACAAAGGCATCGGCGGGCTGGCGGCGCCGATCGACGTGTATAACCCCGTATACGGCAACTTCACGCCACCCACCAGCCTGCGCCACATGCCGACCTCGCACGAGAACCAGATCGGCTTCTACGCGCAGGACCAGCTCGAATGGGAAAGATGGCTGGTGATGCTGGGGCTGCGCTACGACCGTTCGCGCAGTGCGGTGGACGACACGCCGTCGGGCAGCCGTGACGACAGCGAACTGACCCGCCGTTTCGGCCTGATGTACCGCTCGGCCGCCGGTTTCAACCCTTACCTCAGCTATGCCGAGTCGTTCCAGGGGCAGGCCGGTTTCAATCGCGCCAACCAGGCCTTCAAGCCGCTACGCGGCAAGCAGTGGGAAACCGGCGTCAAGGTCCAGCCGCTCGGCGACAACCTGACCATTACGGCGAGCCTGTTCGACATGACCGAAACGAACCGCAAGGTGGCGGGCGTGGTGAACGGCGTGGCCGACACGGTCCAGGTGGGCCAGGCGCGCACGCGCGGCGCCGAACTGGAGGCGCTGGCTTCGGTGGCCGGCTTCGACGTCGTCGCCACCTGGACGCTGCTGAACGCCAGGGTCGCCCGGGGCGTTCCCGCCGAACAAGGCCGGCAACTGGCCAGGATGCCCCGCCATATGGCGTCGCTCTGGGCCAACCATCGCTTCCGCCTCCTGGGCGCGCCGGGATTCCTGGCGGGCGCGGGGGTGCGCTACACCGGCGGCAGCGACGATGGCACCGGCCACAACAATGTGCCCGCCGTCACGGTGTACGACGCGATGCTGGCCTACGACGCGGGGCCGACGCGCGTGGCGCTGAACGTCACCAACCTGTTCGACAAGCAGTATGTCGGCAGCTGCATCGCCCGCGGTGACTGCTTCTTCGGCCCCCGCCGCAGCGTGGTCGGCAGCGTGACCTATCGTTTTTGATCTTTGTAAATAGGGACTTATCATTCCGGAACCGTCGCGTTCGTCACAGTTTCGCGACCGATTTCCCCTAGAATTGCGACTGCCGCCGCAATTCCCTGGCGTGCCTCATTTCCCGATAAGAGATGCACGTCGATCTCCTTACCCTGTACTTCATCACCATTGGAACGCTGCTGGCCAGTGCCGGCCTGACGTTCTGGGAACATCGGACCCATCCCAACCGCAGCCGTTCGCTGGGCATCCTGGCGGCCGGCTTCGCGACGTTGGCGGTCGGCTGTAGCAGCGTCCTGTTCCGCGCCGACCTGCCCGCCGGGCTGGGCTCGCCGGTCAGCAATCTCATCATCCTCGGCGGCTATCTGCTGGTGCTGAACAGCGTCGCCTCGCTCAGCGGGCGCAGCTACCGCGGCCGCTCGCTGGCGCTGCTGGCCGTCATGGCGCTGGTCTGGCTGGGCGCCGGCCGGGATGGCCAGGACGTGGTCTGGAAATACGTCAGCGCCTTTCCCATCGGGCTGGTCAGCGCGCTGACCGCCTGGGAACTGCTGCGTTGCGATTCCATGAAGATGCTCAAGACCCGCAACTTTGCCGTGGCGGTCGCGGGCGTGCACGCGCTGATCTATTTCGGCCGGGCCTTCCTGCTGCCGTGGTGGGTCGCCGCCGGGGGGCCGTCGGTGCAGCTGCTGGCCAGCAACATCACCATGTACGAGGGCGTGCTGTACTCGGTGCTGCTGCCGATGACGCTGGTCAAGCTGATCCGCGAGGAAACCCACGTCCAGCTGGTGCTGGAATCGCAGACCGACTACCTGACCCGCCTGGGCAACCGGCGCTGGTTCTTCGAGCAGGGCGCGCGCCTGATCGAGACCCAATCGGGCCGCGAGCCGATCGCCGTGCTGGCGTTCGACCTGGACCAATTCAAAAGCATCAACGACCGCTACGGCCACCATACCGGCGACCTGGTGCTGAAGTCGTTCGCCGGCATCGCCCGCGTCGCGCTCGGGCCGCGGGCGATCCTGGCCCGCATCGGCGGCGAGGAGTTCGCCGCGCTGCTCTCGGGCGACGACGCCCGCCGCGCGCACGAGCTGGGCGCGGCCGCCGCCACGCGCTTTGCCGAGGCCATCGCCAACCAGGCCGACGGCCTGGGCATCGCCGCCACGGTCAGCATCGGCCTGGCGTATTTCGAGGACGACGCGCCGGCGCTGGCCGATGGGCTGGCGCGCGCCGACATGGCCCTGTATCGCGCCAAGTCGCTGGGCGGCAACCGGCTGGAAGCGGCGCTGGCGCCGGAGCGCGTCGCGGCGGACTGAACGGCGTCGTCTGCGTCGGCAATACGGCCGGCGTCTTCGTCGCGAATACGGCCGGCGTCTTCGTCGCCAGTGCGACCGGCGTCCCGGTCGACCATGCGACCGGCGGCTTCCGTCGACAGAGCGGCAAGCATTTGCGCCGATAATGACCGCCATGACCACGCCTACACATGCTTCCCCGTCCGAGCGCGACGGTTTCTGGTTCGACGCCGCCGATCCTTCCCTGGCGCTCGAACGCGCCGGCAACCACGTCCGGCTGGCGCGCGCCGAGCCGCCCTGGATCGTGGTCGACCAATCCATCGCCTCCCTGACCCTGGGCCGCCAGTGGCCCGGACAGTTGTGGCGCGTGCGCGTGACGCAGCTGGGCGACATGTCCGGGCTGGTGGCGCAACCCGGCTACTGGCGCGCCGCCGCCATCGAGCTGTTGCAGCCGCTGCCGCTGGCCCTGCTGTTCGGCCCGCACGGCGAGGGCGTGCTCGACGTCCTGGCCCGCATTCCCGATCTGTCGCGCGAGCAGGCGCGAGCGCTGGGCGAACACTTGCCGGACGACGGCTGGGACCGTTACGGCCGGGCGTGGGCGCGCTGGTCGTCGGAGGAAGAGGGCGGCGCCACTGCGCCGTCCGGCGCCGTCGCCGAGGCGTCGCCGCCCTCCGAATGGTATGGCGTGCTGGCCGCCTCGCGCCGCCGCGGCGGCGCGCATTCGCCGGTCCATGCCGGTTTCATGCAGGTCCACAAGCTGCTGCGGCAACGCGCCGAAGCCGTCGATGGCGAGGCCGCCTTCATCCGGGAAGTGGATGAAGACGGCGAGGTGGACGAGTCGCTGGCGCCGCCGTGGGATGGGGCTTCCGATGCCTTGCTGTTCGCCGCCATGGCGCGGGGGGCGCCGCAATACCTGTCGGCGGACGATGTCGAGGTCCTGGCGCGGCCCTGGCGCGGCGTGTTCGGCGAGCCGGGCTGAGCCGGGGCGGGCTCCTTGCCAGTCCGATCCGTACCCGCCCGATCCCTTGGCAACCCGACCCCGTGCCAGCCCGACCTCCTACCAGTTCACCCGCGCCGTCAGCATCACATTGCGTTCGTCGCCGTAGTAGCAGGCATACGGGCACGCGGCGATGTAGCGCTTGTTCGTCAGGTTCTTGACGTTGAGCGCGAATTCCCAGTTCTGCAGGCGGTACCGCAACGCCGCGTCCAGCACGGTGTAGCTGGGCACCGTGACGCCGTCGCTTTCCTGCCGTCCCACGTAGCGCACGCCGGCCGCGGTGCTCAGGCCGGGCAGCGCCGCCAGCTTGTAGTCCAGCCACAGCGACGCCATGCTGCGCGGCACCGACGCCGGCCGCGCGCCTTCGTCGCCCCGGGTGCTCTTGGTGGTCCTGGCGTTGGTCAGCGTGAAGGCGGCCACCACGTCCAGATTGTGGTTGAGGCTGGCGCGGCCTTCCAGCTCGGCGCCGCGCGAGCGCACTTCGCCCGTCTGCACCGAGAACCCGGGATTGGCCAGGTCCGACGTGACCACGTTGCGCTGGGTGATGTCGTACAGCGCCAGCGTGATCGCCGCGTCGACGCCAGGCGGCTCGTACTTCAGGCCGATCTCGTGCTGCGTGCCGGTGGTGGGCTTGAACGGCGTGCCGCCGAAATCCATGCCAGAGGTCGGCTGGAATGACTTGGTGAAACTGTAGTAGGGCGCCAGGCCGTTGTCGAACAGATACATCAGGCCGGCGCGGGGCGAGAACGCGTGCGAATCCTGCCTGCCGTCGTCGGGCGCTTCCTCGGTGCGCGCGCGGTCGTAGCGGCCGCCGAACAAGCCGATCCAGCGGCCATCGAATTTGATCTGGTCCTGGGCATAGAAACCCACCTGGCGCGCGCGGCTGATGCTGCGCCTGGCGGGGTCCAGCGTCGGCGTGCTGCCGTAGACCGGGTCATACACATCGATCGGGACGGCATTCAAGCCCACCGCTTGATCGCGTGTCAGGCTGCTGCGGCTGGCGTCCACGCCGAACAGCAGGGTGTGCTCGAAGCGGCCGTGGCGCAGCTTGCCCAGCAGCTGGTTGTCCAGGGCGATGCCCTTGTCCGTGTCGTCGCGCGACACGGCCAGGCGCTCGACCCGCGCCGGGTTGGCGGCGTCGACCGAGCTTGTCATCATGTACAGGTTGTTGCTATTGGCGCGGTGGTTGTAGCCCAGCAGGTTCTGCCGCACCTGCCAGTCGTCGTTGATCTTGTGCTCCAGCAGGTAACCCAGGTGGCCGCCCTGCACCACGAAACGGTCGAAGCCCGGTTCGCCCAGGAATACCTTGCGCGAGATGGCGCCGTTGGGCTTGGGCAGCAGCGTGCCTTCACGCGGCTTGCCCACGTCGTAGGGATTGTCGGTGCGGCTCCAGCCGCCCAGCAGCGTCAGCCGCGTGGCGCCGCTCAGCTGCCATTCGAGCGAGCCCGACAGCGACTGGCGGTCGTTGTTGATGTGCCGCACCATGGTGTCCGCATCGCGCGCCAGCCCGGTCAGTCGGTAGCCCACATTGCCGTCCTCGGTGAGCGGCCCGCCAAAGTCCATGGCCAGCTGCTTGGTGTTCCAGGTGCCGTATTTCACCTCCATCTCGCGCAGCGGCTCGGCGGTGGGGCGTTTGCTGACCAGGTTGATGATGCCCCCCGGCGCGGCCTGGCCGTACAGGATCGACGCCGGCCCCTTCAGCACCTCGATGCGTTCGTAGTCATACGGCTCCATGGCGCCGCTCAGCGAGTTCATCGGGAGCTTGGTGCCGTTCAGGTACAGCGGCGCCGACCCGGTGATGTTGAAGCCGCGCACCGTGAAGCCGGTGCTGATGTTGCGCAGCGCGCCGCCGTCCAGCGGCATCACGCCGGCGGTGTAGGCCAGCGCCTGGTCGAGCGAATCGGCGGCCTGCGCCACCACCTGGGCGCGCGGCACCACCGAGACCGACTGCGGCGTTTCGTGCAACGGCGTGTCGGTCTTGGTGGCCGTGGCGCTGTGCTTGGCGACGAAGCCGGCCACCGGGCCCCAGGCGGTTTCGGCGCCGTCGCCGGTGACGGTCACCGAGGGCAGCGTCTGCGCATCGTCCGCGCCGGCCGCCACCCGCAGCAGGTAGCCGCCGTTGGGCTGCAGGCTGGCGCGCATGCCCGTGCCCGCCAGGATCTGGCGCAGCGCCGACGCGGCGTCGTGGCTGCCGGTCAGTCCGCCGCTGCGCCTGCCGGCGACGTCGGCGGCGCTGTAGGACAGCATCAGCTGGCTTTCCAGGGCATAGCGGGTCAGCACGCTTTCGAGCGAGCCGGCGGGAATCGCGTAGGTCCGCGCGGCCGGCTGCGCCAGCGCGGCGGCCGACAGCAACGTGGCCGACAAGGACAGGACGGCCAGGTGGCCGGGCGAGAGCAGGGGGGCGGCGCGGCCGATGAGGCGGGCGGCGCGGCGCGAGAGGCGGTCGTGCATGGCGGTCTTCATTTCCCGAGAAAAAAGTGGCTTCCATAGGGATTGCCACGCGAGAACGAAAAACCCCTCACGGCGGGCCAGAAAAAAATCCGGGATCCGGCTTGCGGAATCGCCGGCGGCGTCACGGTTCGCGCCGCGCCACGGTCGTCCAGTAGCGCGTCACGCCGCGGATTTCCACGGGATGCGTGCGTTCGAGCATGTCCAGCACCTTGTCCGGATCGGCCAGCGGATAGATGCCCGAGACGCGCAGCGCGGCGACTTCCGGCGCACAGGCCAGCCGGCCGGGCCGGTAGCGGGCCAGTTCGGCGATGAAGTCGTCCAGCCGCATGTCGCGCGCCACCAGCATGCCGGTGGTCCAGGCGCCGGCCTGGGCATCCGCCTGCTGGTCGGTGCGGGCCGGCGCCTCGGCGCCCAGCCGGTCGTAGCGGCTTTGCTCGCCGGCTTGCACCACACGGCCCGCCGCGGGGGCATCCATGGGCTGGATTTGCACCGCGCCCTCCAGCACCGCCACCAGGTCGGCGTCGGCCAGATGCCGCGCGACGAATCGCGTCCCGAGCGGCCGCAGCCGGCCGCGGGCGGTATCCACGAACAGCGGGCGGGCCGGCCAGCCAGGCCGGACCGGATCCGGCGCCGTGGCGACCAGGATGCGGCCATGCAACAGCTCGATGCGGCGCTGGTTGTCGTCGTAGCGGATCGTGATGGCGCTGCGGGTGTCCAGGTCGACCCGGGTGCCGTCCGCCAGCGTCAGGGCGCGCCGTTCGCCGGTGCCGGTGCGGTAGTCGGCGTGCAGGTCCTGCCATTGCCAGCGCAGGCCGTCGCGCGCCAGCCAGGCGCCGGTGCCGGCCACGGCCCCCAGCGCCAACAGCTTCAGCGCGCCGCGCCGGTTGCGTCGTGCGCCGCCCCGCCTCAGCGTGCCGTGGGTCAGCG
>NZ_CYTU01000003.1:89229-130626 GCF_001299375.1 Achromobacter sp. 2789STDY5608621 | reverse complement strand
CGCCGCTTTGGCGATATGGCGTTGCACCGTGGCCAGCGACAGCTTCAGCTCGGCGGCGATGTCGGCCTGCTTCATGCCGTCCAGTTGCGACAGCAGGAACGCCTTCACCACCGGCGCCGGCAGGGTGTCGAGGCGGCGATCCAGTTCGACCAGGGTCTCGATCAGGATGGCGCGGCTTTCGGGGCTGGGCGTCGTCTGCTCGGGCAGGGCGGCCAGCGTCGCCAGATAGGCTTCCTCGATGCGCCGCCGCCGCATGAAATTGGACAGCACCCCCTGCGCCACCGTGGTCAGCAGCGCGCGCGGCTCGCGCACCAGCGGCGGCTCGTCGCGGGCGATCAGGCGGATGAAGGTGTCGTGCGCCAGGTCGGCCGCGTCGAACGAATTGCCCAGCCGCCGGCGCAGCCAGCCCTTGAGCCAGCTGTGATGGTCGACATAGAGCATCTCGATGCTGGGCGGGGGCATGGTCGTTCCAATCGGGGGCGGGGCGCGCGTGAACGGGCAGCCCGGATAATGAGAATGATCCGCAATTCTATAACTAGGGAAAGCGGCCCCGCAAGGCGAGGGGCGCGCGTCCCTTGTCTGCTTTCAGGCATCCCTCGCCCGCCTTTATGGCGCCACGGTCATTCCTGCGCGCGCCACGACTTGCGCCGCCGCGCCCGCGGCTTGGGGACCACGCCGATGCGAGGGTCGCGCGCCAACGCCAACTCCACCAGCCGGGTCGCGACGCTTTCGAAGGCCTCGTCGGTCTGCGGCAGATACAGCCACTTGCCCAGCACCGGATGCGGCAGCAGGCTAGGCAGCTCGGCCAGCAGCGCCGCATGGCGGTCCTGCGAGGAACACACCAGCACGCCGCTGAAGGGTTCCTCGCGGTCGGCCACCACCAGGTACAAGGCGCCGTCCAGGTAGGCGGCGTCGCAGCCGAACATCTTGCGATGCAGGTAGCCGGCGTCGCGCTCGATGGGGTCGAGGATCCACAGCAGCGAATTGACGCGGGCGGCGCGGCGCCGGGCGGGGGGCTGGAACGGGTCGGGGCGGCGGGACATGGCGAAGGCGTGATGCGTGAACACGGGGGCTGGGTCAGACGATAGCCGATCCTCGGGACGGCCGCCCCGCGTCCGCACAAAGCAGATATGCGATCCCGCGCATAGCGCCGCCGCCGGCCCGCGCCTACCATGCTGCAAACACAAAAACCCCCAGGGTGGAGACAGCATGAGAATGGCAAGTGCGCTGACCGCGGTCAGCCTGTGGCTCGGTGCGGGCCTGATATCGGCGGCCGTGGCGGCCGGGGCCTATCCCGACCGGCCGGTCAAACTGATCGTGCCGTTCCCGGCCGGCGGGGCCACCGACCTGATGGCGCGCTCGCTGGCGCAGGGCCTGGGCGAAAAGCTCGGCCAGACCGTCGTGGTGGAGAACCGCGGCGGGGCCGGCGGCGCGATTGGCGCCGAGGCCGTGGCCACCGCCGCGCCCGACGGCTACACGCTGCTGTACTCGACCATGGGCGTGCTGACCATCAACCCGTCGCTGTACCCCAAGCTGCGCTACGACCCGCAGCGCAGCTTCGCGCCGGTGTCGCTGACCAACCTGACTTCCAATCTGCTGGTGGTCAACCCCGCGCTGAAGGTCGATTCGGTGGCCGCGCTGGCCGAACTGGCGCGGCAGCGGCCGGGCGAGCTGACCTTCAGCTCCTCGGGCAACGGCACCACCAGCCACCTGGCGGGCGAGATGTTCAAGACGGCGGCGCATGCCGACATCCGCCACATTCCCTACAAGGGCACCTCGGGCGCCATCAACGACTTCCTGGCCGGCCGCATCTCGATGATGATCGACACCTCGTCCAACTTCATCGAGCAGGTCAGGCAGGGCAAGGTGCGGGCGCTGGCCGTGACCAGCCGCCAGCGGCTGGCGGCGCTGCCCGATGTGCCATCGATGTCGGAGACGCCGGGGTTCGAGGACTACGAGGTCAGCCTGTGGTCCGGCGTGCTGGCGCCGGCGGGCACGCCGCGCGCGATCATCGATCGGCTGAACGCCGATATCGAGGCGGTGATGACCGCGCCGCAGATGGTCGAGCGCATGGCCGGCTACGGCATCCAGACCACCCACAGCACGCCCGAAGCCTTCGCCGAACGCATCCGCGTCGATACGGCGAAATGGGCGCGCATCATCGAACAGTCCGGCGCGCGCGCCGATTGAGGCCACGGCCCGGCTCGCGGCCCGCCCGGCGGCCGGGCCCCTGGAAGGAAATCCCATGCGATTGATGCTTCGATCCCTGTTGGCGACGGTGGCCCTGTCCGTCGGCGCCGCGTCCGCGGCGGCGGCCTATCCCGACCGACCCCTCATCCTGGTCAATCCCTATGCCGCCGGCGGCCCCGCCGACGTGGTGGCGCGCAGCCTGGCGCGGGCGCTGGAAAAGCGCCTGGGCCAGCCGGTGGTGGTGGAGAACAAGGCCGGCGGCGGCGCCTCCATCGGCACCGGCTTCGTGGCGCGCGCCAAGCCGGACGGCTACACGCTGCTGCTGGGCACCTCGGCCGGCCATGTGGTCACGCCGCTGATGCAGAAGACCGCGTACGACGGCGTCAAGGGCTTCGCCTTCTGCTCGGTGGTGGCGGTGCAGCCCATCATGCTGGTGGTCAATCCGTCGCGCGGCATCCGCTCGGTGGCCGAGCTGATCGCCCGCGCCAAGGCCGAACCCGGCAAGTGGAGCTACGGCTCGGCCGGCGTGGGCGGCGCCACGCACCTGGGCGCCGAGCTGTTCCAGCAGGTCGCCGGGGTGCAGCTGAACCACATTCCCTATGCCGGCGCCTCGCCCGCCATCAACGACGTGGTCGGCGGCCAGACCGACCTGGCCATGCTGAACCTGTCGGCCAGCCTGCCGTTCATCCGCCAGGGGCGCCTGCTGGCGCTGGCCTATGCGTCGGACAAGCGCTCGCCGCTGCTGCCGGACGTGCCGACGCTGGCCGAGGCCGGCGTGGCGGGCGCGGACGCGGCCACCTGGTACAGCCTGGCGGCGCCGGCCGGCACGCCCGCCGACATCGTGCGCACGCTGAGCGACACCGTCCGGGCCGTGAACGACGATCCCGACTACCGCCGCGTCATGCGGGAGCAGGCGATAGAGTTGATGGCGTTGTCGCCACAGGAAGCGGACGCCTACGTCGCCAAGGACCAGGCCGACATGCGCCGGCTACTCGGCGCGCTGGGGCTGCTGGCCAAATGAGGACGCGAGGAACGCATCCATGAATTTCGATTTCAGCCAACTGAGCACCACCAATGCCTTCAAGCTGCTCTCCAGCGTGGTGGTGCCGCGCCCCATCGCCTGGGTGGTGAGCCAGTCGGCGCAGGGGCAACGCAACGCCGCGCCGTTCTCGTTCTTCAACGTGGTCAGCAGCGATCCGCCGATCGTGGCGCTGGGCATCGGCCCGCGCGGCGGGCAGTTGAAGGACACCTCGCGCAACATCCTGGAGACCGGCGAGTTCGTCATCAACCTGGTGTCGGCCGAACTGGCCGCGCAGATGAACCACACCAGCCTGGACTACGTGGCCGACGTCGATGAGCTGACGCGCGCCGGGCTGGCGACCGAGCCCTCGCTGGTGGTCGCGCCGCCGCGCATCGCGCTCAGCCCGGCGGCGCTGGAATGCCGCGTGTGGCAGGTGCTGGACGCCGCGCCGCAGCGCGTCATCGTGCTGGCGCGGGTGGTGGCGCTGTACCTGCGCGACGACGCGCTGCTGGACGCGCAGCGCTTCCATGTGGACACCCCCGCGCTGCGCCTACTGGGCCGCATGCACGGCGCCGGCTGGTACGCGCACACCAGCGACCTGTTCCAGATGCGCGCGCCGGACGCCGCCAACGATCCGGCGGTGCGGCCCGCGCAGGGCCATTGAACCGCATCACGATATCGAATCTCCTGGGAGCCTCTTGATGAAACTGCATTGGTCGCCGCGCTCGCCCTTCGTGCGCAAGGTGATGATCGTTCTGTACGAAGCCGGCATTGCCGACCGCGTGACGCTGGTGCGCACGCCAGTCGCCATGGACAAGCCCAACTTCGACCTGGTGGCCGACAACCCGCTGATCAAGCTGCCGACGCTGGTGCTGGACGACGGCACGCCGGTCTACGACTCGCGCGTCATCTGCGCCTATCTGGACGGCCTGGCCGGCGCCGGCCTGCTGCCGGCGGACCCGG
The DNA here is from genome assembly GCF_001299375.1 of Achromobacter sp. 2789STDY5608621. Classification (NCBI taxonomy): domain Bacteria; kingdom Pseudomonadati; phylum Pseudomonadota; class Betaproteobacteria; order Burkholderiales; family Alcaligenaceae; genus Achromobacter; species Achromobacter sp. 2789STDY5608621. The sequence goes on along the minus strand of NZ_CYTU01000003.1, from coordinate 126,452 downwards.
CCGCGCGCCTGCTGGCCGAGCGCCGCCAGGCGCTGGGCGACGGTTTCCTGGACGCGCTGCTGCTGTACCGGCAGGAACGCAACAAGCCGGTCGAGAAGCAGACCCAGGCCTGGCTCGACGCCTTCGCGCTGAAGACCGGCGCCGTGCTGGCCGTGCTGGAAGCCGAGGCGCCGGCCCTGCGCGCCAGCCGCTTCGACCTGGGCCTGATTGCCATCGGTTGCGCGTTGTCGTATCTGGACTATCGTTTCCCGGACCTGGCCTGGCGCGATGGCCATCCGGCGCTGGCCGCCTGGCACCAGGACTTCAGCGCGCGGCCCTCGGTAGCGCGCAGCCAACCCGACGAAACGCCTTGAGCGAAGGACGATGATGAGCCGCATTCCCCTGCCCACGCCCGACAGCATGAGCGACGACCAGAAGCGCGTCTACGAGCGCATCGTCTCCGGTCCGCGCGGCCGGCTGGTCGGCCCCTTGCGCGCCGCGCTGCACAACCCCGAGCTGGCCGAGCGCTGGCAGGCGCTGGGCGCCTTGCTGCGCTTTGGCACCAGCCTGCCGCCGCGCGTCAGCGAGCTGGCCATCGTGGTCACCGCGCGGCGGTGGAACAGCCAGATCGAATGGCACATCCACGCCCAGGCCGCCCGCGCCGCCGGCATTGCGGACGCGGTGCTGGACGCCATCCAGGCGCGGCGCGAGCCGGCCTTCGACAACCGCGACGACGAGATCGTCTACGCCTACGCCCGCCAGCTGCAGGAGACCGGCCAGGTCGAGCCCGCCCTGTATGCCGAGGCGGTGCAGCGCTGGGCCGCCGTCGGCGTGGTCGAGCTGACCGCCGTCATCGGCTACTACACCATGGTGTCGATGACGCTGAACGCGCACGAGATCCCGATGCCGGACGACGCGCCCGCGCCGCTGGACCTGCCGCAACAGGACGGCCATCCGGCGCTGAGCCGGCTGGCGCCGCTGGCCGGGGAGGGCCAGGCATGACCGCCGCCCGCGCCTACGTGCCCGACCGCGTCGAGACGCCGCGCATGCCTGCCGCGCCCGTGCAGCCCCTGCCGCCGCGGGCCTGCGACACGCACTGCCACGTGTTCGGCCCCTACGACCGCTTCCCGCTCTGGCACCCGTCGTCCTATGCCGCGCCCGACGCGCCGGCGACGCGTTATCTGCGCATGCTGGACACCCTGGGCGCCGCGCGCGGCGTGCTGGTGCAGCCGGCGCCCTACGGCACACACCCCGATGCCTTGCTGGACGCGCTGGCGCAAGGCGGCGATCGCCTGCGCGGCATCGCGGTGGCCGACCCGTCGGTCAGCGATGCGCAACTGCAAGCCCTGTATGACGGCGGCGTGCGCGGACTGCGCTTCGTCGAGGCGCGCGACCCCGCCGGCAACCTGTTTCCGGGCAGCGTGGGGTTCGACCAGGTCGCCGCGCTGGCCCCGCGCATGAAACACCACGGCCTGCACGCGCAGCTGTGGGCGCCTTGCGATACCTATCTGCGCCACCTGCCGGCGCTGGCGAAGCTGGACCTGCCGCTGGTGATCGACCACCTGGGCAGCCTGGTCCCGGCGCGTGGCGACCAGGACCCGGCGTTCCAGCTGCTGCGCGGCCTGCTGGCCGACGGCCGCCTGTGGATGAAGCTGACGCTGTGCCGCGTCGGCAGCGCGCCGGACTACGAGAATGCGCGCTTCATTCACGACGCCTTCGTCGCCGCCAACCCCGACCAGGTGCTGTGGGGCTCGGACTGGCCGTTCGTGCGCATGGGCGAGTCGGCGCCGTCCGCCGACGCCCTGGTGGCGGTGGCGCAGCGCTGGCTGGGCGATGACGCCATGCGCCGCAAGGTCTGGGTCGACAATCCCGCGCGGCTCTACGGCTTCGATTGAAGCGCCGGCCCCGTCAGGGGCTGGCGTGCCACACGCCTTCGCCGCCGATCTCGCGCACCAGGCTCTGGATCTGCGCGGCCACTTCGGTGACGGTGCGGCCCGGCCCCTTGGCGCGGGCGAACGCCATCGAGATGATGCGGCCCATGGCCGGATCGCGCAGCGCGGCGATGCCCAGGCGGCCTTCCTGCACCTCCTGCCAGACCGCGTGCAGCGGCAGCACCGTGTACATGTGTTCGTGCTCGACGATGGACTTCATCAGCGGCAGCGAATCGGCCTCGATCAGCGGCGCGATGCTGATCTTGCGCGCCCGCGCCAGCCCGTCCAGCGCATTGCGCAGGCCGTTGGGCGCGCCGGGCAGGATGAAGGGCAGGCCGTCCAGCTGTTCGAACGCGACCTCGCCGCCGCGCGTCAGCGGGTCGCCCGCCGCGCCCACCAGGTACGAATCGACCGAGGCCAGCGCCTGTTCGCCCGGCGGGCACTTGTCGCCGTAGCGGTACAGGATGGCGATATCGACGCGGCTGTCGGTCAGCCATTCCTCGATCTGGCCGCTGGAGCCTTCCAGGATCTTCAGGTGCACCTTGGGAAATTGCTTGCGCAGCCGCGAGAACAGCCGCCGGATCAGCGGGTGCGCGGTGGACGGCAGCAGCCCCAGCGTGACCTCGCCGGCCGGCTCGCGCGCCTCGCCGTTCAGCTCCAGTTCCAGCCGCTCGGCGTCGCCCAGCAGCGTGCGCACCAGCGGAAACAGGCGCTCGCCCACTTCCGACAGGTGCACGCCGCGCCCGGTGCGGTTGAACAGCCGCGCGTTGCACTCGCGTTCCAGCGCGTTGATGCGGCGGCTCAGCACCGACTGGTCCTGGTCCAGATAGAGGGCGGCGCGCGAGATGCTGCCCAGTTCCGCGATCGCCAGGAAGGCCCGCCACTTGTGCAGGTCGGCGGTGACGTCCAGGCTCAGGCCCGTGGCTTTGGCAGGCGGCATGATCGATAAGGCGGCAACGAAAGAGACGGCATAAGGGTACGGCAAAAGCGGGCCGGCATGGGACTATTCCAGCCCCAGCTTGCCGCGCCGGATCACCTCGCCCCATTTCTTCGACTCGGCCTGCATCAGCGCCTGGTAGGCCTCGGGCGTGGTGGCCGTGGGGATGGCGCCCTGGTCGATCATCTTCTGCCGCAGGGCCGGCTCGGCCAGGGTCTGGGCGATGGCCTGCGACATCTTCTGCACGATCTCCGGCGGCGTCCCGGTCGGGGCGATGATGCCGTAGTTCGATTCCACGATCACACCGGGAAAACCCGCTTCCTGGGTGGTCGGCACGTCCGGCAGGCCCTCGAAGCGCGTCGGGCTGGCCACCGCCAGCGTGCGCAGCTTGCCGGCCTTGATGAAGCCCAGCACCGCCGAGGCGTCGCCCGGGAACATCTGCACCTCGTTGGACAGCAGCGCCGTGACCGCGGGCGAGGCGCCCTTGTACGGCACGTGCATGATGTCGATGCCGGTCTGCTGCTTGAGCAGCTCGCCGCCCAGGTGCGGCGTGGTGACGTTGCCGGCCGAGCCATAGTTGTACTTGCCGGGCTGGCGCTTGGCGCTGGCGACGAAATCGGCCAGCGTGGCGTCGGGCAGGGACGGGTTGACCACCAGCACCAGCGGAATGCGCGCCACCAGCGACACGTACTGGATCTTGGAGACGTCGTACGGCACCTTCATGACGTGCGGCAGGCCGGTGATGGCGCCGGGCACGCCGAAGCCGAAGGTGTTGCCGTCGGGCGTGGCGCGCACCGTGGCGTCCACGCCGATGGTGCCGCTGGCGCCGGCCTTGTTCTCGATCACGATGGTCTGGCCCAGCCGCTGGCCCAGCGCCGGCGCCAGCAGTCGCGCCAGGTTGTCGACCGAGCCGCCGGGCGGGTAGGGCACGATCAGCCGGATCGGCTGGCTCGGCCAGGGCGCGGCGGCGTGGCCCGGGGCGGCAAAGGCGGCGCCCAGCAGCAGGGCGGCCGCCGTCAGTGCGGTAGCGTGTTTCATCTGTCTCTCTCCTGTGGCGCCGGCTCGCGGCCGGCGCGTCGTTGTCATGCGCCTTCCAGCCCCAACTGCTTGGCGTAGATATTGCGCTGGATCTCGTTGGTGCCGCTGAAAATGGTTGCCGCCAGCGCGTTGACGTACGGCGCCAGCGCATGCACCTGGCCGTTGCCATAGCCCAGGCGCATCGCCGCGCCGCCGTATTCCTCGGCGATCTGGATCAGCAGGGCGCCCAGCCGCTCGTGCGTCTCGGTGGCCCAGACCTTCAGCAGCGACAGCTCGGGCGGCAGCGGCCGGCCGGCCTTGGCCAGCTCGGCGAAGACGCTGTACATCGCGGTCAGGTCGGCCGCGTCCAGCCGCAGCTCGGCCAGCCGGTCGGCGAACGCCGGGTCGGCCAGCAGGCCGCGCTGGCGCGCGATGCTGAAGATCTGCTGCAGGGCATGGTTGGCGTGCTTGGGGCTGCCGCTGAACAGGCGCTCGAAGCCCAGCAGCGCCTTGGCGATGCCCCAGCCGGCGTTCAGCTCGCCCACCAGGTTGGCGCGCGGCACGCGCACCTGGTCGAAGAACACCTCGCAGAATTCCTCGTGGCCCGAGAGCGTGCGGATGGGGCGGCGGCTCACGCCCGGGCTGGCCAGGTCCACCAGCAGGAAGCTGATGCCGGCCTGCTTCTTGACCGTCTTGTCGGTGCGCACCAGCATGAACATGTGGGTCGCGTCCTGCGCCAGCGTCGACCAGGTTTTTTGGCCGCTCACGATCAGGTCGTCGCCGTCCACCAGCGCTTCGCAGCGCAGCGAGGCCAGGTCCGAGCCGGCGTTCGGCTCCGAATAGCCCTGCGCCCACACCGCCTCGCCCGACAGGATGCCCGGCAGGAAACGGGCGCGCTGTTCCTCGGTGCCGTGGCGGATCAGGATCGGCCCCAGCATCACCAGCCCCTGGTCGGGCGCGCGCGCCACGCCGTGGCGCTCGGCCTCTTCGATGAAGGCGATCTGGCGCGCCGGCGACAGCGCCATGCCGCCGTGCTCGCGCGGCCACGACGGCGCGATCCAGCCCTGGCGCGCCAGCGTGAAATACCAGTCCTTGATCTCGTCCCAGTGCAGCCGCCACGGCACGTGGCGCAGGTGCTCGGGATAATGGGCGCGGAAGAAGCCGCGCGCCAGCCGGCGGAAATCGGCTTCCGGCATGCCGTTCCAGTCGGCCTCGCGCGGAAAGTCCGTGATGGGCGCGGCGTCGTCGTCATCGGCGCCGGGCGCGGGCAGCGCCGCCAGCGCGCCGTAGCGCTGGCGATGGGCGGCGGCATTGCCCAGCCAGGCCGCCAGGTGCAGCGCGCTGCGGAAATACAGGCTGACGTCGCATTCCTCGGTGTAGCCGATGGCGCCGTGCAGCTGGATCGCCAGCCGCGCCGCCTCCAGGCCGGCGCGCGCGGCGCGGGCCTTGGCGCGGCTGGCCACCGTCTTGCGCAGGGTGGCGTCGCCCGGCCGCGCGGCCAGCGCATCGAGCGCGTCCAGCAGGCTGTTGGCCGCCAGCTCGACCTGCATGGCGGCATCCACCAGCCGGTGCTGCAGGGCCTGGAACGACGCCAGCGGCCGGCCGAACTGCTGGCGCGTGTTCAGGTAGGCCACCGAATCGGCCAGCGCCTGCCGCGCCACCCCCACCAGTTCCGCCGACTGCATCAGGCGGCCCAGGTCCAGCGCCTCGTCGACCGCGTCCAGCACGCCGTCGCGCGCCAGCAGCGCGTCCGCCGGCACCACGGCCGACTCGATCGCCAGGTGGCAGGCGGCGCCGCCGTCGGCGCGCGCGTGGACCTGCGCGGTCACGCCCGGCGTGCCGGCCGCGACGAAGAAGAGGGCGGTGCCGCGCTCGCCATCGGCCGTGACCAGCCAGCCATCGACGCCGGCCCCCGGCACCACGTGGCGCTTCTCGCCATTGAGCACATACGCGCCCTCGCGTTCGATCACGCTGACGCCGAAGGCCGTGGCGGCCTCGCCGGCCTCCAGCTGGCCCTCGGTTTCCTGCCAGGCCAGCCCGAGCAGCGTTTCGCCGCCGCACACGGCCTGCAACAGCGCGTCGCGCCGCGCAGCATCGACCGGCTCGATCCGCGCCAGCAGCGCCGCCGGCAGCACGCCGGCGCCGACCAGCGGCTCCAGCAGCTGCGCGCGGCCGGCTTCCTCCAGCACCGCCGCCATCGCCCGCCAGCCCAGGCCCAGGCCGCCCAGCGTCTCGGGCACGCTCATGCCGAGCCAGCCGACCTCGGCGATCTCGCGCCAATAGTCGCGGTCCGGCGGCGTCTCGGCGCGCTTGCGCTGGCGCTGGTCGCGCCGTTGCAGGAAGTCGCGCGCGCTGTCGCGGATCTCTTCGATCAGGTCATGGTCCACGCCGCTCATACGATGCCCTCCGCCTGCAGCCGGGCGATCTCGTCATCGGACAGCCCCAGTTCGGCGCGCAGGATCTCGGCCGTGTGCTCGCCCAGCAGGGGCGGCGGCAGGCCGCCCGCGATCGGCGTGCCGGAAAAATGGATCGGGTTGCGGATGACCGGCAGGGCGCCCAATTGCGGATGCTCGACGCTGCCCAGCATCTCGCGGTGGCGCACCTGCGGGTCCTCGAACACCTGGTCCATGGTGTAGATGGGCCCGCAAGGCACGTTGGCCGCCGCCAGCGCCTGATTCCAGTCCTGCACGCTGCGGGCGCGCAGCGCCGGCTCGATCAGCCGCGACAGCGCCGGCTGCGCGGCGGCGCGCTTGGGGTTGGTATCGAAGCGCGCATCGCGCCCCAGCTCGGGTAGCCCGATCACCTCGCAGAAGGCGCGGAACTGCGAGTCGTTGCCCACCGCCACCATCAGGTGGCCGTCCCGGCATTCGAAGGCGCGGAACGGCGCGGTGATCTGCGAGGCCGAACCCATGCGCGCCGGCAACTGGCCGCTGGCCAGATAGTTCATGCCGATGTGCGACAGCGCTGCGATCTGCGCGTCCAGCAGCGCCAGGTCGATGTGCTGGCCCGCGCCCGACACCTGGTCGCGGTGCCGCAGCGCCGCCAGGATGGCGCATACCGCATAGAAGCCCGCCGTCAGGTCCGACACCGAGTAGCCCGCCTTGACCGGCCCCGCGCCCGGCTCGCCGTCGGGCACGCCGGTCACGCTCATCAGCCCGCTCATGGACTGGAAGATCGGGTCATAGCCCGGCAGATGGCTGTACGGCCCGCTCTGGCCGAAGCCGGTGATCGAGCAATACACCAGGCGCGGATTGACCGCCGCCAGCGCGGCATAGTCCAGCCCGTAGCGGCGCAGGTCGCCGGCCTTGAAGTTCTCGATGACGATGTCCGCCTGCCGCGCCAGCCGCCGCACCAGCGCCTGGCCCTCGGGCCGCGAGATGTCGATGGTCAGCGACTTCTTGCCCCGGTTCATGGCCACGAACGACGAGGTCTGCGGGCTTGGCGCGCCATCGCGGCCGGGCAGCGGATAGCCCTGGTGGCGCACGTCGTCGCCGCGCCCGGGGCGCTCGACCTTGATCACGTCGGCGCCGAAGTCGGCCAGCATCTGCGCCGCCCACGGTCCCGAAAACACCCGGCTCAGGTCCAGTACCTTCACGCCGTCCAACGCGCTCGTCATGTCGTCTCCTTGGTATTTTTGCGAAGTGTAGGCAGCGCCGGGCCTTGCACCTACGGCGCCGCCGCAATAGCTGTTATGCGTGGGGTCCGTGCCGCTAACGGCCCTGGAACACCGGCGCGCGCTTTTCCAGGAAGGCGCGGCGCGCCTCCATGGCGTCCTCGGTCCTGGCGATGGCCGCGGTCATGTCCTGCTCGTAGCGATAGCCGTCGCGCAGGCTCATGTCCTCGATGGCGTTGAGCGTCTGCTTGGCCAGCATGGTCGCCAGCGGGCTCTTGGCGGCCAGCTCGCGCGCCAGTTCCAGCGCGCGCGGCATCAGCGCGTCCGCCGGCAGCGCTTCCTCGACCACGCCGAGCCGGTACAGCTCGTTGCCGTCCACCCGCAGCCCGGTCAGCATCATGCGCCGCAGCCGCGAATGGCCGAACAGCCGCATGCCATGGCGGCCGCCGCCCAGCAGCCCGACGTTGATCTCCGGCAGGCCCACCACCGCGTCGGACGCCGCCAGCAGGATGTCGCACGAAGCCACGATCGCCAGCCCCGCGCCCAGCGCCGCGCCGTTGATGGCGCCCACCACCGGCTTGGCGCATTCGCGGATCGCATGGAAGCACTCGCGCGTGCGGCGCGAATGCTGCGGCAGGTCGCCCGGCCCCTTGATGGTGGCGGCGCGGTTCTTCAGGTCGGCGCCGGCGCAGAAGGTCTTGCCCTGGCCCGACAGCACCACCGCCCGCACCTCGGGCGTCTCGGAAATGCGGTCCAGCACCCACGACAGCTCGTTCATCATCTCGGTGCTGAGCGCGTTGACGGGGGGATTGGCCAGCAGGATGGTGGCGACGCCGCCGTCGAGGCTGACGTCCAGCGCGGTGTAGGGCCCGGCCAGGTTTTCCGGCATGGTCATGGTGTGTCTCCTTGTTCTTTGGCCGGATGGGCCGGTCAGATGATCTTGCGGTCGCGGTAGTCCTGGATCTGCGCCGCGCTCAGTCCCAGTTCGGCCAGCACCTCGTCGGTGTGCTGGCCCAGCAGCGCCGGCGCGCGGTCCACCCGCAGCGCCGATTGGCCGAAGCGCAGCGGGTTCATCACCTGCGGCACCTCGCCGGCGGCGGGGTGGGGCAGGCGCCGCAGCATGCCGCGGTGCAGCACCTGCGGGTCCTCGAACACCTCGGGCACCGTGTTGATCGAGCCGGCCGGCACCCCGGCCCGCTTGAGCAGGTCCAGCCAGTGGGCGCGCGGCTCGCGGATGAAAATGGCGTCCAGCAGCGGATCGAGCGTGTCCAGGTTCTTCACGCGCTGGCTGTTGCTGACATAGCGCGGATCGCGCGCCAGGCCGGGCTGGCCCAGCGCCTCGCACAGGGTGGCGAACTGCGCGTCGTTGCCCACCACGATGACGATGTCGCCATCGGCGCAGGCAAAGGTGCGCTGCGGCTGGATATTCGGGTGCGCCGTGCCGGTGCGGCGCGGCACCCGCCCGCCCAGCAGGAAGTTCATGGCCTGGTTGGCCAAGAGGCCCACCTGCACGTCCAGCATGGCCACGTCGATGTACTCGCCCTGGCCGGTCTGCGCGCGCCGCAGCAGGGCGGCCACGATGCCCAGCGCCGCGTACACGCCGGTGGTCAGGTCGACGATCGGCACGCCCACCTTCTGCGGCCCGCCGCCCGGCCGGTCGTCGCGCTCGCCGGTCACGCTCATCAGCCCGCCCATGGCCTGGATCAGGAAGTCGTAGGCCGGCTCGGCCGCGCGCGGCCCGGTCTGGCCGAACCCCGTGACCGAGCAATACACCAGGCGCGGGTTGATCGCCGACAGCGACGCATAGTCCAGCCCCAGTCGCGCCAGTGTGCCGACCTTGTAGTTCTCCAGCACCACGTCCGCGTCGCGGCACAGCTGCTTGACCAGCGCCTGGCCCTCGGCCGTCTGCAGGTCCAGCGTGATCGAGCGCTTGCCCCGGTTGGTGGCCACGAAGTAGGCGCCGTCCGCCGTGTCCTGGCCCTGCTCGTCCTTCAGGAAGGGCGGCCCCCAGGACCGGGTGTCGTCGCCCTGGCCGGGCCGCTCGACCTTGATGACATCGGCGCCCAGGTCGGCCAGGATCTGGCTGGCCCACGGGCCGGCCAGCACGCGGCTCAGGTCGAGCACTTTCAGGTTTGATAACAGCGGCTGCAACGCCTTCTCCTTGACTGCTGTGAAGTGCGGCCAGTCTAGGATTTCCGCGCCGCGGCAGGCTCCACCCGGATGGCAAAGCTGTTATGCGTGATGGGACGCCGTCCCCGGTACAATTCGGCCCATCATGCCCGGGTCGCAAGGGGCATTCCGGTAGTCCGTGCAGCGTAGACAAAGGTCCCCCGATGCGCCTGAACCAGTGCCAGAATTTCCACGACTTCCGCCGCATGGCGCGCCAGCGGCTGCCCGGCCCGATCTTCAACTACATCGACGGCGCCGCCGACGATGAGACCACCTATCGCCGCAACACCGAGGCCTTCGAGGCCTGCGACCTGGTGCCCGACGTGCTGCGCGGCGTGGCGGATGTGGACATGTCCGTCACCGTCATGGGCCAGAAGCTGGCCTTGCCGGTCTACTGCTCGCCCACCGCGCTGCAACGCCTGTTCCACCACGACGGCGAACGCGCCGTGGCCGCCGCCGCCGGCAAGTTCGGCACTATGTTCGGGGTGTCCTCGCTGGGCACCGTCAGCCTGGAGGAGGCGCGCCAGATCAGCGGCGGCCCGCAGGTCTACCAGTTCTACTTCCACAAGGACCGCGGCCTGAACCGCGACATGATGGCGCGCGCCAAGGCCGCCGGCGTGCAGGTCATGATGCTGACGGTCGACAGCATCACCGGCGGCAACCGCGAGCGCGACAAGCGCACCGGCTTTGCCATCCCGTTCCGCCTGAACCTGGCCGGCATCGCCCAGTTCGCCATCAAGCCGGCCTGGGCCATCAACTACGCCACCCACGAGCGCTTCCGCCTGCCGCAGCTCGACGGCCACGTCGACATGGGCGGCGGCGCCATGTCCATCAGCCGCTATTTCACCGAGATGCTCGATCCCGCCATGACCTGGGACGACGTCGCCGCCATGGTGCGCGAGTGGGGCGGCCAGTTCTGCCTGAAGGGCATCATGTCGGTCGAGGACGCCAAACGCGCCGTCGACATCGGCTGCACCGGCATCGTCCTGTCCAACCACGGCGGCCGCCAGCTCGACGGCTCGCGCAGCGCCTTCGACCAACTGGCCGAGATCGTCGACGCCGTCGGCGACCGCATCGACGTGATGATAGACGGCGGCGTGCAGCGCGGCACGCACGTGCTCAAGGCGCTGGCGCTGGGCGCCAAGGCGGTGGGGCTGGGCCGCTACTACCTGTTCCCGCTGGCCGCCGCCGGGCGGCCCGGCGTGGAGCGGGCGCTGGAACAGATGCGCGTGGAGATCGAGCGCGCGATGAAGCTGATGGGCTGCCGGACGGTGGCGGAGCTGCAGCGGCGGCATCTGCGGTTCCGTTGAAGCAGCTGCCGGCGGCGGGTTTGATACAGTCGCGGAACTGCCCGATAAACAGAAACACCCTGCCGGTGGACCGCCGCCCGTCAGTTGGATAGCAATCCGGCTTGCGGGATGTCGAGGACCGGCCGGGCCCGGATCGTCGACGCTTTGGAGTCTTCATGCACATTCGTCCCCGTCTGACCGCTTCGATCGCCGCGCTGACGCTGGCGCTGCTGGCCGCGCCGCCGGTCATCGCCGCCTCTGCCCAAGCCGAAGCCCCCGCGGGCGCGACTACCTGCGCCTTCAGCGCCTGGGCCAACTACGACAAGCCGTCGATCACCGTGCGCGACGCGCCGTCCGCCAGCGCCAAGGCCCTGGGCCAGATCCCCGCCAAGCCCGCCGCCGGCGAGCCGGAGTATTCGTACAGCGTCACCTTCGACGTGAAGGAAGCCAGGGACGGCTGGCTCAGGATCGCCAACGCCAGCGATGCCTACAACGAGGAAGAATATCCGGAGCGCGCGCCGCGCAAGCTCTACAAGGGCGAAGGCTGGATCCGCGCCGACGATGCCCGGGTCGGCATCCAATCCGCGCGCGGCTATGCCAAGCCCGACGCCGCCAGCCAGCGCCTGGTGGACCTGGGCAGCGACTGGCTGACCGAAATGGGCAAGATCCAGGGCATCCGCGCCTGCCATGAAAGCTGGGTGCTGCTGGATTACCTGGTGGATCGCAAGCGCTCGCCCAAGGACGAGATCGTCGAACGCCCCAAGGGCGAGCAACTGGTCGGGCGCGCCTGGTTCCGGGGGCTGTGCGACGTGCAGGAGACGAGCTGCGACATGAAGTCGGTGGACCGGTAATGGCAGGCTTCATGCCGGTGATCCTGGCGCGGGCACCCATTGCGGAACCGGAATAGGGCGACCCGTGGCCGACTCCAGGATGGTTCAGCAGTGCCTATTCATGACTTCAGTGGATGAGGCTGACTTCGCTGCCGCGCTATTGAAAGCACGTCCCTCGATCCGCTTCATCGACATGCAGGAGCAGCCGGACGTCGAGCGGCCGGGATACAGGAATCGAATCGATGCGTGTGGCGGGGTTCACGTGACGATCGTGGATGCATCCATCATCTCCGAAGCGGATTTTCACAATCGCTATGTGAAACGTCATCCCTCGGGAAAGGGGTGGATCTACGCGCTGGTGGGATCGGGGCTGGTCAGCCTTTTGAGGTCAAGAACCGCGGACTTTCTTCCGGATTCCCTGCTCAACGGCGAGCTGCGGGCGTCCATTCCGGCGGGTGATGAGAATACTGAGGCATTCGTGGCGATCGTGCTGCGTGAGGCGAGGGCGCGCGGACAGAAGGTGGTGTCAATTGACGCTGCGACGGGTCAGCGCGGAGCACGGGTTGATCGGAAATTCATTGCGTGGCCAGACGCGGCACGGAAATTTGATGGCCTGAACGGCGCCTATCTGGCCAATGGAGCACATGCACTCTTTGCTCCGAAGGGTGCTAGCGCCGCCTGATACTCCTTCGCGATGCTGTTGCACGATTGTCGAACGCGTCAAGGGCAGGCAACCCGCCGGGCGTGCGCGGTTCGGCGGGCTCGGCGATGTGGAGTGGATGGCTTGCGATATGAAGTCGGTGGATCGGTAACGTTCCGGGGCTCGTCGTGCCGAACCCGCAGTTCACGACATCAGGAGCGCGAGTCAGGATAGCGCTCTCAGGGCGTTGTCGGTACGTCCTAAGTATTCAGCTCCCCACTTGACACTACCAATTGAATGAGATCGTATCTCATTATTTTCTTTGCGATGCTGATGCGCCTAGCCGATAAACGCTTGGCGGCCCTTGTCCCCCTGAAGAGGGAACGATGATCATTGTTGGAAAGTTGGTAAAGATGGCGGTTAAGGTTCTCGCGTTGGTCATGGCCGCGGTATGTATATCAACCGTGGAACCAATGCGCGCGGCGCGAGCGTTCGAGACTATCACCGAGTACGAAACCGCTTTCCAACAGCAAAACGGGGGCCGGAATCTGCGGTCTCTAAGTGTGCATCCCAACGGTCAGTATTGGCTGTTTTTGGAATGCCTCGATCAGGAAGATAGTTGTTTTGTCATGCGCTACAACTTAGGGTCGGGAATACTCTCCCGTTTTGTGTTGCCTGAAGGTTATTCGTATTCTTACGCGCATTATTCGCCTCGCGGCACATATATCTTGATGAGTCGCAACCCTCTCTATGGTAGGACCTACGCAGACTCTCAACGAGGGGTGAGCGCGTCTCAGATTTTGATGATGCGAAGTGATGGCACGGATCTTCGAATTTTGCCAGTTTCCCCTGGCGTGAACCTTTCGCCGGGAATGTCTCCGGACGAAAGGAAAATCGCGTTCTGGAGAAGTGATCGAGTTTTGCCTCCCGGCAGGGTTTCGTTATTGGATTTGAATATTTGGGAATACGATCTTTCGTCTAAGTCTGAGAGATTATTTACTGGCAAGAAGTTCGATTTTCTGAGTGGCAGAGAGTTGTTCTATCGCAATGGCAATGAAATCTTTCTTGGTTCTTATGGCCCGAGCTCCCGGTTAAGAAATCCGGGTTATGGAAAGAAATATGATGGCAATGAAATTTTTACGCTAAGTCGGGGGCAGCTTGAAGATCCAGTGCCTGTTCAATATCCCAATGTCATCAATGCCAGTTTTAGGACTGCTGATGACCAGGGAAATGTCTTTGTGTGGGCTGGCACGATTCAAGATCCATCTCAGGGCCTGATGCGTGTTTCTCCCGATCAGCGTCAAACCATTTGGAGAGCACGTACGCGCAGCTACCCCAAAGAACTCGCGGCGGACCCGGCGGGTCGTTTTGTGGCGGCAATATTCTGGGATCTTCCCATGAGTCGAGGTGAAAAGCGGGTGGGGTTTGCCAAATTCAGTCTTGAAACCCAGTCCTGGGAGAACGTGCGCGTACCCTCTGTAGAGCAAGCCACATTGATCCAAGTGTCTGCTGCAGATCTCTAAAACTGCGAGGCTCAGCTATACAAGCTCGGCGTGGTTTCTCTTTGAAGTGCTTCTCCGTTGCCCGGTTCGGCCAATTCAATATTGGAGTTGATTGATAATGCGCTACCACTTCTGTTCATGACTTCGATGAGGTGGCTAAATGGCTGCAGAACAACAATCAACTGGTGTTGATGGGTTTACTGTTTTTGATGCGTCAGCTTGGATGCCTGTTTACGGCGAGTGGTGCGGTCCTGGATGGTCTGCTGGGCAGAGAAATCCAAATATAACAATCCAGCAAATGCTGGACAGTCCTGTACTGATGCTTCCGGGAGGCCAGGCGAGTGTTATCGACACAATATGCAAGGCGCACGACATCGCTTATGCGAAGGCAGCGGGACAACCCAACGAGGCATATTTGATCGCTGAGGCAGATAGAGCCTTGCTTGAAGCATTGCGAGAGGTGGACTTCAAATCTCTTCCCGAGCAGGAGAGCGGATATGCGACGTTCATGGCGTTTGCTTTCTATCACAAGCTGATGATTATCGACTGGCCTCGGGCGGGTGTTGAGGCGCTTTGGGAAAAAATAAAGAGCCTCACTGCTTGGGTAGCGGGCATGCTGGATCGGCTCAACGGCTTGACGTATACGGATATTTTCGGCAATACCATTTTTGGAACGTCATTTTCCGGAAATGTGGAAGGTCTGGCCTATGTGATAAAGGGAGTGACCGGCACAAGGCCAGGTGGTAGAACTGCGACATTCACTCATTACAAAGACGGTTATCAGGACCTGTACTCTGGCGTTGATAGTGCTTATGACCCCAATGCAGGTGCAGTCCTCAAAGTATGGGTTGACGGAACGATTACTCTAATTGAGGGCCTTCGACAGATTCAGTTGACCAGCCCATCGGCGACTGGTGTGCCACAACCATTGGCTGGAAGTTTCGTTAACCCTGTGCCCGGCGCGGGCAAGGACCCTAACGCAGCGCGTTTTTTCTGGAACGGGTTTTACGTTTTTGACGGCACGCGATGGTCGAAAAAGGCATCCGGAGAATTCGATGCTTGGGTTTGCGTCTCTAATGAATGCGTAGCCGTACCCAAGATGGCACGATAAATGCTGAACATCGGGCCTGGTTGCTGCCCGATTGCCTCATGCATCGCAAGCGTTTACCCAGGAATGAGATCGTCGAGCGCGCAGGAGCGAGCAACTGGCCGGGCGCGCGAGGTTCGGCGGGCTTTGCGATGTGTGGCAGAAGAAATGCGATATGAAGTCGGTGGATCGGTAAGTCAATAAATTTCCCCGTTTATCGCGGGGGGGGGCTTCCATCTGGGAGCCGGCACCAATCACACGCGTGCCACGCGCTCTCCCTCAGCGCAACCCTGCGGGAAGCCTTCCGACTCATGCGATGCTTATTAGCAACACTAATGCACATGAGAATAGTTCGCATTAAACTTCCTTTCGCCTTGTTTCACCCGCTCTGCGAAAGGAAGCCATCATGCAAGACCCGCGGCCCGTCGGCCTCCACCTCTCCCGTCGTCCACGCGCCACCCTGCGGCGCACCACCAGCCTGGTATTGATGGCGTTAGCCAGCGGCGCCGTCCTGGCGCAGGAGAGTGGTGTCGCCACCTTGCCCGCCGTGCAGGTCCAGGCCGATGGCGACCCGACCACCACCGAGGGCACCGGTTCCTATACCCCGCGCGCCACGTCCGCCAGCACCGGCCTGCCGCTGTCGCTGCGCGAAACCCCGCAGTCGGTCACCGTGGTCACGCGCCAGCGCATCGAAGACCAGGACATGCGCTCGATCACCGACATCCTCGGCAACACCCCCGGCATCTCGGTGCAGAACTACGACAGCGAGCGCTACACCTTCAGCTCGCGCGGCTTCGCCATCAGCAACTACCTGTACGACGGCGTGCCCACCAGCTTTGATATCGGCTACGCCGGCGGTGAATCGTCGCTGGACTCCATCATCTATGACCGCGTCGAAGTGGTGCGCGGCGCCACCGGCCTGCTGACCGGCGCCGGCAACCCGTCCGCCTCGGTCAACCTGGTCCGCAAGCACGCCACCAGCCGCGAATTCAAGGCTGACCTGAGCGTCAGCGCCGGCACCTCGGACGCCTATCGCGCCAGCGCCGACCTGTCCTCGCCGCTGAACGCCAGCGGCAGCGTGCGCGGCCGCATCGTCTCGGCCTACCAGGACAACCACTCGTACCTGGACGGCTACCAGAACCGCAAGAAGGTCTTCTACGGCGTCGTCGACGCCGACCTGACCGCTCGCACGACGTTGAGCGTCGGCTTCAACTACCAGGACAACCAGCCGCGGCGCAGCAGCTGGGGCGGCTTCCCGTTGTGGTACGCCGACGGCGGCCGCACCGACTGGAAACGCTCGCTCAACACCGGCGCCGACTGGACCAAGTGGGCCAGCACCACCGAAGGCGCCTTCGCCAGCCTGGAGCACCGCTTCGACAACGATTGGCGCGTGCAGGCCAGCGTCTCGCATTCCAAGCACGAAATGGATGGCAAGCTGCTCTACCTGTATGGCTGGCCCGACCGCAGCACCGGCCTGGGCATGGGCGCCTCGGCCCAGCGCTACTACGGCGACCGTAAGCAGAACAGCCTGGATATCAAGGCCTCCGGCCCCTTCTCGTTGTTCGGCCGCCAACACGAAGCGGTGGTCGGCGCCAGCTTCACCCGCCAGTACGCCGAATTCTTCAACCGCGGCGCCGTCTCGCCGGCGCCGATCGGCAACTTCCTGGAATGGGACGGCTCGTACCCCGAACCGCAGTGGAGCGACACCTCCACCCTGGCCAGCCGCTACACCACCAAGCAGGCCGGCTGGTACGGCGCGCTGCGCTTCAGCCTGGCCGATCCGCTCAAGCTGATCGTCGGCGGCCGCTACAGCACGTGGAAGACGGACTCGGTCGGTTTTGGCGGCGGCAGCCGGCAGGCGTTCGACAAGGACGCGTTCGTGCCCTACGCGGGCCTGCTGTACGACATCAACGAGAACTACACGGCCTATGTCAGCTACACGGGCATCTTCAACCCGCAGAGCTTTCAGGATCGCAACGGCAGCTGGCTCGATCCGCTGGAAGGCAAGGCCTACGAGGCGGGGGTCAAGGGTGAGTTCCTCGATGGCCGCCTGAATGCGTCGGCATCCGTGTTCCAGGTCAACCAGGACAACCTCGCGCAGGAAGACACCGGCTATCTGATTCCCGGCACCATCAACCAGGCCTACCGCGCCACCAAGGGCACCCGCAGCCGCGGCTTCGACCTGGAACTGTCGGGCGAGGTCTCGCCGGGCTGGAACGTGGCGGCCGGTTGGTCGCACTGGACCGCGCGTGACGGCGAGGGCAGCCCGATCCAGACCGACCAGCCGCGCAGCCTGGTGCGCTTGTTCACGACCTATCAGTTGCCGGGCCATTGGAACCGGTTGACGGTGGGCGGCGGCGTCAACTGGCAGAGCCACGTCTACACGATCGCCAACGGTCCCAATGGCGAAGAACGCGTGGGGCAGGGCAGCTATGCGCTGGTCAACCTGATGGCGCGCTACAAGTTCGACAAGAGCCTGTCGGCGCAGCTGAACGTCAACAACCTGATGGACCGCAAGTACTACTCGCAGATCGGCTTCTACAGCCAGGGCGCGTGGGCGGCGGGGCGCAGCGCGACGTTGACGATGCGGTATCAGTATTGAGGTGACGGAGGTATAGCGTCAGTCTGAATAATCGCCCGAAACTGACGCGCTAGCCCATCCTTCAACGAAGGGCCTACGTACCCAAGCTGAGCGTGGGTGGGTGAGCGCTCGTGATTGGCATTAGGTGGCATCGTCAGAATAGACACCCATGCCTGACGAGACTCCGATGTGCCAGCGACTGGAGTTCAATCCGTAGGCTAGTCCATTGGAAGTTCGGGATCACTTTTCCCGTTGATTGGTCCGCGCCATAGTCGAGGGGCGGTTTGAGGGTAGCGGTTCTTCTTTGCTGCCACAGGAATATAAAAATAGATAAAATATGTTACCAACAGAATTGTGACGCACAGCCTGTCCTCCCAGGCTCATTACATCGAGGTAACCAATTGGCCATGACGACCATCGAGAGTCAGGACCTGACGATCGCCGGGGTTCTGCAGAGTTTTTACGTAGTTCCCGACTACCAGCGAGAATATGTCTGGGAGACTGATCAAGTAGAACAGCTACTTGGAGATATCTTTGGGGAGTTGGGCAGTCGTGCTGAGGGTGCGGTGCCGGAATATTTCATCGGCAGCATCGTAGTCTGTCCTGGGCCGAGTGGTGTTCTGGAACTGATTGACGGGCAGCAGCGGATGACGACGATCTACGTCGCTTTGTGTGCAATTCGTGACCATTTGGTAGAGCTGAGACAGACCCCTCCAGGAGCTCTAGGGGCGCAGATCGCCGCGACGTCCACTGATGTCAATGGCCAGGATCATTATCGGCTTCGGATGGATCTTCAGTACGAAGACAGCGGCGGCATGCTGCAACGGTTGGCCGCACAAGATAGCGATAATTATCCTGTTGAAAAACTGACCCGGTCGATGGCCAATATTCACAATGCGTATTTGACCGCGCGTAGCTTCTTGCAGCGGGAATTTGGGCTCAATAGTGAGGCGACGCGCGCTTTTTACGGTTATCTGACTAACCGGGTAAAACTCATACGTATCCAGACCCAGGATGTAGCCAAGGCGTTAAAGGTATTTGAAACGATTAACGACCGAGGGGTAGGCCTGGATTCGATGGATCTGCTGAAGAACCTTTTGTTCATGAAGGCCAGTCGAGATAATTTCGAGAAACTCAAGGTCACCTGGAAGGAGCTTCAGGACACAATATTTGCGATGGGTGAGAAGCCATTGCGATTTCTACGTTATTTCATATTCAGCAATTATGACGTCGATGTTTTGCGGGAGGATGAGATATATGGGTGGTTGACCAAACACGAAGCACTTTGCGGATATGCGAATAATCCACTGGCTTTTGCGAAGGAATTGGTGGCATCGGCATCTGCTTACCGTAATTTCTTCTCGGGCAAAGATCAAAATGGTAACGCTAATCGCTTTCTGGAAAACATGCAGTACCTAGGGGGCAAGGCTGCCCGCCAGCATTTGATCCTATTACTTGGGGGCCGTCATCTCACTGGGGAGCTGTTTGACCGTCTTTGTTCGGAAGTTGAGAACCTCTTTTTCTGCTATGTGATCACGCGTGAGCCTACACGTGACTTTGAGCGAGACTTTGTACGCTGGGCAGCTGAACTTAGGCAGGTGAAAACTTCTGATCAGTTCGAAAAATTTGTCGCGGAGAGATTCACTAGCGCACGGATTGCGTTGTCCTCCAGGTTTCTTGACGCTATGCGTCGCCTTACTTCTAAATCTGTCCAAAAATACCGCTTGCGCTATATTCTAGCAAAATTGACTCAATTCGTTGAGCTAGAAGCGTATGGGGAAAGTGAGGGCACCCGTTGGCTCAATCGATATATTAATGGCGGCTTCGAAATAGAACATATTCTTCCGGAGAACCCCAGTAGTGAGGCAGTGTCCGAGTTTGGGGGCGGGGATTTGGATGAATTGGCCCAGCGGTTGGGTAATCTCGTTTTGGCAGAGAAATCTATCAACGCTTCTTTGGGCAATCGACCGTATTCAAAAAAGCGCCATGTGTACCTGCAATCGCAACTGTTGCTAACGCGAGTGCTGCCTGAAAGGCCAAAAATCGGATCGAACACGAGGATTGACCGCACCGTCGCGGCGCTGAGCCCTTTTGATAGTTGGAATGCAGACGCAATAGAAAGACGACAATGTCTTCTGGCTGATTTGGCATGGCGAGCCTGGGGCATCGTCGGTGGCGTGTCGAGTGTCCAGTCGACAGAAGTAATCGTTTAGAGTGACGATGTTGATGAGAAATCAGGCACCGAATTTCGATGTCATTGGTGTTCGTGATATTCACGGGTTCAAATGCCGGTTTTTATTTTCGGAGCGGTCGGTTTCGTTCATTTACTTCTCAGTGTCGGGTCGTGGCTTTTGGGGTATGGGTCTCGCCTACGGCGGGAGGTGCGCAACCGTTGTACGACACCAGAGTCGCGGAATAACTTTGATTCTTATTGGCGGCGGGCTAAAGCCACAGTCCCGCATTTGCATGGCATTCGAGAGCAAGTAAATGGACCAATTGGTAGATCGATTTTTTAGTGATTCCAACGTACAGCGCTTAACGGCATCCACAGCTACTTGGGAGCCGCTTCGGATTTGCTATCCAAAGGAAGTAAATGTCTCGCGCTTTATCGCGTGGTTACTGGATCCGACTGAGGGGCACGGACTTGGCGACTTGGCTATCCAGTCGCTTTTGGTCCGAGCATGGGTGCAGAGCGATCAAGCAAATCTAGATCTACCGACCCGTCGCTTCCTATCTCCGGCCAACATACAGACCGAAGGGTTTTCGGCTTCCATGGTGACTACCGAGGTAGAACTCGCAGGTCGATATCTAGATATCCTTGTGGTTGATCCAGGGCGCAACCGTTACGTAGCAATTGAAAATAAATTCGGTGCACACCAATCCGTGGGGCAGTTGAAAGACTACCGTAGAGCTTTGGAAAAATTATTCCCGAAATATCGCGGGGTATACATTTTTCTTGACTCAAATGAAGCTAACCCTAAGGATGATCAGTGGATTCCCATCGGATATGATTGGTTAGCGGAATTTTTGCATGAAGCAGAGGCCAGAGAAGCGACAGCTGATCATGTGCGCGTTGCACTGTCGCAGTTTCGCAGCGTGATTGAGGAGGAGGCGGACGAGGCTGTGGCTGAGACGGCTTATGGTCGACTGGTAACCGAAGTCGCTAGCACGCACACAGATGTAATCGGGCTGATGGCGGATTGGGCTGCAGATTCTAGAAAGGGGGCTAGAGCGTACATGCTCTCGCAATTGATCAAGGATGCTGATACTCTGCACGGGAAGGCCCGGCTTCGTCTCTTTCAACTTTACTGGCGGCGTACTTCAGTATGGGATGATTGCATTCGCGAGATGCAGTTCGCTCCGTTCATTCATGCCATGCGAGCAGAACACGCCGATCTCATTGTTAATACCAAGCGCGTGAGAATATCGGTTTCTTTGCGAAAATGGCAACCGTTGGTGGAGATGGATGCACGTTACCTTCCCGCGGGCGTTACTGTCTGGCGAACAGGGGAATCATTCAAGGTGATCACTTTCATTCAATTGAATGATGTGCGCGTCGATCTGCGTGAGGGGGTATTGAAAATCGCGGCCGAAGCGCGCTTAGAGAACGGGATAAACCGGAGGGTTCATGATGAGCAATCGTTTGTAGCGTTGCGTCGTCGAAAAGATCTTGGCTTGGAACGAGCGATTGAAGATGCGGCTTCCCAATTGCATTATTTGCAGAGCATTCTTCCCATCTCACGCTGAGCATAAGCGTTTCGTTGGAGAATTGAGCCGTGTCGATTGAAAATGGTTGAATGCGGCTACTCCGCCGCGCTTCTCCCGGGCGATGGGCGCACGGAGCGTTGCGCGATTCTGATGATGCGCTATCGGTATTGAATGCTACGGGCATCAGTGTTGCGCGTTGCCATACTCGACCACGGCGATATTACAGAATGCACGAACCAGCGCCAGCCGCGGCGATCCGCGCGACCAGATCAGGCCGAAGCGGCGCGGCTCGCAGGGCTCGGGTAGCGGCAGGGCGAGCAGGCCGAGCCGTTCGATCGCGCCGTTGGTGGAACGCGGCAGGATCGCCACGCCCAGGTCGCGGCTGACCATCACCGCGATCGATTCGATGGCGTTCAGCTCGAACCGTTCGCGCGGTGTGATGCCGACGCGCCGCAGGTAATCGTCGATGTGTTGGCCGCCCCAGTCGCTGCGCTGGTAGCGGATGAACGGCTCCGCCGTCAGCAGGCTGTGCGGGTGGCGCCCGGCATGGCGCGGCGCCGCCGCCAGCACGTAAGGTTCTTCGCGCAGCAACTGCCAGCCCAGGCTCTTGGACAGCGGGTAGGGCGCTTGCAGCGCGATGGCGGCGTCCAGTTCGCCGCTTTCGATGGCGGGGTAGAAGCGCGCCGAATGGCCAGGCTGGATCTCGACGTTGATCAAAGGATGGCGCCGCACCAGGTGTTCCAGGATGGCCGGCACCATCGAATTCAGCGCCGTGTTGCCGGCGCCCAGCCGCAGCTCGCCCATCATTTCGTCGGAACGGGCCAGGTAGCGGATCTTCTCGATCCGTTCCAGCACCTCGCGCATCGGCTCGATCAGTTCGGTGGCCTTGGCGGTCAGGTGTACGGTGCGGCCGGCGCGCGCCACCAGCGCCACGCCCAGCTCCTGCTCCAGCTTGCGGATCTGCTGCGCCACCGCGCCGTGGGTCAGCCCCAGGCGCCGGGCGGCCTCGGCCATCGAGCCATGGCGCGCCACGGCGGCCAGCGTGTGCAGGAAGTCGGTGTTCATGATGATAGATATTCTATCGTCTTATCGTAATTTGGCTGTCCCCGGCCGGGTGTCTCCAGCGCCACAATGCCCCCAGGAGACATCAATGAGAAGCAAGCTTTTCGTCCCGGCCTCGCGCCCGGAACTGTTCGACAAGGCCCTGGCCAGCGCGGCCGATGCGCTGTCTTTCGACCTGGAGGACGCGGTCGCGCCGACCCGCAAGCAGGAAGCCCGCGCCGCTTTGGCCGCCTGGCTGGGCGCGCCCGCGGTCGCCACGGCCAATGCGCAACATCCCAAGAAAATTATCGTCCGCGTCAACGCTGCGGACACCCCCGACTATCCCGCCGACCTGGCTGCGCTGCGCGGCCTGCCCATCGACGTGCTGAACCTGCCCAAGGTCGAAAGCGCCGCCGCGTTGCGCGCCGCGATCGACGAGGCCATGGAAGCGGGCTTCGCCGGTGAATTCCTGGTCACCGTCGAAACCCCGCGGGCGCTGGCCGACGCCGCGCAACTGGCCGCGGCCCATCCCCGCGTTGCCGGCTTGCAGTTGGGCCTGGCCGACCTGTTCGAGCCGCTCGGCATCGAGCGCTACCAGCCCGACACGCTGCGCATGGTGATGCTGTCGCTGCGCCTGGCCGCGGGTTGCGCCGGCAAGTACGCCATGGACGCGGCCTATGCCCGCGTGCGCGACGCCGACGGCTTTCGGGCCGAGGCGCAACTGGCGCGCTCGCTCGGGTTCCTGGGCAAGTCGTGCGTGCATCCCAGCCAGATCGTCATCGCCAACGAGGTGTTCGGTTTCAACGCCGAAGAGGTCGCGCAGGCCGAGCGCATCGTGTCCGCCAGCCGCGAGCATGACGGCGTCGGCGCCTTCCTGCTCGACGGCAAGATGATCGACGCCCCGTTCGTGCGCCGCGCCCAGGACGTGCTGCTGGCCGCCGGCCGGGTAGCGTGAGGCCGGTCCCGACACCGACAATGAGTGAATTCCCCATGCAACAAGCATCCCCCGCCGACCTGCCGCTGGCCGGCATCAAGGTCCTGGACCTGAGCGCCTATATCGCCGGCCCCTATGGTTGCGCCCTGCTGGGCGACATGGGCGCCGACGTCATCAAGGTCGAGCCGCCCGAAGGCGACAACCTGCGCAAATACCCGTCGACGCTGGCCAGCGAAAGCCGCGCCTTCCTGGGCATCAATCGCAACAAGCGCGGCCTGTGCCTGAACCTGAAGGAAGCCGCCGGCCACGAGATCCTGCTGCGCCTGGTGCGCGAGGCCGACGTGCTGGTCCACAACTTCCGGCCCGGCGTGCCCGAGCGCCTGCGCATCGACTTCGCCACGCTGTCGGCGGTCAACCCGCGCCTGGTCTATTGCGCCATGACTGGTTATGGCGCGGTCGGCCCGATGGCGCGCCACGCCGGCTACGACCAGGTGCTGCAGTCCATGACGGGCATGTGCGCGGCCCAGGCCAAGGCCGACGGTCCGCCCGAGGTGCTGTACGGCTCGGTGGTCGATTATTACGGCGCCGCGCTGATCTCGAACAGCGTGGCGGCGGCCCTCTACCGCCGCGAGAAGACCGGACGCGGCCAGGCGATCGAAGTCTCGTTGCTGGGCAGCGCGCTGGCGATGCAGTCGGCCCGCCTGGTGTGGGCCGACGGCGAATCGCGTCACATCGAGCGCGACATGCGCTCGGGCGGCATCACCGGCATCCATCCCACCCGCGACGGCCACCTGTACCTGTCGGCCAATACGCCGCATTTCTGGCGCGCGCTGTGCGGCCACCTCGACCTGCCTGAGTTGGCCGAACACCCCGACTACGACTCCGTCAAGAAGCGCGCGGCGCAGGCCGCCGTGCTGGTGCCGCGGGTGCGCCAAGCGCTGTCGCGCGCATCGGCGCGCGAATGGGCCGAGCGCTTTGGGCAGAGCGTGCCTTGCGCCGAAGTGCGCCCGGTCGAGGACATGTTCGACCATCCCCAGGTCGAAGCCATGGGACTCATGCGTCCGTACCACAACCCGCAGGCCGGCGATTACCTCGGCCTGGCGCAATGGGCCCATTTCGGCGACGCCGCGCAAATGCCCGTCGGCGAGCCCGGGGCAGGGCACGGCGACTCCGGAGCGGGGCGCGGCGAGTCTGGGACGCGGCGCGGCGCGCCCGGCCTGGGCGAACACAGCGAAAAAATTCTGTCCACCCTGGGATACACCGCGTCCGAAATCGACCGACTGCGGCAATCCTCGGTGGTGCAATAGCCAGCAAAACGATCACAAGACTCGTCCGAGACAGAACGAGGAGACAAAAAAATGCGTCCACGCTACCAGCAG
Source organism: Achromobacter sp. 2789STDY5608621 (assembly GCF_001299375.1). Classification (NCBI taxonomy): domain Bacteria; kingdom Pseudomonadati; phylum Pseudomonadota; class Betaproteobacteria; order Burkholderiales; family Alcaligenaceae; genus Achromobacter; species Achromobacter sp. 2789STDY5608621. The sequence goes on along the minus strand of NZ_CYTU01000003.1, from coordinate 101,815 downwards.
CGTCCCGAAGGCTCCAACTGGGGTGATTTCGGCGACGACGACCAGCTCGGCACCCTGAACCACCTGGACCGCCAGACACGCCTGGCCGCCGTCGCGGAAATCCGGGAAGGGCTGTCTTTTTCCCTGAGCCTGCCATTGACGGTGCCGCGCGCGCCCGTGCTCAACCCGCGGCGCAAGGGCCCGGTAATCCAGCCCGCCGAGAAGAACGGCGTGCCGGTCTACCGCTATCCCCTGGCGCGCGACGTGCCGGGCGCCACCGACGTCGTCAGCGACGACCGCGTCACGCTGTCGCCGCAGTACTCCACGCAATGGGACGCCCTGGGCCACGTCGGCGCGATGTACGACGCCCACGGCACCGGCCAGCCGCAGCCCACCGGCTACAACGGGTTTACCGTCAGCGAACCGCGCGCCGACGGCTTCACCGGCACGCAGGACCTGTCCATCGCGCCCATGGCGCGGCACGGCATCCAGGGCCGCGGCGTCATGGTCGACCTGCGCGCCCGCTTCGGCGACGCGCATCGCAAGGTCTCGTACCAGGACCTGATGGACGTGATGCAGGCCGACGGCGTGCAGGCGCGTCCCGGCGACATCCTGTGCCTGCACACCGGCCTGGCCGACCTGGCGCTCACCTTGGGCGACGACGAACAGGAACGGCTCAAGACCAGCTGCTGCGTGCTGGACGGCGCCGACGCGCAATTGCTCGCCTGGATCAAGGACAGCCGCATCGCCGCCATCGCCGCCGACAATCACGCGGTGGAACTGCGCAACCATCACCTGGAATCGGGCAGCGGGCCGCTCTTGCCGCTGCACGAACAATGCCTGTTCAAGCTGGGCCTGCCGCTCGGCGAACTCTGGCACCTGACCCCGCTGGCGCACTGGCTGCGCCAGCATGGCCGCCACGCCTTCTTCCTGACCGCCGCACCGATGTACGTGCCCGGCCTGGTGGGCGCGCCGGTCAACCCCATCGCGACCGTCTGACCTCGGGCGGATCGCGCCACGATCCTTGATCGATTCAACATCCCCGCAGGGGAGACGTGAGGAGCACACATGAAGAAAACCCGTCACGCGGCCCTGGCCGCATTGCGTCCCGTGGCCGCCGCGTTGGGCCTGGCCTGCACCCTGGGCGCGGCCCAGGCCGCCGGCTACCCCGACCAGCCCATCACCGTGGTGGTGCCGTACTCGGCCGGCGGCGGCGCCGACAACGCCGCCCGCATCATCGCGCAAGGCATGGGTGAAGTCGCCGGCCAAAGCGTCGTCATCGAGAACAAGGGCGGCGCCAGCGGCTCCATCGGCGCCGCCTACGTGGCCCGCGCCAAACCCGACGGCTACACCGTGCTGTACGACGCCTCCGCGTTCTCCATCAACCCCGTGCTGCGCAAGCTGCCCTACGACGCCAAGAAGGACTTCATTCCCGTCTCGCAGGCCGTCAGCGTGCCCAACATCCTGGTCGCCGCCACCGGCTCGGCCTTCAACAGCCTGCCGGACTTCATCAAGGCCGCGCGCGCCAATCCCGGCCGCTACACGTACGCCTCGTATGGCCCGGGCAGCCTGGCGCAGATGGCCGCCGAACTGCTCAAGAAGGATGCCCAGATCGACGTTGTGCACGTCCCGTACAAGGGCGGCGCGCCGGCCATCGTCGACGTCATGGGCGGGCAGGTCGACGTCTACTTCGCCAACGCCGCGTCCAGTCTGAACTACGTCAGCACCGGCAAGCTCAAGGCGCTGGCCGTCTCGTCGGCCGCGCGCATGCCCGACCTGCCCAACGTGCCCACGGTCAGCGAAGGCGGCGTCAAGGCCTTCGATGTCGTCGAATGGAACGGCTTCTTCCTGCCCGCGGGCGCCGACCCGCAAGTCGTCGCCAAGTTGCAGGACCTGGTGCAGAAGGCGCTGGCCCGCCCCGAAACCCGCGACAAGCTCGCCAAGCTCGGCCTGACCCCGGTCGGCAGCAGCGCGGCGGACTTCGCCAAGTTCGTCGACGCCGAGCAGGTCCGCTGGGCCGAGGTCGTGAAAACCAATAACATCACCGTGAACTGATCGGAAGGGGCGGGCAGCGCCGTTGCCCGCCCCGCCGATGCAAGCCCCCAAGGAGATGCCGCAATGAGCCGGGAAGACGATTTCGAGCGCGGCCTGGCCAACCGCCGCGCCGTGCTGGGAGAAGAATGGGTGCAGCGCTCGCTGGACCGCGCCACCACCTTCACCGCCGACTACCAGAACCTGATCACCCGCTACGCCTGGCACGACATCTGGAGCCGTCCGGGCCTGCCGCACAAGGCGCGGCGCATGATGGTGCTGGCGGTGACCCTGTCGCTGGGCCGCTGGGAGGAATTCGAGCTGCACGTGCGCGCCGCCCTGACGGCGAAGGACGAATCGCGGCTGAGTCCGGATGAACTGAAGGAAGTGCTGCTGCAGAACGCGATCTACGCGGGCGTGCCGGCGGCGAATACCGCGTTCAACCTGGCGCAGGGAATTCTGCGCGAGGTGGCGGAGGAGATCGGGTATGTGCTGGCGCCGGCGCAGGCGCGGCAGGCGGATCTGTTTGGAGACGGCGGCAAGTGAGCCTGGCATGGCGGGCGCACCGGTGACGCCTGCAATGACCGGAGAAAAGGGGCCTGCGTCCCGCGCGGACGGCCCCCCGACGCACAATGTCCCATTAATCGCGCCGTTCTGTCTCAGCGCGCGGTATTTGCGTTTCTTATCTCGATCATCCGTGTAAATTCGCCCACGCTTTCACGCTCCAGACGGTCGCCACGGCGCGACCGGCCGCGATGAAGCGTTCCGCAATTCGACTGATGCTCAAGATCATCCATGCTCGCAAAACTACGTCGCAAGGCAGGCTGCGCTCTCTTTCTCTCCCTCGGCATCGGCGCGGCGCTCGCAAGCGGGGCGGGGAACGAGCCGGATCCCGCGATCACGGACCCGCATTTTCAGCTGGCGCCGGGCTATCTGCCAAAAGAGCGGCTGCCCGACAGCCTGGAACTGCTCGGGCCGCCGCCCGCCGCGGCCAGCGCGGCGCTGGCGCGCGATGAAGAGGCCAGGGCGGCGACCGTGCCCCTGCGCAATTCCGCGCGCGCCACGCTGGCCCGCCTGGATGCGGATCTGCAGTTTCCGCAACCGGCCCGCAGTTTCTCGTGCGCCATGGGCTTTGCCATCACCGAAGGGCAGACCCCGCACCTGTACCGGCTGATGCAGAAAGTGCTTACCGATGCCGGGCTGTCCACTTACGGCGTCAAGAACACCTACAACCGCGCGCGGCCGTTCGTGGTCCACGATGAAGGCACGTGCTTTCCGGAACAGGAACCGCTGTTGCGCAAGGATGGTTCATACCCGTCGGGGCACACGGCGGCGGGCTGGGCCTGGGCGCTGGTGCTGGCCGAAGTCAATCCCGAGCGCGCCAATCGCCTGCTGCGGCGCGGCCTGGAGTTCGGGCAAAGCCGGGTCATCTGCAACGCGCATTGGCAAAGCGACGTGGACGCCGGCCGCACGATGGGCGCGGCCACGGTGGCGCTGCTGCGTGACAACGCCGAGTTCGTGGCGGACCTGAATGGCGCGCGCCAGGAGGTGCGGGCGATGCAGGCCGCCGGGGCGGCGCCGGGCCTGGATTGCGCGGCGGAGGAAGCGGCGCTGTCGCAACCGCGATGACGCGTTCTCCCCTTATCACGCTGCCGCATCGAGACACCATGAAATCCTTTTTCGCCGCCCTGATTGCCCCGAGTCTGGCGCTGGGCCTATGCCAGGCCGCGTTCGCCGATGGCGCCCTGCCGATCAGCCCATTGATGGACAAGTCATCGCGCTCGGCCGCGCAGTGGCAATTCAACGCCAGCCCCTACGCCTGGGCGTCAGGCATCCGCGGGACGGTGGGCCAGTTCGGCCAGCCAGCGACCCGCCTGGACTCCAGCTTCAGCGACGTGATGAGCGAGCTGGACCTGGCTTTCATGGGGGCGATGGAGGCGCGCTATCAGCGCTTCTCGTTGGTCGCGGATGTCATGTACGCGCAGCTCTCCGCCGGCGGCAGCATTGGGCGCGGCGTGCTCGGCAGGCGCGTCGATGTCACGTCCAAGTCCTTCTCCGGCTTCTTCGGGGCGGGGTACGAAGTGCTCGGGGGCGACCAGGGGCACCTTGACGTCATCGGCGGCGGACGGCTCTGGTACGCGAGCACCAGGCTCTCCGTGAAAGGCGGCCTGCTGGATGGCCGTGGCGAGCGCGACAGCGCCACCTGGATCGACGCGGTCGCCGGCCTGCGGGGGCAGTATGCCCTGAGCGACCACTGGTACCTGACCGGCTGGGGCGTGGTGGGCGCGGGGCAGGCCAAGCTCGACTGGGACGCGACGGCCGCGGTGGCCTATCAGTTCAAGTCAGACCTGGCGGCGGTGCTGGGATACCGCGCGCTGGGCGTCAACTTCAATCGGAATGGCTTTGTCTACAACGTCATCCAGCAGGGGCCTATCCTGGGGCTGTCCTACCGGTTTTGAGTCCGCGCGGCGTTTGAGCGGCTCACGGCCGGCTGTGCGCGGAAAAATGGCTGGACAGCGCGTTGTCGCCGTCGGTGGCGGGTGGACAACCCCGCCGGCCGCTGTCGCTGGCCTCGTCTGGCGCCAGACCAAAGCGCGCAATGAATGACTTGCGAAATCGCGCCATGTCCCGAAAACCGAAATGCGCCGCGACCTGGCTCGCCGGTTGCGCGGCGTGGCGCGGATCGACCAGGCGGGCATAGGCCGCATCCAGCCGCTTACGCTTAATGACGTGGGCAACGCCGCCCAGGTCGGCAAAGACGCGGTAGAGATGCGCGCGCGACACCCGGAACCGTTGCATCAGCCGCTCCGGGCCGAGATCGGGCTGCGTCAATTGATGGTCGATATAGTCCAGCACGCGCATGCGCAATGCCTGGCCCAGCACCGAGGTCGGCGAATGCTCGACAGGCGCCGCGGTGACCAGGCCCGCGGAAAGCAGCGTGCCCAGCGCCTCCAGCGCCGCCGCGTCTTCGCTCGCGGAGAGCTGGCCCGAGACCGCGTGGAAGCCGCAAAGGTAATCCTTGAGCAGGCGCGTCATGGGATTGCCCGCCTGCAGCACCAGTCCGTGAAGGTCGCGCGCGCCCAGCGCCTGGTTGATACCGGCCCGGGGAACCGTCATCGCCAGGCGTTGCCCGGCGTCCACCTGGCAGTGGTAGGCGCGCGCCAGGTCGATGAAGCAGATGCCTCCCGGGCCCGCCACCACATCGCGGCCGTCGAAATCCCCATGTATGGAGCCCGCGACCACGACATGCACCAGATAATGGTCCAGCCCGCTGCGGGCGATCGTCGGCCGGTCGCGCTTGTAGCGCTGCGCATTGAAGGTCGTGGCGCCCAGCGTCAACCCGCCCAGGTGGCGGATGCGCATGGTGCCCTCGAGCGTGGCCCCCTTGTCGCTGGAGACCACGGTCGTGTCGCAGAACGGGCGCGTCACCTCGCGCCAGTAATCATTACGAAGCGAGGGGGCAATGCCATCGGTGGAAATGAACGCTTCCAGGCAGGTCATGGTGACGTTTTACTCCAAATCGGGCGCGTCGAAGGCTAGGGCGAGACGCGTTGCGGCTCCGGAAAGCGCCAGCGGCCGTCCAGGATCGCCTGGCCCGGCTGATACAGCCTGACGGTGTAGTTCCAGCCCGCCATCGTGGGCAGGCAGTTCGGGATCTTGCCGTCGCAGCCGCCGAACTGGATGGCGATCGAGCCGTCGGCGCTTTTCTTGGCGGTCAGGTTGTTCAACGAGTAGGCGCCATACGGGTTCTTTTCGAAGTAGCCTTGCGCGTTGTAGACGCTGACCGACCAGAAGCTGTCGACGGGCACCTGGCCGACCGTGAGCCGATAGATGGTCTTGCCATCATTGTCGGGCACGGCCCCGCCGAGATAGGTGGCGTCCTTGGCGGGGTTTCCGCCCCAGCCCGTGGCGGTGCCGATCAAGTGCTGGATGGGGTCGACGCTGTCCTTCGTGCCGAACGCGCGGTTGTAGTTGGGCACCGTCGAACCCAGCACCAGCAGCGCATCGCGAACGGTCTTCTGGCTGGCCGCGTCCCACTTCGGCACCACGAATTCGCCCGTGCGGACCTGGTCGACGGCGATGGCGTCCTGCAGCGCATGCACCTGGCGGATATCCTCGGGCGAGGCGGGATCGACCAGCGTGCGGATCGCCACGAAGACATAGCGGGTGCCAATCGCCTCCTTGCTCAGGGTATGGCGGCCGGCGCCGTAGAAGACAGCCGGCACGTAATGGTTCTGGTCGACCACCTGCATCGACATGAAGCGCTTGCCGGTCTTGGGCAGGGTGATGGTCACCGGGCCGGCATCCAGGTCGAACACGGCGCTTGAATACAGCGTGTCCCGGTTCATGCGGATGACATTCTGCGCGTCGATCGAAACCGGCTCGCGGCTATGGACGAACCGCCCGAAGCTGCCATCGGCCACGATTTTCGCCATGTACAGGTCGGTCTCGGCCCGCACGAAATTGTCGACGCCCACCGGGATGGCGGCATCGGGAGAGGACTGCGCGTGGGCGGCGCCGGCAATGGCCATCGTCAGGACAACGAGGCGGGAGGCGGAGGTGCGTGACATTGAGGTCCTTCGATCATAGGGGCTTGATGCCGCATTCCAAAGCGCTTACGCGCTGCTCGCGCGTGGCTTGCCTGGGCTGCGGGAGGGTCGAGGCGGACTGTACAAGAACGGTCCGCGGCGGGCTTGCCATTTGGTGCCAAAAAAGCGCATGCGCGCCGGCCCGTCCCGCCACCGAGGCTTCGGGTCAGGCGCGATGGCGCAGCGCCGCCCGGAAGCGCGCGGGGTTCTGCCCGGTCCATCGTTTGAACGCGCGCGTGAAATGCGAGGGATCGCTGTAGCCGATCATGTAGGCGATTTCCGTGGCGGAATAGCGGTGTTGCCCCATGAGCCGCAGCGCCTCGCATCGGCGCGTCTCGTCGTGCAAGGCGTCGAAATCGACGCCGCTGGATTTGAGGCGTCGTTGCAGCGTGCGCGGCGACAGGCCGATGGTCCTGGCGATCCAGGCGAGTCTGGCCTTGTCCTGATCGGACATATGCGTGGCGAGCAGGCTCGCCGTATTGATCGCGCATTCCAGCGCCGCGGTGATCTTGCTGGCATCGTCCTTCAATGTGCGCAGGGGGCTGTCGAGCAGATCGCGGTCGAATTCGATCATGTCATGCTCGGCGCCGGTCACGATGTTCGGCCCCAGGCTCGTCTCCAGGGCGTCGTCGCCCCGTGTCCGGGGCGTTTTCAGATGCACCCGTATGGCCGAGGCGTCGCCGGCCATGAGGGGAATCTTCCGCAGCACGGCCAGGCTGCCGAGAATGAACTGCCGCGGATCCGCGTCTAGCCGGCCGGTGAAGCTGTGAACCAGCCGGGTGCTGCGGCCCTCCGTGACGATGCGGACCCTGCCGCCCTGGTGCAGCATTTCCGCATTGTTGGCGGCCATGGCGCACGCTTGCGCGATATTGGCCGAACGCAAGACCAGGTGGCCCCATGCCCCGAGCGAACGCAGTTCGGTCAACTGCCCCACATGGGCGCCGCCGAACGGGTCCTGCGTAATGCGGGCCATTTCATTCGCGATGTGGAAGCAGGCCTGTCGGGGCAGCCAGATATCGGGGTTCTGGAAAATGTTCGGCGAGATGCCCAGACGCTTGAAGAACTCGAGCGGGGACACGCCTCGACTGGCGAGGTAAGGGGCCATCTGCAGGAAACTGCGCAGCTTGATGGATGGCGCGTAGGGCGGTGCGGGTTCGGACACGGAACAGGAATGGCCGGCTTGAGAGGGAATTCCCGGCCGAATTTACCCCGAGGTCTTCCGCCCTGAGCGCATGACCTGGCCCGGTGAGACGAATCGCCGCAAATGATGAGACATTTGGCGCGGCGGCCGTGTGGAACCTTCACGGCATTGTGGCGTCGGGAGGCCGTTTCCCGCCCGACGCCTTTCAGCGGGCCGTCTGCCGAATTATTTCGCCGAGAATTTATACGCCGTCCGCCCATCCGGCGTGAACGTATACGTGACGTACATCGGAATCGTCCGTGCGCAGGCCTCGAAATTCCATGCCTCCCGCGCCGATCCCGAGATCAGCGCGGTGCCGGCGGCGTTGGCGCGGATGTCGTCGGACTTGCTGACCAGCGCGACAGCGACGGATTTCGGCGTTTCCTTGCAGCCGCTGGTGATGGACAGCAAGGGCACCAGCTTTTCCAGCACGTAGGGGGGGTCGGTGGTGAGCGGTTCTCCCTTGACCGGAATGCCCCTGACGTCCTGCCGATACGTGGTCGGGGCGGCGCAGGCGGCCAGCAGGACGAGGGGAAGAACCAGGGCGGAACGGCGCAGCCGGGGGGCAGACAGGGCGGGTTTCGGATTGGGCATTGTTATCGGGGGATCCTGTATCGACTTGGTTTCTGCGGTCCCATCGCAGGCGGCGGCAGCGCCCGCTGATAGTGAAACGAATATAACGGATCAGTATCCGGGCGCTGATCGGCAGGCATCACTCAATACCGAATCACCACCGGCTCCGTTCAGCACGCGATGCCCCTTGTGTTTCCGTGTCACGCCGGCACGGACTCGCCGGTAACTATAATCCCCCCTCGATCCCCGCTTTGACGGCATTTCCCGCCGTGTCTCATGTCCGCCACGCCCCTACGCGTGCTGTCCGTCATCCCGCCGATGACGCAGCTCAATACGCCATACCCGTCCACCGCCTACCTGACCGGCTTCCTGCGCTCCCGCGGCGTCACGGCCACGCAGGAAGACCTGGCGTTGGCGCTGGTCTTGCGCCTGCTGTCGCCCGACGGCCTGCGCGCCGTGGCGGCCGAGGTGGACGCGTTGCCGCTGGACAAGCACACCCCCGCGATCCAGGCCTTCGTCGCCATGCAGCCGCGCTACCTGGCCACCATCGCCCCGGTGATCGCCTTCCTGCAAGGGCGCGACTCGACGCTGGCGCACCGCATCGCCGGCCGTAACTTCCTGCCTGAAGGCCCGCGCTTCGCTTCGCTGGATGTGTACATGGACGACGAGGGCGGCGACCCGCTGGGCTGGGCCTTCGGCGCCCTGGGCCTGCAGGACCGCGCCAAGCACCTGGCCACGCTGTACCTGAACGACCTGGCCGACGTGCTGCGCGACGCCATCGATCCGCGTTTTGAATTCGTGCGCTACGCCGAATCGCTGGCCGGCAGCCAGCCGACCTTCGACCCGCTGGCCGAAGCGCTGGCCGCGCCGCTGAACCTGGTCGACGACACCCTGCGCGACCTGACCCTGGAAGCGTTGGCGCGCCACCAGCCCACCATGGTGCTGCTGTCGGTGCCGTTCCCGGGCGCCGTCTACGCCGCCTTCCGCATCGCCCAGGCCATCAAGGCGCAAGACCCCAGGATCATCACCGTGCTGGGCGGCGGCTTCGTCAACACCGAACTGCGCGAACTGAAAGACCCGCGCGTCTTCGACTATTTCGACTTCGTCAGCCTCGACGCCGGCGAACGCCCCTTGCTGGCGCTGATGGAACACGTCGAAGGCAAGCGCTCGCGCCAGCGCCTGGTGCGCACCTTCCTGCGCGACGCCGACAGCGGCGCGGTGCGTTACGTCAACCTGGTCGAGCCCGACGTCGCCTTCGCCGAAGTCGGCACGCCCACCTGGGACGGCCTGCCGCTGGACCGCTACCTGTCGCTGCTGGACATGCTCAACCCCATGCACCGCCTGTGGAGCGACGGCCGCTGGAACAAGCTGACCGTGGCCCACGGCTGTTACTGGAAAAAGTGCAGCTTCTGTGATGTCAGCCTGGACTACATCGGCCGCTACGAAGGCGCCTCGGCCACCGTGCTGGCCGACCGCATCGAGGCCATCGTGCAGGAAACCGGACAGACCGGTTTCCATTTCGTCGACGAGGCCGCGCCGCCCAAGTCCCTCAAGGCCCTGGCCACGGAACTGATCGCGCGCAACGCCGGCATCTCGTGGTGGGGCAACATCCGCTTCGAGAAGACCTTCACCCCCGAGCTGTGTGAACTGCTGGCCGACAGCGGCTGCATCGCCGTCTCGGGCGGCCTGGAAGTCGCCTCGGACCGCCTGCTGAACCTGATGAAGAAAGGCGTGTCGGTCGACCAGGTGGCGCGCGTCACCCGCGCCTTCACCGACGCCGGCATCCTGGTGCACGCCTACCTGATGTACGGCTTTCCCACGCAGACCGTGCAGGACACCGTCGACGCGCTGGAATACGTGCGCCAGCTGTTCGAAAACGGCTGTATCCAGAGCGGGTTCTTCCACCGCTTCGCCTGTACGGTGCATTCCCCGGTGGGGCTGAACCCCGAGGAATACGGCGTGACGCTGCGGCCGCTGCCGGACGTGACGTTCGCCAAGAACGACATCGGCTTCGACGACCCGACCGGGGTGGATCACGACGCGCTGGGACGGGCGCTGAAGAAGGCGATCTACAACTACATGCACGGGATCGGGCTGGACGAGGACGTGCGTAGCTGGTTTCCGTTCAAGGTGCCGAAGACGACGGTGGGGCGGCATCGGATTGCGAAGGCGTTGAGCCAGCACGCATAGGGCGTTTGCCGGCCGGGCCGGGCTTTGCCGTCCCGTGCCGACGCGCCGTGAAGCCACGGATACCGAGCCATCGCCACGGCCCGGTATCCGTCGGGTATCGACGCCCCGCCAGCCGCCTAGAAGTCCACCGACGCCGACAGCATCACCGAGCGCGGCGATCCCAGGCGCAGATAGCCCTCGGACGCCGACGACCAGTAGTCCTTGCCGAACACGTTGTTGACCGTGGCGCGCAGCGTCACGGGATGGTCGAACGCGCGCGTCGCATAGCGCACGCCCAGGTCCCAGCGCGTCCAGCCGGGGATGCGGCGGGTGTTTTCCAGATTCTGGTATTGCCAGCTGGTCGACAGCGCGCGGGCGCTCAGCGTCACCCCGGGCGCAAACGACGGATCCCATTCCATGCCGATGTTGGCCATCCAGCGCGGCACGCCCACGGCGCTGTTGCCTTCGGTGTCGGCGCTGGCGGTGCGCGTCATCTTCGGCTGGATATACGTCACGCCGCCCAGTAGCCGCACGCCCGGCGCGAGTTCGCCGAACGCATTCAGCTCCACCCCGCGATTGCGTTGCTCGCCGCTGACGTCATAGCGCGTCACGCCGCCACTGAACGTGGTCAGCCCGGCGGGCTGCTTGATCTGGAACAGGCCCAAGGTGGTCGTCACCGAGCCGAAGTCCACTTTCACGCCGGCCTCGACCTGCTTGGTCTTGATCGGCGCGAAGATCTCGCCCGCGTTGGACGTGCCGGCCGGGGCGATGGGGCCGGTGGTCAGGCCTTCGATGTAGTTGGCGTACAGCGAGACATGGTCCCACGGCTTGACCACCAGGCCGAACGCCGGCGTCACCGCCGACTTGTCGTAGTGCGAGGTCTCCTTGCCCGTCACATAGCTGTAGTTGGTGGCCTTCACCGTCTGGTGGCGCACGCCGGCGGTGAGCTGCACGCGGTCGTCGGCGAACGACAGCGTGTCGGCCAGCGCGATCGTGGGCAGCTTCAGCAGCGAGGTGCGCGGCGGCGAACTCGACAGGCCGTCGATGGACGGCTTGGGAATTTCCACCGGGTCGTAAAGGTTGGACGGCGACATGCCGAAGATGTAGTAGTCGTAATAGCCGGCGCGCTGCTCGAACGTGGAATAGCTCAGGCTCACCTCGTGCTTGACCGGCCCGGTATTGAAATTGCCGCGCGCGCCCCACACCGACGATGTGTTCTGCTCGAAGCTGGGCCAGTAATACGGCCGCATCAGCAGTTCGCCGCCCTGGCCGACCACGATGGGATCGGCGTACAGGTAGCGGTTCTCGCTGCGCCGGTAGCCCACGCCGCCGAACACCGTCAGTTGCGGGGTGATGTCGTATTCGGCGCGCAGCACGCCGTAGTTGTCGCGCGACCTGGAATAGCCCCAGTCCGGCGAATAGCCCTTTGACGCCTTGGGCGCGCGCGGCACCGGCAGGTTGTCGCCGAAGATCAGCACCCCGGAATCGCCCGGCGCGTCGATGTCATTGTTCTGGTGGCCCGCGTCCAGCGAAACGCGCAGCCGGTCGCCGCGGTAGTCCAGCGCCACCACGGCCGTGCCCAGTTGATTGGACTGGTTCTGCACCGCGGTGTCGCCATCGCGGTACGAGCCGTTGAAGCGGATGCCGAATTCGTTGTTATCGCCAAAGCGCCGGCCCATGTCGATCATGCCGCCAAAACGCGAATCGGACTGGTAGGTCGCGGTCAGGCGCGTCAGGGGTTCGTCGCCGGCGCGCTTGGGCACCACGTTGATGCCGCCGCCCACGCTGCCGCGCGGGCTCATGCCGTTGAGCAGCGCGGTGGGGCCTTTCAGCACTTCGACCCGTTCCACCGCGTCCATCGCGATGGTGCGCAGCGGCAGCATGCCGTACAGCCCGTTGAACGACACGTCCTGGTTGCGCACCGGAAAGCCGCGGATCTGGAATTCGTCGCCGGTGCCGGCCACCGAGCCCTGGCCGTCGTTGACCGTGCGCACCGAGGCGTCATTGGCCAGCACGTCGGCGATGGAATTGGCTTGCTGGTTCCGGATCAGTTCGGACGTGTAGC
>NZ_CYTU01000003.1:85922-88979 GCF_001299375.1 Achromobacter sp. 2789STDY5608621 | reverse complement strand
CCGCAGGCGCGCGGTGCGCCGCCGTGGCGGCGCCTGCCGCCATAATCGGCGTGTTGGTCTGGCGCGATAGTGCGGTCAGCGCCGTGTTCAGCGGCTGCGCGGGCAGATCGATCGGGTAGCGTTGATCGGTCGCGGCCTGGGCCTGGGCCAGGGCGGGAAGGGCGGCCAGCGGCAAGCCGGCAGCGCTGGCCAGCGCCAGGGACAGGGCGGCGCGCAGGAATGCGGGCGCCATGCCTGGGGTATGCCGCATGCTTGCGGCCTGCGTCCGTGACGCCTTCTGCCTCGGGGCGGCCTGTCGGCAACGCGCGCCCTGGCCCATACCTGATTGGTGCATTTGAACTCCGTCTATCGAGAGAATCGTCGCCCTGCTGGGCGGCCTATCGATACAGAAGACGGACGAGGCGCGGAAACGGAGACACCCCGCGCGAAAAAAATCAGCGCAGGCGCAATTCGACATCGCCGTTGGGACGGGTTGCCGCCTGCAGCGGCAGGATGGCCTCCAGCAACTGGGCGGCGTTGCCGGCGTCCGCGCTACGGAACCGGCCCGTCAACCGCAAGGCACTGACCGCCGGGTCGGCCGCTTTCAGGGGGTGATTCCGGAACGCGTTGATCGCGGGCAAGGCCTCGTCCAGTCGCTGGTTGTCGAACCACAACCAGCCGTTGCGCCACGCCGCCACGCTTTCCGGGTCGATGCGCCGCACGGCGTCGACCTCGCCATTGCGCCAGCTGACGGCCGCCGGCGCGCGCAGGTCCACGGTCGGACCGCCGCGTGACAGGGTGTACCAGCGCGCATCGCGCGGCGCCGGTTGAAAGCGGACATGGCCTTCTTCCACCGCGACCGACACCGGTCCGCCCCGGTCGCTGACCGTGAACACCGTGCCCACCACTTCCACGTCGCCGCCCCGGGTGCGCACCCGGAACGGCCGGTCGGCGTCCGGCATCACTGTGAACAGGGCTTCACCATGGCTCAATTGCACCACCCGTTCGTGGCGGTAGAGGCTGACCGACAGCCGCGTCTGCGGACTCAGGTCGATGCGCGTCCCCAGCCCGCCGCCATCGGCCTGGTCGGGCACCTGGGCCTGCGACAATTGGCCCGGGCCGGTCTCGTAGGACGCCTGATACAACGGCCGGCGCCAGGCCCAGCCCGTGCCCAGCAGAGCCGTACAGGCGCCCGCCGCGCCCAGCCCGAGCAGCGTGCGGCGTGACAGCCCGGGGGCCTTTGCGGCCGGGTTGTCTTCCTGGAAATGCTCGCGCATGTCCGGCGCCACCCTGGCCAGCAATTGCCAGCGCCGTTGGGCCTCCAGGTAGGCCAGCTCATGCACCGGCGCCCGCTGCCGCCAGGCCGTCAGCCGGGACGCCGCCTGGCGGGCGGCGCGCGCCGTGGCGATCTCGGACGTGGCAATCAGGCCTAGCGCATGCTCGACAAGCGTTTCGTCGGGGCCGTCCCGCATCATCTCAGTTGCCATCGTCCGTCACTGGTTCGGATGTCGCGGGTGCGCAGGCGCCGGCCGGCCCCAGGTCCAGGTGCAGATGGCGCAACGCGCGAGCGCAATCGAGCGTTCCGCGCACCAGGTGTTTGGCCACCGCCGCCTCGGTAATGCCCAGCTGCTGCGCGATTTCGGCGCGGCTGTAGCCATAGGCGCGGAACAGCACGAAGGCCTGCATCCGGCGCGGCGGCAGCGACGCCAGCACCGCGGCCACGCGCTCCACGATCTGGCGCTGCGACACCAGCTGCTCGGATGATGGCGCCGTCAGCTCCGCCTGCAGCGGCGCGTGCTCGCTCAACCAGGCCTGCGCCACCTTGCGGCGGCGCGCTTCATCGATGCAAAGATTGTGGGCAATGCGAAACAGCAGCCCGCGCGACGACTCCACGCCCGGGCTCTCGTCCGGACGGCGGCTCAGGCTGCTGGCGTAGGCGCGCTCGAAGCTGGACTGCGCGATATCCGCGGCGTCATCGGAATTGCGCAGCTGATAGGTCAGGTGCCGATACAGGTCCCGGTAGTGGCTGAGCAACTCGTCGACGAACTCGCGCAGCGTCGTGGCTGGGGTGGTCCGCTTGGTGGCGTGGGGCGGGGAGGGCGCTGACATCGGGCAAGGAGAACGCCGCCCCGGCCAGCGGAGCGAGAAGGATTTTGTAAGAATGATTCGTATTATGGTTTGTTTGCGGGCGGTCGTGCAAGCGGGCGTTTACCCGGGTGGCGCGGCGCGGATCACGGGCAGCGTTCCCTGCCGTCAAATCCTTCCCTGCGTTTGAATTCCCCGGGGGGCAGGCCAAACGCCTTGCGAAAGGCGGTCGCGAAATGGCTCGGGTTGGAATACCCCAGGCCGAACGCCACCTCCATCACCGTGACCCCGCCCGCCAGCAGGCGCCGTTGCGCCTCGCGCATGCGCTCCTGCTGGAACAGCCCATACACGCTATGCCCGAACAGTTCGCGGAACCCGCGCTTGATGCGGATGGCGCTGATGCCTGCCTCGGTGGCCAGTTGCGCCAGCGTGGGCGGGTGCGCCAGGTCGGCGAGCAGGTGATCGCGGGCCGCCAGCAATTGCTGGCGGTGCGTCACGGTGCGGTTCGGCAGACCCGTGCCCGCGCGGCCGGCTTGCAGGAACAGGCCCGCGAGCAACAGCGCCTGGCCTTCGTGGAGCAGGCGGATGCCGGCGATCGTGGCCGGGGCCGCCGGCGGCAGGTGTTTCAGTTCGCGGCTTACCGCATACGCCGCCTCGTGCAGCCTGGCGCCGCGATAGCCGCCCAGGAAGCAGGCGCCTGAATCCAATGACCGCTGCAGCGGGCGGTCCAGGTCGCCGATCCAGCCGCGCAACACGTCCGGACGTACGGCGATTGACACGCTCTCGCACGGGCCATGCTGGTGGAAGCGGCCGCGCCGTCCGGGCGCGAAATACACGCTGCCCGACGTTTCGCGGGCGTGCTCGCCCTGATCCGCCGGGCCGCCTTCCGTCCAGCAACGGGTCAGGCCCCGCAACTGATAGGTAAACACCACGCGGTCGCCGCCCTGCGTATCGATCGACACCGGTTGCCTGAAGGCGCTTTGCCAATAGCAG
>NZ_CYTU01000003.1:13258-85629 GCF_001299375.1 Achromobacter sp. 2789STDY5608621 | reverse complement strand
GGATGGCGCGGCGAGGCATTTCCTTCAACCCACCGGATTGAGCCCATGATCTTCCATTTCCGTTCCCGATGCGCATCGCCCCGGCTTCTGACAGTCGGATTTCATTTACTGATGCTGGCTTGGGCCCAACCGGGCGCCGCGCAGTCGGTCAATGCGGATAAGGCCGCCACGTTGCCCGCCATCGAGGTCGACGGTCTGCCGCAGGACGAAGGCCTCGTGCCCCAGCGCGCGAGCGCGGCGATGCGCGCCAGCGTGCCGTTGGTCGAGACGCCGCAGTCCATCTCCGTCGTCACGCGGGCGCAAATGGACGCGCAAGACGTCCATTCCGTCAATGAAGCCTTCCGCTACGCGCCCGGCATCGCCACGGAAGCCTGGGGCGGCGTCGGCGCGTATGACGAACTCACCATCCGTGGTTTCACGTCGACCAACGATATGGTCGACACTTTTCTGGACGGCTTGCGCATGGGCGAGGGCCTGGTCTTCGGGTCGCAGCAGATCGACGCTTTTCTGCTCGAACGCATGGAGGTGCTGCGCGGTCCGGCATCGGTGTTGTATGGCAGGGCCAATCCCGGCGGGGTGGTGGTCCTGACCAGCAAGTTGCCGCGCGAGCAGTCCATCCGGCGGGTCGAGCTGGAGGGGGGATCGTATGGCAACCGGCGCGCTTCCTTCGACCTGGGCGGCGCGGCCGATGCGAGCGGCACGCTGCTGTTTCGCGTCGTCGGCACGGCCATGAACAGCGACGGCCACATGGACGGCGCGCCGGTTCGTCGCCGCGCGGTCGCGCCGTCGTTGACCTGGCAACCGAGCGCGGCCACTCGCTTTACGTTGTACGCGCGTTATCAGGGGGACCCCCAGTCCGGCATGATCGGCTCGCTGCCCGCGCAGGGCACGATGCTACCCAACCCGCACGGTCGGCTGCCAATGCGCTTCAACACGGGCGAGCCTTCGTATGATCGCTTCTCCCGCACCCAGCGCGCGGCGGGTTATCAATTCGACCAGCGTCTGGCCGATGACTGGTCGCTGTCGCTGAACGGCCGCTACGCCGATATCGACGTGCAGTACGCCGCCGTGCGCATGACAGGCTTGCGGCCGGACCTGCGCACCATCGATCGCTACGCCAACGCGTCGGACGAACGCTATAACACCCTCGCGCTCGATAACCAGGTGCGCGGACGCTTCGCCACCGGTGTCTTGCAACACGAACTGCTGGCCGGCATAAGCTGGGAACAACTGCGGGGTCGTGGCGACTTCAGAAAGGGCAAGCCCCCGTCGCTGGACATCCCGTCGCTGGACATCTTCGAACCGGTGTACGGGATGCCCATCCCCGCCGCCTTGCCCGTGGGCATGGACAATCGCGTGCGCTCGACGCAGATGGGCTTCTACCTGCAAGACCAGTTGTCGTTCGGCGGTTGGCACACCATGCTCGGCCTGCGGCATGACCGCTCCACCATCGACACCGTGGACTTTCGTTGGCGCAACGACTTTACGCAGCATGATCGCGCCACCACCGGCCGGATCGGCACGCTCTATCGTTTCGAGAACGGCCTGGCGCCCTATGCCACCTACGCCCAGTCGTTCCAGCCCAGCCGGGGTGAACTGTTCGAGGCGGGCCTCAAATACCAGCCACTGGACTGGGACGCGCTGTTCACCGCCGCCCTCTACAACCTGACGCAGGCCAATGTGCTCATCCCCGACCCCGCCAATCCATGGCAGCGTATCCAGGAAGGCGAGATGCGTTCTCGCGGCCTGGAACTGGAAGCGCGTGCTCGCCTCGCCGCGCAATGGAGCGTGATCGCCGCCTACACTTGGCAGCAGGTCGAATACACCAAGGGCAGTGCGGATATCGTCGGCAAGCGGCCCGTGCGCGTGCCGGCGCAATTCGGCGGCGTCTGGCTGGCGTGGGATGCGCCGTCGGGCCTGGGCGCGGCGCTGGGAGCGCGCTACCACGGAGGTACCGCCGGCGGCATGCAAGTGGAGGAATTCCGCACGCCGTCATTCACGCTGCTCGATGCGCAACTGCACTACGACTTCGGGCGGCAATCGCCGTCCATGAAGGGCGCGAGGCTGCAACTCAACGTTGCCAACCTGACCAACAAGCGTCATGTGGCGGGCTGCTATGACCTGGGCACGGGTTGCTTCCCGGGGCTGGGACGACAGGTGAATCTGACCTTGGCGTATCAGTGGTAGCGGGACGGAGTCGGCATTGCGAGGCGATGCTGGCGCGTCATGCGCCCGCCGCCCCGCGTTTGAATTCCCCCGGCCCCACGCCAAACTCCTTCCGGAACGCCGCCGCGAAGTGGCTGGGATTCGAATACCCCAGGTCGAACGCCACCTCCATCACCGTCACCTTGCCCGCCCGCAGCCGCTGCTGCGCCTCGCGCATCCGCGTCTGCTGGAACAGGCCATAGACGCTGTGGCCGAACAACTCGCGGAACCCGCGCTTGATGCGCATGGCGCTCAAGCCCGTCTCCGCGGCCATCTGCGCCAGCGTGGGCGGGTGGGCGAGGTCGGCCAGCAGATAGTCGCGCGCCGCCATCAGGCGTTGCCGTTGCGGCGTGGCGGTATTGGCGCGGCGCAGGTCCGCGTGGCCGGTTTCGAGAAACAGGCCGGTGAGCATCATGGCCTGCGCTTCGCGGATCAGCCGCGCGCCGGGCGTGTCGCAGGCGGGCGTGCGCAGGTGCTTCAACTCGCGGCTGATGGCCAGCGCGGCTTGATGCAGCTTTTCGCCGCGGTAGCCGGTGCGAAAGCAGCTGCCGGAGTCCAGTGAGCGCCGCAGCGGCGCGTCCTCTTCGTCCTCGATCCACATGCGCAGCACGTCCGGCCGCAGTGCAACGGTCAGACTCTCGCACACCCCCTGTTGGACAAAGCGTCCGCGACGATCCGGCGTGTAGTACACGCAGCCGGACGTTTCCCTGACGGCCTCGCCCTGTCCGGCGACGCTGCCTTCCAGCCAGCAATCGGTATCGCCGCGCAGTTGATACGACAGTAATACGCGGCCGCCGTCGTCACGCGTGTGCACGGTGAACGGCTGCTCGAACGCGCTTTGCCAGTGGCACAGCTCGATGCCTTCCGCCACTTGCACGTAGACCAACCGGTGCCGTTGTCCCGGCAGGAAGTGCGCCAGGAAGTCCGTGTCGAACATCGAGGACGTGGGCAAGTCGGGCAGGGCGGAAGGGGCGGCGTGGCGCGGCATGTCGGGGTGGGTCTTCATAAAGCGGTGCCGGGGAACCGTTTCGGGGGCTGCGACCCGATCCGGGTAGTTAAAGGAATGAGACGCAATATTAAATGGAGCGGCTTCAAAGCAATGTCCATACATCGCGCCGGCGACACGCGCCGGGTCTCGGGATGCATGCCATCAAACAAACGGACCACGCTCATGATCTTCCAATCCCGCGCCAGATGCGCATCGCCCCGGGTTCTTACTGTCGGATTTCATTTGCTGCTGTTGGCCTGGGCCCAGCCCGGCGCGGTGCTGGCGGCCGAAGCGGCCAAGGCGGGGGACGCGCCCACCTTGCCGTCCGTCGAGGTCGTCGGCATCCCGCAGGACGACGGCGTGGTGGCGCGCCGCTCCAGTTCCGCCACGCGCACCGACACGCCCCTGATCGAGACGCCGCAGTCCCTCTCGGTGGTCACCCGCGAGCAGATGGACGCGCGCAACGTGCGCTCGGTCAACGAGGCCTTCCGCTACGCGCCCGGCGTCGCCACCGAATCCTGGGGCGCCGTCACCGCCTATGACGACATGAGCATCCGCGGCTTCACCACGGACAACGGCCCCGTCGACACCTTCCTGGACGGCATGCGCCTGAGCCGCGGCATCGTCTTCGGCGGCCAGCAGGTCGATCCTTTCCTGCTCGAACGCATGGAAGTGCTGCGCGGTCCCGCCTCGGTGCTGTACGGCACCTCCACGCCCGGCGGCGTCATTGCGCTGACCAGCAAGCTGCCGCGCGAAGACGCCGTGCGCCTGATCGAACTGGAAGGCGGCACCAGCCGTTACCGTCGCGGTTCGTTCGACCTGGGCGGCAAGGCCGACGAACGCGGCACGCTGCTGTTCCGGGTCGTCGGCACCGCCATGAACAGCGACGGCCAGCTCGACGGCACTTGGCTGCGCCGCCGCGCGGTCGCGCCCTCGCTCACCTGGCAACCCAGCGCCGCCACCCGTTTCACGCTGTACGCGCGCTACCAGGACGATCCCGGCCAGGGCATGATCTCGTCGGTGCCGGGCATCGGCAGCGTACTGCCTAACCCCCACGGCCAGCTCCCGCCCCGCTTCAACGTGGGCGAGCCGGGCTACGACAAATTCGCGCGCACCATCCGCGCCGTCGGCTACCAGTTCGACCAGCGGCTGGCGGACGACTGGTCGATGAGCCTGAACGGCCGCTACACCCGCGTCGACAGCGACTATGACGCCGTGGTCCTGGCCGCCTTGCAGCCGGACCTGCGCACCATCGACCGCCAGGTGCTGGGTTCCACCGAGCGCTACAACAGCTTCACCCTGGACAACCAGCTGAAAGGGCGCTTCGCCACCGGCGCCGCGCGCCACGAACTGCTGGCCGGCCTGGTGTGGGAGCAGATGCGCGGTGATGGCGACTACCGCACGACCTACAACGGCACCAAGCTGGATCTCTACAACCCCGCCTACGGCGCGCCGCAGCCCGTCCCGCCCACGGTCATGGACAAGGGCATGCGTTCGACGCTGACCGGCCTTTACGTGCAGGACCAGATCGCGCTGGGCAACTGGCACACCACCATCGGCGTGCGCCAGGACTGGTCGACCATCGACGCTACCGACAGGCTATGGCACAGCGGCTTCACGCAGAAGGACCAGGCCACCACCGTGCGCGTCGGCACGCTGTATCGCTTCGGCAATGGCCTGGCGCCGTATGCGACTTACGCGCAGTCCTTCGAGCCCGTGAACAGCCTGTCCGCCAGCGGCGAGCCGTTCAAGCCGACCCGGGGTGAGTTGTTCGAGACCGGCCTCAAGTACCAGCCGGAGAACTGGGACGCCCTGTTCTCCGCGGCGATCTACCACCTGACCCAGACCAACGTGCTGAGCGCCGACCCCGCCAACCCGCGCCTATCCGTGCAGTCGGGCGAAGTCCGCTCGCGCGGGCTGGAGCTGGAAGCGCATGCGCGGCTGTCGCCGCAGTGGAGCGTGATCGCGGCGTATACCTGGCAGAACGTCGAATACACCAAGGGCAATGCCAACGAATTGGGCAGGACGCCGTCGCGCGTGCCGACGCGCTTTGGCGGCGTCTGGCTGGCGTGGGATGCGCCGTCCGGCCTGGGCGCGGCGCTTGGAGTGCGGCATAACGGCGGAAGCTGGGGCGGATACAAGACGCTGCAGGATTTCCGCGTGCCGGGATACACCTTGGTGGATGCGCAACTGCATTACGACCTGGGGCGGCAGGTGCCCAGCTTGAAGGGGACGAAGGTGCAGTTGAATGTGTCGAACTTGACGGACAAGCGGTATAGCGGGGGATGCTATGACCTGGATAACGGCTGCTTCGCGGGGGCGGGGAGGGTGGTCAGTTTGAAGGTGGGGTATCAGTGGTGAGGCGGGCGGATTGATGGCTGGGGCGGGCGCGTCGGTGGACGGCCCGCATCCTCGGCTATTGAATCCATGACGCAGGGGCGTGCGCTCATGCAGCTATGTCGTTGCCGCGATGTTGGAATGCCGTAGTTTGGTTTTCAGCTTGGCTTCCAGTACACCCAGGCCGATATTGCCGCAGCCCACCAGGGTCAGGTCTTGCAGGCCGGGCAGCGCCTCCAGGGTATTGATATCGGTGATCCGCTTGCAATATTGGATATTCAGTTGTTCCAACGCCGGCAGGGCGGCAATCGGGCCAATGGTTTCCAACAGGCCTTGATTCTTGAGCCGCAGCGACCGTAGTCCGGAAAGCTGTTCAATCCCCGCCAGCGTTTTCAAGGAGCGCCCCGCCATCAGCCCCAGCGATACCAGGGGCAACGCTGCGATGCGGTTAAACAGCGACTCATCGAACGGCACGTTGAACAGATTCAATTCCTGCAGCGGCAGTCGCAAGACCTGATCGAGCAGTTTTCCCGCCTTGTCCGGCAACATCGACAGCGACTTCAGCGCCGGAAAATCCTCCGCCTTGAATCGCATCGGAACGTTCACCTCCAGCGATTCCAATTGCGGCATCACTCCCACCGACCAGGTATATGACCCCGGGCAATCAAAAATCGACAGATGCCGCAGGCTGGCCGGCAGCATCTCGGCGCGAAGATTCTTGACGGCCGAGGCCTGGATATTGCCGGGTCCGATGGACAGATGCGTCAGAGACGGCAGCTGGGCAATCAATGCCGGCAATTCCTGCACCGGATCCAGGGGCGGCGCCCATAGATGGACGTATTCGATCGCCGCCAGCGTGGCCGCGTCGGGCGGCGCGTCGTAGAACAGGATTTGATCCGAGCCATGCGCCTGCGCGGCCTGCCGGCTGTGCATCAACAGCCATCGCTTGTCGCGGCCGGGTTGGGGCGTTGAAAACAAAACTGGCGACATACGGGCTCCGGAGTCATTACGTCTGTCGGCAGTGCGAGCATGGCGACAGCGGGACAGGCATGGTCGAAGGGTAGAACAATAAAGCAGAACGGCAATGCCGGGCGAGCCGGATTGCCGTTCTGTTTTGGCGGCGCCGTGAAAGGCACCTCCGTTTTCACGCCAGACGGTTTATTCAGCCGGCTTGGGCGGCAGGTCTTCCGCCGTCACGCCGCCCCGTCCCAGATAGGCCCCGAACACCGTGCCAATGGTCTTGACCAGGCTATGCGAGTTCATGACCTCGCCATGGATATCGTCGATACCCTCGTCGTCCGGTTGCAGCTTGCTGGCGTGCCCGACCCATTCGATGGCGGCAAAACGGTTCTTCTTGGCGCCATGGCCGCGCGCATAGGCCAGCCCGATCTCGGCGCTGGCGCGGGCGGCGCGCCAGTCGTCGTCTTCGTCGACCAGCGGCCGCAGATACTCGCGCACGCCGCTCTGTTTTTCCGCGTCGGTGCCGTGGTCGCGCAGCAGCACCCCGATGCGCAACCGTGCCAGGGCGTCGGCGCGCGGTTCTTCGCGCGACTCCTGCAACAGTCGCAATACCGTCTCGACATTCTCGCGGCGTGAGAAATCCATCTTGCCGTCGAACAGGTGCCGATGCGCCATGTTGTACTTGGCCAGCGGCGAACCATCGTCCACCGCGCGTTGCAGCCATTCGTCGCGCACCGCCTCATCCAGATAATGGTCCGGCGTGTTGTCGCGGAAGCCGCGGTGAATGTCGTACATGCTGCTGGCCGCGTCGGGCAGGCGCCGGTCCGCCAGCTGGCGCGTCAGGAAATAACCTTCCTCGTGCGCGCCGCCGTCCCACAGCATTGCCGCCGCTGCCAGCACGTTGAAACTGTCGTCCGCCTGATCCCGCCCGAGTTCCGTCGCGCGATCGAGCAATTGCTGCGCCTTGGCCGGATCCTGTTCAAAGCCCCACAGCCCGAACTGATGCGCCACCGCCACCAACGCCTGCGGCGTCGCCAACTGGTTCCAATGGCACATGCGTTCCAGCGCGCGCTTGAAGGCGCCATCGTCGTCCGGCAAATGGTGGATCAGCGTCACGTGCGCAAAACTGCGGAACGGCCCGTCCACGTTGGCGAAATACATATTCCCCGGGAACGCCGCCACGCTTTGCGCGTGCAATTGACGGGCGCCCGCGTGGTCGTCCAGCGAATAACTGGTGAAATGCGCGAACCGGCCCAGCGCCTCGCCGCGTTCTTCCGGCCGCAAATCGCGCTGCAGGAACGACTCGAAAGCCTGGCGATGAGTTTCCACCGCCGGCATTTCTTCCGATTCCGGAAAATCGCTCAGCTCGTCCCACAGGCCGATCCAGCGGATCGCGTTGCGCTGCGGTTCCGTCAGCGTCTCGCACAGCGGGCCGCTGGCCAGGCCGTCGATATCCTCGTAACTGCCGCCCCAACGCGGTTGCAGATACTGTGCATACGCGGTCAGCGTTTCCATGTGGCCGGGGCGCAATTCCAGTGCACGCAGCAGCCAATAATCCTTGCCCTGGTCCATTTCATGCTCGGCGCGCGGCGCGAGCCATGCGGGCAGGGACTGCGGCGCCTGATCCGGTTGCAGGCGCGGCACGCCGTATTCCGCCAGATGCGCCAGCGCGGCGTCCATCAGGCCGGGTTCCTCGACATCGTCGTGGGTAATGGTTTCCGGAGGATTGCCTTCGAACAGCTGGCGCAGCCAATACGGCTCTTTGAAATGCGCGGCCATTTGCATCAGGGTCACGCAGGCCGCAACGGGACGCGGCGAAAGCGTCATGGCTTTCAACAGCGCGGCGGCGGAGGTTTCGCAGGCCAGGGCGGCGCCGATCCAGCGATCCTGCGTCACGCTGTCTGCCCAGCCAAAGCCGCGGATATCCGCGGCGCGGCCGAAGCAGAAGTTACCTAGGACCAAGTGGGCGTGGTAGGAGTCCGGGCAGGCGGCGATCCAGGCCTGGAGGAAGTCGGCGGCTTGCGGGTAGGGGACGGTGCTGTAGTCGAAGAGGGTGCCGGAGAGGACGGCTTCGGAATAGGGTGAGTCCTGGGTGTCGGTGGCGGCCCAATCTTGCTGTTCCAGGTCAGCGTAGTAAGCGTCGATGTCGGCGAACGCACGAGACATAGTTAGGGAGCGGATTTGGCGGCGGATTGACGCGATGTTAGGCAAAGGGCATCCAGAGAAGGCAGGGTTGGGATGTGGCGAATAATGCTTCAACTTGCGGACTGGGGCCAGCGAACAGGGTGACTAAAGACAACTGTAGTTTCCAAATGTTATAAAACTGTGAGGCGGCGTTGCCTCGAGGCTCCTCTCGTTGAAATTTTCCTTAAGAGATAGATCGTGCTTGAAGATATTTCGTTTGCACAACCGATGTCGATTCGTGAAGCGGGCTATGACGAATACTGGCTCCAGGATCAAATATGGGGCAATCCCGCAACATTGGGCCTCGGAGACTTAGACGCGTTGAGTAAAGAACGGCGTCAGAATTCCGGCGGCAGGTTGGATATCTTGTTGAAGGATCCCCAGGACGATTCGATGTATGAAGTCGAAGTAATGTTGGGTGATACAGATGAGACTCACATAATTCGTACCATCGAGTACTGGGATAACGAAAAGCGTCGTTGGCCTCAGCGCCAGCATTATGCTGTATTGGTTGCTGAGAACATTACAAGGCGCTTTTTCAACGTGGTTCACATTTTAAGTCATTCGATACCGATCATAGCAATCCAAGTTGCGCTCATTGATGTAGGAGGAAAGAAAGCGCTTCACTTTACAAAGGTTCTTGATACTTTTGAAGAGGTTGATGACGGAACGGAGGAACAAGAGGTCGAGGTTAATCGCGATTTTTGGAATAAAAAGGCGAAATGGACGGCTGAGACGGCTGACTTTTTGATGGAAGTCGTGGGCTCCGCATTGCCAGAGCCGAAGATTAGCTACGTAAAAAATTACGTGTCAATTAGCGTTGGTAGAAATAACTACTTCTGGCTGCACAAGCGGAGTGGCAATAAGTCTTTGCTGGGATTTAGAATTGCTCCCCATTTGGCGGATGAGGCGCAGAAATTGCTTGATGATGCCACTATATCTTTTACGCGAAAGCCTAAATCGTTTTTGATTACAACAGATATGGCGGCTATCGGTTCAAATACGGAGATCTATTCACGGTTAGCTGGTCTGGTTCGGAGAACGTGGGAAAAGACAGCCTGAACTCCCCAAAGTTTCAGGGTGTTTGGAGATGAGGTGCTAGGTGAAAGATGTTCGACATGAATAGTTGTCCTTGCGTCTAGATGCTGCTGTTTTTATTTGTCGCAATGGTCGTTTCTGAAAAGGCGGGAATGAGTATGGCGAAGGTAAAAAAGGAAAAGCTGTCAATATATTTAGCGAAAGACCGCATGGTCGCACGTGCGGACCTCATAAAGATGGAGGATTCGCAGCCTCCTGCGCTTCTATTGGTAGCTGGCGAAACGGTTGAGGTATACGTCAAAAAAGATATTCAAAGACTGCCGCCTAGTTGGACAAAGCTTTTTACGAATAATTCAGAAATGATTCCGGAGGATTTTGGGGGTACGCGGAACGTAGGGGCGGTGGCGATATTTGAACGAATGGGGCGGTTGTTCTTATTGTCTTTTGGGTCTGGCTATCACCTACTGAAATTAGACGGGGTGGAGCGCGATTTTGGATTGCGCGTTACCCTCGCCTCCGTAGATGCTGATAAGTTACGTAGTGTCGATAAGGCTAGTTATGATGCCAACCCCCTGAATTCCCGCACGCAGAGCACTACTGAGGTTGATATATTCGAATTGCAGATGGATTCCGAATTGGAAATGCTCTATGCCATCACTGGAGCTTCGCGAGTTCCTTTGTTCGGCTCTCACGTTACGGGTCGGGATGCGCTAACGATAGCCGTGAGCACTGATCTCGGAGGAATCCCCCCTATTCTAGATGAAGCATTGAGGCGTTATAACTCACCGCTCCCGTCGGAGTTTGAATGGGTCGATAATATTAGAAAAGTCAAGGATCCTGAAATCATATCAGTCCTAGATGCATGTTTAAATGACGAACTAGCTGCGCCGACTTCAACATATTTTTGGCTAGGTGAGCCTGAAGTGGTTGATTGGGAGGATCAGATAGGTTATTCATTTGATATGTATGCAAATACGCCTAGAAGCGTAGTTTTGAAGATGGAAGATTTAATAGACTACCTTCAAAGAACCTCACGAGTTCTGAGCGTAGATGTGCTTAAAGGGTTGACCGTTCATATAAATAACTCCAACTATGAGTCAACTCGTTCGTGGTCTGCCTATCGGTGTTTGTATGCTGAGCTGGTCCTCGGTGCGGAACGCTACATGTTGCGCAATGGTGTTTGGTTCCAGGCGGAGCCTAGTTTTGTTGCATTGATCGATGATTACATTTCAAAGGTCGATGTGTATCCATTCAGCTTTCCGGTTTATGGGTGTGATCGTGAGGATGAGTACAATGAAATGCTTGCAAGAAATGATCCGTGCTTTGCCTTAATGGATAAGAAAAATACAAAATTAGGAGGGAGATATGACAAAATTGAATTTTGTGACTTAATTCGAGATGGAACTGATCTAATCCATGTCAAGTACTATCGCAGTTCTGGTACGCTCAGCCATCTTTTCGCCCAGGGGTTCGTCGCTGCGGAAGCGTTTGTGAGAGACGTAGAATTCAGAGAAAAATTAAATGAAAAACTTCCCGATAGCATGAGGCTTGCGGATCCTCAATTGAAACCAAAGGCTAATGATTTTAATATAGTATTTGCTATTGCAACGACCAAAACGTTGCCAAGAGATCTTCCATTTTTTTCCAAAGTCACGTTAAGAAATGCTCTCAAGACGCTGATCGCTCTGGACTATAAGGTGCAATTAGCCACTATTGATGTGGACCCATTTTTGATCGCCAAAAAGAAATGTAAGCCCAAGAAGGGAGGGTGATTCTTGAGAGATATCGAGGGCTGTGCACAGCCGGTGTGGCTCATCAACAGCCGGTGCGACGAGGCTAATTATGGGGTTCGAAGGGCCCTCAATTCCTTCGTTAAAACTGGAGTCCGTCCAATTTTCATGCTGCTGTTGCCGTAGGTCGCAAGCTTGTTCGAATTATTCCTACCCGAGCAATCACTCAAATATTGCTGCTTGGCCTCTCCATTTTGACGATCAGCAAGCCTCAAGTTGCTGAACTGCGAATCATCCGGCGCAGTATGCCGTTCATAGGTCCAAGAATGATCGTCTACCAGACTTCCCAGCATAGATGCGATAAATGGAGGCTGCTGCCATTGCCGCAGCTATGTCGTTGGACGTTTGCACCAGTCAATCTGAGCGCTCTTTGTGGGAGCGTGGAACTAGTATCCACCTCCTGAGCATCAGCTCAAGCATGAAGCATGCCAAATTTGAGCGCACTAGAAATTCGACTCGAATGCTGGAGTTACGTGGCTGGGTGGACCGTGAACCCGCTGATTCGCGCTCGTAGGTCATCCCCATCCCGTACACTACCCCGACAACCAAGGAGCTCCATGTCGATTCAAAACCTAGGCCGTTACGGTATCGTGCTATTTCTCGCTGCGTTGAGCTCGGGCTGTTCTTCAATCATCGGCGAGTGCGGCTTGGTTCGCAGTAGCTGCATGTATGACGGGAAATACGAACAGGGCGAGGAAGACTACGCGGAAGCCGAGGCGAAGCGGCTGAACAAGCAGTCGACGGATCGGTTGCGTCGAAGCTCTGGGGATTGAATCCAGACGACTTCCGGCCGTCGTGTTCAGGACGTCGTTATCGAGGCGACGGGTGGCGCGACGGTTGACCTCCTATCCCCGGGATTGTTCACCGTTGCGGTGGGTTGGCATCAGCATCATCCCGGCTCGCCGCCGCCATGCCCATCAATGCACTGAGCCTGCGGGCATCACGCTCCCAAGCGCCAACCCCGTTCCATCAAGCGCCGTGTCCACAAGATCCATGATGTGATCGCACAAGCTCTCGACCCCACCCAGCAGGTTGGCGCTAACCCAAGGCTCCAGCGGCGCTGCCCCGCTACTCTCGGGTTCCGTCGCGCTGTTCCCCACAATCCGGGCGATGGCCCAGATTCCCTGGCAAGCCCGTTCAATCTTCCGAAGATCGGCAAACCGGATCGATACGCTCTCCGGATCATCCGGCGTGGCCCAGCGGTCAAGGGTGTAGGGATGGTGGCTCATTGCACGCTCCTTTGGGGTGTGAACTATGGCTGTGGCTATTTGCTCCCTTGGCTTTCCGGCTGTCATCCCGGGCGATCGTTGGTATGATCGCAGGGCGAGTTTAGGCACAACGCATATTGGTGCCAGTGCTAACGGTGGCGTTTTCATCCCTTCCCAAGACGAGCGTTCAAAACAAAAAGGACCCCACAGGGTCCTTTTTCAATTCTCAAGCCGCTTGCGGCAGGAAAAACCGATCCTTTAGCTCCTGCAACCCGATCCGATCCAGCATCTCCGTCAGCCTTTCCGCAGGCTTCCGACGCGGCAGATCCTTGTACTGAGCAATGATCAGCTCATTCTTCATCGAATGCTCCCACCCCACCAGCTCCGTCACGCTGACCTGGTACCCATGCGCTTCCAGTTGCAAGCACCGCAGCACGTTCGTGATCTGGCTGCCGAACTCCCGCGTGTGCAGCGGATGCCGCCAGATCTCCGCCAGCGGATCGGCCAGCGCCTTGGCTTTGTTCTTCCTCAGCACCGACGCCACTTCCGCCTGGCAGCAGGGCACGACCACGATGTACTTGGCCTTTTTCTCCAGCGCGAAATGGATCGCGTCGTCGGTGGCGGTGTTGCAGGCGTGCAGGGCCGTGACCACGTCGATGGTCGCGGGCAGTTTGTCGGAGGTGATGGACTCGGCCACCGACAGGTTCAGGAACGACATGCCGCCAAAGCCCAGGCGCTGCGCCAGTTCTTCCGATGACTTGACCAGTTCCTCGCGGGTTTCGATGCCGTAGATGTGCGAGCCGTTCTTCAGCGCGTCCGGCTGTTCCTTGAAGAACAGGTCGTACAGGATGAAGCCCAGGTACGACTTGCCCGCGCCGTGGTCGGCCAGGGTGACGGCGCCGCGCTGTTGCTGGACGTCCTTGAGCAGCGGTTCGATGAACTGGAACAGGTGGTAGACCTGCTTGAGCTTGCGGCGGCTGTCCTGGTTCATCTTGCCGTCGCGGGTCAGGATGTGCAGGGCCTTGAGCAGTTCGATCGACTGGCCGGGGCGGATGTCGTGGGTTTTGTCAGACATGGGGGTAAGGCAATGCGCCCCGCGTGGGGCGGGGCGCAGTGGAAGGCGGAAAGCGTCATTTTAACGAAAACCGCTGGCTTTCCGTCCCGCAGTCCACAGGGCGCGCCGGTTTGGCGTTCAGCCGCGAGCCGATCGGCCGGTCAGCCGCCGGCGGCCGGCGCGACGGCGGCGCCGTCAATGCCGTGGCGGGCCAGGGCCTGGGCCACGAAGCCGCTGCGTTTCATGTCTTCGACGAAGTCGGCCAGGACGCGCGCCGCCGCTTCGCCGCGCCCGCGCGGCAGGCCCATAGCCTGGCGGATGGTCATGAAGCTGCCGGGCAGCAGGCGCAGGCCGCCCAGGCGGCGGGCGTCGGCTTCGAGTTGCTGGCGCACGCCGGCGGCGACGTCGGTGCCGGTCTGCAGGAAGGTGTCGACCACGGTGGGCGAGGTGGCGGCGCGGGTGATGGCGGCGCGCTGCAGTTCGCGGGTCAGGTAGAGGTCGTAGGCGCTGCCCAGGCCGACGGTGACGCGGTGGCGCGGGTCGTCGACCTCGGCGATCTCGCGCAGGGGCGAATCGTTGCGCACCAGGTAGGCGCCTTCGATCAGGACGTAGGCGTCGGTGAAGGCGATGCCGGCGGCGCGCTTGGGGTCGATGGCGAAGAAGCCGATGTCGGCGGCGTCCTGGCTGACGGTGTCGACGGCCTTGCCGGCGCTGTCCAGGACGATGAGTTCCAGGGCGACGCCGAGCCGCTGCGCGAAGGCGCGGGCCAGGTCGACGGAGACGCCGGCGGCCGCGCCGCTGCCGTCGCGGGTGGCCAGGATGGGGTTGCCGAGGTTGATGGTGGCGCGCAGCGCGCCGGTGGGGGTGAAGGCCTGGACGATGTCGGCGGGGATGCTGGAGGCGCCGGAATGGGCGGGGGCGTTGGAAAGGGCGGCGGTACTGGAAAGCGCAGTCATGGTGGTGTTCGCGGAGGGCAGTGGGAGGTTCAAAGGCGATTGCGGATGGCAGCCTGCCGTGGCGGAAGGCTCACAGGCGGCTGCGGATGGCTCAAGGCCATAGCGGATAGTTCACGAGGCGACAACGACGGCTGAAGGGTGATAGCAGATGGCTCTCTCCGTTTAGCCGCCAACTCACACGCTGTACCGCCCCGCACCCGGCGCACAGCACAGGTCGATCCGTTGCGGCTCCAGGTCATCCCCGAACCACGCATTGATCGCGGCGCGGCGTTCGCCGACGTAGACCGGCGCGCCATCGGCGTCGAGCTTCATGCCTAGGTCATGGCCCGGCACGAGCAGGGTATCGGGCCGCTTGCGCCACCATTCCCAGATGCGTTCCAGGCTGGCGTGGCTGGCGTCGGCGTCGGCGGTGTCGGCCACCTGGCCCGAGACCAGCTCGGCGCGGTTCTTGGCGGCGTCGCCGGTGAAGAGGATGGGTTGGCGCGAGTCATCGACGTAGAACAGCAGATGGCCCGGCGTGTGGCCGGGCGCGGCGATGGCGGTGATGCCGGGCAGGAAGACGTCGCCGTCGACGATCCGGCGCACGCGGTCCAGCCGGTCGAGTTCGCGCACGTACAGTTCGGGCAGCGGGTTGAAGCCGGGCGGTTGCGCGGCGGCCCATTGCAGTTCCTGCGCGCCGATCCAGACGGTGGCGTTGGGGAACAGCGTGAAGTTGACGGCGTGGTCGTAGTGCGCGTGGGTGAGGACCACGTCGGTGATGTCGGCCGGCGCGACGCCGCAGGCGTCCAGGTGGCGGGCGAGCAGGTGGCGCACGCCGAACGCGCCCACGTCCACCAGGATCTTGTGGCGGTCCGAGCGCAGCAGGGTGCTGGTGCTCCAGCCCAGGCCGCCGTGGCAGACGGCGCGGCCGGGGTAGCCCTGGATCAGGATGTCGATCTGGTACATGGGGTCACTCCGCGGTGATGTGGGCTTCGCTGATCAGCTGGCGGTAGCGTTGCAGGTCGTCGCGCAGCTGGCGCGTGAATTCCTCGGGCGTGCCGGCGATGATTTCGTTGCCGCCTTCGGTGGCCAGCTTGCGCACCACTTCCGGGTCCTTCACCGCCTGGATCACGGCGTCGTGCAGGGTGGCGATGATGCGCGGATCGGTGCCGGCCGGCGCCAGCAGGCCCTGGAACTGGGTGATGACGAAGTCCTTGTAGCCCAGTTCCTGCATGGTGGGCAGGTCGGGCAGGCTGGAGGCGCGGCGCGGGCCGGTGACGGCGTAGGCGCGCAGCTTGCCGGACTGGATGTGCGGGGTGGCGGTGACGGTGGTGTCGAAGGTGAACGACAGTTGCCCGCCCAGCACGTCGGTCAGGGCCTGGGCGTTGCCCTTATAGGGCACGTGCGTCAGCTGGGTGCCGGTGCGCAGGGCCAGCAGTTCGCCGGCCAGGTGGCCGCCGGCGCCCAGGCCGGCCGAGCCATAGGTGATGGCGCCGGGTTTCTTGCGGGCGGCGGCGAGCAGGTCGTCGATGCTGTGCGCGGGCGATTGCTGCGGCACCACCAGCGCGTATTGGTAGCTGGTGATCTGGCTGATCGGGGCGAAGTCCTTCAGCGGGTCATAGGGCGTTTTCTTGTACAGCGACGGGTTGACCACCAGCGGGCCGCTGGCGTCCAGCAGCAGGGTGTAGCCGTCGGGCGCGGCCTTGGCGACGAAGTCGGTGCCGATCATGCCGTTGGCGCCGGGCTTGTTCTCGACCACGATGGTGCCTTTCAGGGTCTTGGCCATGCGGGCCGCGACCACGCGCGCGGTGATGTCGGCGGCGCCGCCGGCCACGTAGGGCACGATCAGGCGGATCGGCTGGCTGGGATAGTCGGCGGCGCCGGCCAGCGGCGCGGCCAGCGCCGCCGCCAGGACCAGGGTGAGTCGGGCGATGTTCTTCATGTTGTCGGTCTCCTCCGGGATGCCGGCTCAGCCCTGGCCGGCGTGTTGGCGCAGCAGGGCCAGCACGTCGGCGGCCACTTCGATGCCGTGGGCGCGCTGGCGCGCCAGCTTGGCCAGTTCGATCTCGCCGGGCTGGATCACGGGGCGGGCCGGGTCGGCGGCCGGGCTGGCGTGCAGGATGGCGGCGAAGTCGTTCATGCGTTCGGCCAGCCATTGGGTCGAGCCCAGGCGGCGGGTGTCGATCAGCAGGAAGAAGTGGCCCAGGTTCTGCGGTTCGTCGGGCGCGTCGACCCAGGATTTGACGTGGGTGAGGTAGGCGGCGTTGGACAGCAGGCCGGCGAACAGGTCCACCATCAGCGCCAGGCCGTAGCCCTTGTGGCCGCCGATCGGCAGCAGGAAGCCGTCCAGCGCCTGCCTGGGATCGGTGGTGGGTTGGCCCTGGGCGTCGGTGGCCCAGGTGTC
The DNA here is from genome assembly GCF_001299375.1 of Achromobacter sp. 2789STDY5608621. Classification (NCBI taxonomy): domain Bacteria; kingdom Pseudomonadati; phylum Pseudomonadota; class Betaproteobacteria; order Burkholderiales; family Alcaligenaceae; genus Achromobacter; species Achromobacter sp. 2789STDY5608621. The sequence goes on along the minus strand of NZ_CYTU01000003.1, from coordinate 68,526 downwards.
GGGGATGGCCTGGCCGGCCTTCAGGGCGTTGCGGATCTTGGCGCGGGCGACCACGCTCATGGCCATGTCGAGCAGGAAGTGGGCGCCGTCCGGGTTCGGCACGGCGAAGCCGATGGGGCTGTTGCCGACGCGCGCGTCGGTGCCGCCCCAGGGGGCGATGGTGGTGGTGGCGTTGCTGCCGATGATGCTGGCGTAGCCGGCCTCGGCGGCGATCAGGCCGTAGGGCGAGATCGGGCCGAAATGGTTGCTCTGGCGGGCGAACGCCAGGCCCACGCCGCATTCGCTGGCGGCCTGCATGGCGGCGCGCAGCGCGTGCATGCCGACCAGCGGGCCGACGCCGTTGTCGCCGTCGACCAGGCGCAGCGCGGGGGCGGGGCTGTCCACGCGGATGCGGGCCTGGCGGTTGATGCCGCCGACCTGCAGGCGCTCGCCATACGATTCGATGCGCGACAGGCCGTGGGTGGACAGGCCGAACAGATCGGCCAGCACCAGGATGTCGACCACGTCGACGGCGTCCTGGCGCGGCAGGCCCAGGCCTTCGAAGGCGCGCACGCCAAGCGCGCGCAGTTCGGTTTCCGGGACGAGGGAGGGGGAGCCAGCAGTGGCGGCCATGATCAGCAATCCTTGTGTGAAAAAAGAGGGGGCTTATTCGGCGGAAAGACGGGCGTCTTTCACCACCTGGCTCCAGCGGCGCTCTTCGGCGTCGATGAAGGCGGCGAATTCGGCCGGGCCGGCGCCGGAAGGCTCGGCGGCGTCATGGGCCAGGCGCTGGCGCACGGCGTCGGTCTGCAGGGCGCGCTGGGCGGCGGCCTGCAGGCGCGAGATCGCTTCCTGCGGCGTGCCGGCCGGGGCCAGCAGGCCGAACCACTGCGAGCTTTCGAAGCCGGGGTAGCCCTGCTCGGCCACGGTGGGCACGTCCGGCAGGATCGGCAGGCGCTGGGCCGAGCCGACGGCGACGATCTTGATCTTGCCGGCCTGCGCATGCGGCAGCAGGCCGGGGATGCCGGCCGCGGCGGCATCGATGTTGCCGGCCAGCAGGTCGGTGACCTGGGCGCCGGTGCCCTTGTACGGCACGTGCACCACGTCGATGGCGGCGGCGGTCTTGAGCATCTCGAAGGCCAGGTGGCCGGCGCTGCCGTTGCCGGCCGAGCCGTAGTTCAGGACGCCGGGCCTGGCGCGCGCCAGCGCCACGAATTCGGGCAGGGTGGCAGCGGGCACCTTGGCGCCCACGGCGAACACCATGGGCAGCTTGGCCAGCAGGATGATCGGGGCGAAGTCGCGGCGCGGGTCATACGACAGGTTGGGCATCATGGTCGGGTTCACCGCCAGGGTGCCGACGTGGCCCAGGATCAGCGTGTAGCCATCGGGCCGGGCGCGCGCCGCTTCCACCGTGGCGATGCTGCCCTGGCCGCCGCCCTTGTTCTCGACGATGACCTGCTGGCCCAGGTCGCGCGACATTTCCACCGCGACGGCGCGCGCCACCACGTCGGAACTGCCGCCCGGGCCGTAGGGCACCAGCAGGCGGATGGGGCGTTGCGGCCAGGCGTCGGCGTGGGCCGAGAAGGGGGCGGACGACAACAAGGGGGCGGCGGCCAGCGCCAGCGCGGTGCGCAGGCAGGCTCTCCGTAACGGCTTCATGGGCGGGTCTCCTGTTCGGGCCGCTATTGGTTGCGGCTGGGAGACATCGTGCCCCGCCCTCGGAATCGAGTAAAGTGCAAAAATTCGTTCAATTCTTGATGAAAACGCATGAATTTCGACCTTGCCGATTTGCGCGCCTTTCTGGCGGTGGCCGACCTGGGCAGTTTCCGCGCCGCGTCCGAGGCGCTGCACCTGTCGCAGTCGGCGCTGTCGCGCCGCGTGGACAAGCTGGAGGCGGCGCTGGGCGTGCAGTTGATGACGCGCACCACGCGCAAGGTCGAGCTGACCACCATCGGCCGCGGCTTTGTGCCGCGCGCCCGCAGCGTGCTGAATGAGCTGGAGAGCGCGCTGGTCGGCATCCGCGACGTGGCCGAGCGGCTATCGGGCATGGTGACGATTGCCTGCGTGCCGTCGGCGGTGGCGTATTTCCTGCCGGATGTGATCCGCGAATACCACGCCAGCTATCCGCGCATCCGCATCCGCATCATCGACGAGTCGTCCTCGCAGGTGCTGACGGCGGTGGCGCGCGGCGACGCGGACTTCGGGCTGACCTACATCGGCGCCAATGATGCGGAAATCGAGTTCAAGCCCTTGCTGGAAGAGCCGTTCGTGGCGGCGGTGAGCCGCAAGCATCCGCTGGCCAAACGCAAGTCGGTGGATTGGGCCGATCTGGAGGCGCATCCGTACATCACCCTGGCGCAGGGCAGCGGCAATCGTTTCCTGATGGACCAGGCGCTGGTGCACAGCGGCAGCCGGCCGCGCCATTTCTGCGAGGTGCAGCACGTGCCGGCGCTGGTCAGCATGGTGGAGGCGGGCCTGGGCGTGGGCGTAGTGCCGCGCCTGGCGATGCCGGATGAGGACCATGGCACGCTGGTCAGCGTGCCGCTGCGCAACCCCGCCGTGAGCCGCACGATCGGGCTGATCCATCCGCGCGGCAAGACCTTGAATCCGGTGGCGCGGCTGTTCTACGACCTGCTGGCGCAGCGGGTGGAGGCGCGGCAGAAGTAGGGGGGGCGCGGTTCAGCCGGCACGCCGCTGCGTCGTCAGCCGCCTGCGCAGAAGGGCGTCAACCGCGAGCCGAAAAGCAAACAGGCCGCGAAAACGCGGCCTGTCCAGGTACGACTCGGCGCGGTTCGCGCGCGATCGTCAGACCTGCACGACCACCGGCTCGCCCAGGTTCAACATCAACCGGTTGGCCCACGCGAAGATCGCGTCCGAATGCAGCAGGTCCAGCACTTCGCCGTCGCTCAGGCCCACGTCCTTCAACGCTTGGATGCTGGCCGCATCCACCGAGGCCGGCGCGTCGGTGATCTGGATCGAGAACTTGCCGATCGCCAGTTCGCGCGCGGTGGTGCCGGCGGTGGCCGGGTCTTCGAACACCTGCGCGATCACGTCATTGCGCTTGGCCAGTTGCTCGAAGCGCTGCGCGTGCACCGAGGCGCAGTAGACGCAGCCGTTGACGCGCGACACCACGGTCGCGCCCAGTTCACGCTCGGCGCGCGACAGGCCGCCGGGCGCGTACATGATGGCGTTGAACGCGGTGGAGCGCTGGCGCAGGATCTCGGGCTGGTGCACCAGGAACAGGTAGTAATCCGAGACCTTGGCCTTGGGGTGGCTTTCTTCCAGGACCGCGATCTGCTCGGGCGTGGCGCTGTCGACCTGGACCACGTCCAGCCACGCCTTCCACTCCAGCACTTCATTGGTGAAGCCGTGGGCCTTGATGACGTCGCCGGGTTCGGTGGCGGCGGTGTTGGCCGGGAAGGGCGCGGGCGGCGTGCTGGCCGCGGCGGGCTTGGCTGCCAGCGCCTGCATGGCCTGCAGGCCGGCGACCAGGCGCACCTGGTACGACAGGAACGCCACCAGTTGCGACAGCGTGACCACGGCAGGCGTGGAGACGCCGGCGGCCGGCAGGGTCTTGAGCGCGGCTTCGTCGCCTTCGACGGGCTTTTCGATCAGCTTGCGGGTGAATTCCAGGATCGCGGCCAGGCGCGGGTCGGCGGCGTCCGCCGGCTTGCCGGACTCGGCCACCTGGATGTCGGCGGCGCTGGCGCCGGCCTCGGCCAGGCGCTGGCGGTAGTGCGCGGCCAGCGCCGGCGACGGCGTCAGGCGCGCGGCGTACAGCGCGACCAGCAGGCGCTCGGCCAGCGTCAGGCCGGGCAGGGCCGGGTCGAACAGGGCGTCGTAGCTGCCCTGGGTGGCGGCGGCGACCTTGTCGCGCTGGTGGCGCACGGCGTAGGCGGCGCTGTCGGCCTTCAGGCCGACGAGCTGGTCCACCAGGTCGCGGGCGGCGTCATAGACGATGGGTGCTTGTGCCATGGGGAAAGTCTCCTTGGATGTCGTTCAACCGGCGTTGCCGGGCGTGGCGGCCGGGCCGGCCTGGGCGCGATCCGCGGACGGCGCGGCCTGGCCGCGCGCCTTGACCGCGGCGTCCAGGAACTTCAGCACGCCTTCCCAGGACTCCTGGTCGGCGCGCGCGTTGTCCTTGGGGTTGCCGCCGCTGGTGCTGATCTTGCCGGACACGGGGTGGGCGTAGACCAGCTGGGTGGTGGGCACGTAGGGGAACAGGATCGAGTGGCCGCCGTTCTCGTAGTCCAGCCATTGGACGGGATACGGATGCCGCACCTCGGCCAGCTTGTCCCGCACCATCTTCGAGTACAGGCTGGACGGCCACGAGCCGTCGTCGGTGGCGGACAGCAGCATCACCGGACCCTGGATGTCCTCGACCTTGATGCGGGCGCGGGCCACGGCGTCGGGGTCCTGCAGCGCGGTGAGGATGGCCTTTTCATGACGATGCGGCGAGGGGCCTTCGTCGAACGGCGCCCAGGTGGCGGTGCGGTTGTTTTCCCAGACGTGCGGCAGGGGCTTGCCGCCCAGCAGCCAGGTCGGGCCTTCGCGGCCGATCTTGGGGTCGCAGGCGTTCTGGCCGCTGTGGACCACGGCGCCGGGCACGTAGGCCACGACCGCCGAGACTTCGGTGGGGAAGGTGGCGCCCAGCAGCAGCACCAGTTCGCCGCCGCGCGACTGACCACTGATGGCGACGAAGTCGTGCTTGGGCTGGACCTTCTTGCGCAGCCAGCGCAGGCCGGTCTGGAAGTACTCCAGCGGCGTGTTGGAGATGTAGTCCGACAGGCCCGGCGCCTTGAAGTAGGCCAGCGCGAAGGCGGCGTAGCCGCGCGACGCGTACAGCGCGGCGCGCGGTTCGTTGATGCCGCCGCCCGAGCCGTTCAGGATCAGCACGGCGGGATGCGAGCCGGGCGTGGCGCCGGGCGGCAGGTAGAGCGTGCCGACCAGGCCTTCCTCGCGCACTTCCTGGCGGGTGACGCCGTCGGCAGCCAGACGCTGGGTGAAGCGGGCGATGCTCTGCGCGCCGGCGGCGCGCGCCACGACTTCGGTGACCAGCGCCTCGGTGACCGGGTGGTTGAAGTGCTCGCGGCTGGGCGAGTCCACGGGTGACTGCGACCAGATCAGGCCCATGGGCGAGACGCCGCCGTAGTCGCCGGAGACGGGCGCGTCGCGGCTCAGGTCGACCACGCCGTCCTCGCCCGCGACGAAGGCGGCCTGGCTTTGCCAGAGCACGCCGTTGCGGCGGGTGAGGGCGGTGATCTCCACCGTCTGGCCGGGCGCGACGTGCTCCACCCGGATCTGGCGGGGCACGTCGATGAGCGCGTCGGCGGGTTGGATGCTCAGGGTAGGAACCATGATGCGTGCCTTATTTGCCGGAGTCCTTGGTGACCATCATGGCGGCGGTGCGGTCGCTGGTCATCGGGGTGACCTTCAGGCCCTTCTTGGTGGCCCAGATGTTCTTGTAGTGGTACAGCGGAATGATGCCGACGTCGTCGGACACGATCTTGACCGAGTCGCGCAGGATGGCTTCACGCTTGGCCACGTCGAATTCCGAGGTGGACTGGTCCAGCGCGGCGTCGACCTTGGCGTTGCTGTAGTGGCCCCAGTTGGAGGCGCCCAGGCCCTTCTTGGCGTCGACGGTGGCCAGGATGTTGACCAGCGCGTAGCTGGCTTCGCCCGTGCCGTTGCCCCAGGCCAGCATGCTGACCGCGAATTCGTTCTTGTTGGCGCGGCCCGAGTACACGGCCCACGGCACTACTTCCACTTGCGTCTTGACGCCGATGCGGGTCCAGAACTGCGCCACCGCCTGGGCCGTTTCCGGGCCTTGCGGGTAGCGGTCGTTGGGCACGTGCATGGTCAGCTTGAAGCCGTCGGGGAAACCGGCTTCGGCCAGCAGCTTCTTGGCCTTTTCGACGTCATTGGGGATGTCCTTGACGTCGGGGTTGTAGCCGAAGGTGCCCTTGGGCATCCACTGGTTGGCTTCGGTGGCGGCGCCCTGCAGGATGCGGTCGGCGATGGCCTTGCGGTTGATCGCCAGGTTCAGCGCCTGGCGCACGCGCACGTCCAGCAGCGGGTTCTTGTCCAGCGGCTTGCCGTTGTTGTCGGTGATGTACTGGTTGGGCGCGGGGTTGAAGCTGGGCTGCAGGATCATGACGCGCAGGCCGTCGTACGGATAGACCGAGATGTTGGCGGCCTTCTGCAGCTTGGCCAGGTCGGACACCGACACCTTGTCAATCACGTCGACGTCGCCGGCCAGCAGCGCGGCGGTGCGGGCGGCGGCGTTGTTGATGTAGCGGTAGTTGACCTTGTCCCAGGTGGCCTTCTCGCCCCAGTAGCCGTCGTTGCGTTCCATGATGACGCGGTCGCCGGGAGTGTAGGACACGAACTTGTAGGGGCCGGTGCCGACCATGGCCTTGCCCGAGTTGTAGTCTTCGGTGGTGGACTTCTCGCCGACGTGCTTGCTGACCACGTGCACCGACGCCAGGTTCAGCGGCAGGTCGGGGTTGGGGGCCTTGGTCTTGACGATCAGGGTCAGCGGGTCCTTGGCGGTCATCGTGTCGATGGTGCGCAGGTAGCCGGCGTAGGTGGCCACGCTGCCGGGCACGGCGCGGGCGCGGGTGTACGAGTAGATCAGGTCGTCGGCGGTGAACGGCGTGCCGTCCTGCCACTTGACGCCTTCGCGCAGCTTGAATTCCCAGGTGGTGCTGTCCAGCGGCTTCCAGCTCACGGCCAGGCCGGGCTGCAGCTTGTTCCACTTGTTCTCGATCAGCAGGTCCCAGAAGTGCAGGGCCACCGAGCGGTCGCCGGCGTGGTTGTTCAGTTGCGGGTCGAGCGAGGACAGCGGATCGGCAAAGCCGATCGACAGGTTGTCGGCCGAGGCCGCGGCGGACGCGCCCAGGATGGCGGCGGTCAGGGTCGAGAGAATCAGGCGTTTCATGTTCGGGGTCCTTGGTGAGGGGGAACTTCTTTCAGGCCATGTCGTTCAGGTGACAGGCGCTCAGGTGGTTGATGGCGATTCCCTTCAGGGTGGGAACCTCGGTTTTGCAGCGCGCCATCGCATGCGGACAGCGCGGGTGGAAGTGGCAGCCGCCGGGCGGGTTCAGCGGGCTGGGAATCTCTCCCTTGATGGCGGTGAAGGTCTTGTGGCGCGATTTCAGGTTGGGGATCTCGGCCAGCAGCGCCTGGGTGTACGGATGGTTGGGGCGGCGGAAGACCTCGTCCACCGGCGCCGTCTCGACCACGCGGCCCAGGTACATGATGACCACGCGGTCCGACAGGTGCTCGACCACGCCCAGGTCGTGGCTGATGAACAGGTACGTCAGGTTGAGCTGTTCGCGCAGGTCCATGAACAGATTCAGGATCTGCGCCTGGATCGACACGTCCAGCGCGGCCACGGCCTCGTCGCACACCAGCATCGACGGCTGCACCGCCAGGGCGCGGGCGATGCCGATGCGCTGGCGCTGGCCGCCGCTGAACTGGTGCGGATAGCGCTGGCGCAGGGCCGGGTCGAGGCCGGCGCGTTGCAGCTGGGCGCTGACGTAGTCGTCGAAGTCGCCGTTGCCGACCAGGCCGTGGATGCGGGCGGCCTCGCCGACGATCTCGTCCACGCGCAGGCGGGGGTTCAGGCTGGCGTACGGGTCCTGGAAGATCATCTGCACCTTCAGGCGCGCGGCGTGGGCCTGGGCCGGCGTCATGTCGGCGGGGCGCAGGCCGTTGATCAGCACCTCGCCGCCGGACGGCGTCAGCAGGCCGGCCGCGATGCGGCCCAGCGTGGACTTGCCGCAGCCGGACTCGCCGACCAGGCCGACCACTTCGCCGGGGCGCACCACCAGGTCCACATGATCGACGGCGCGGGTGATGGCGGGCGGCTTGGACAGGCCCAGGCGCTGCAGGGCGCGGCCGGCGGCGCCGACGGGGCGTTCGCCAAAGCGCTTGCTGACTTGGCGCAGGTCGATGAGCGGGGTGGCGTTGCCGGCCGTGCGCGCGGCGGCGTCTCCGGCCCCGGCGTCGAGCGCGGCGGGATGGGCAGCGGCGTGCGCGCCATCGCCGGTTGCAATGCCCGAAGGCGGCGCCGCGTGGGCGCCGTCGCGGGTGTCCGGAATCGTCGTCTGGCTCATGCCGTCACCTCGCCCAGTTGGCGCGACGGATGAAAGCAGCGCACCTGATGGCCGGGCAGCACGTCGGTGATGGCGGGCTGCTGGCCGCATTGCGCCGTGGCGCGCGCGCAGCGCGCCGCGAAGGCACAGCCGGCGGGCAGGGTGAGCAGGTTGGGTGTCATGCCGGGAATCTGGCGCAGGCGTTGGCCGCGCTGGTTGTTGCTGGGCAGGCTGTCGATCAGGCCCACCGTGTAGGGATGCTGCGGACGGTCGAGCACGTCGTCGACCTTGCCGTGTTCGACGATGCGGCCGGCGTACATCACCGCCACGTCGTCGGCCAGGCCCGCCACCACCGACAGGTCGTGGGTGATCCAGATGAGGCTGGTGCCGTGTTGCTGCGCCAGCTTCTGCACTTCGGACAGGATCTGCGCCTGGATGGTGACGTCCAGCGCCGTGGTCGGCTCGTCGGCGATGATGAGGTCGGGCCGGTGCAGCATGGCGATGGCGATCGCCACGCGCTGGCGCATGCCGCCGGACAACTGGTGCGGATACGCCAGCAGCCGTTCTTCCGGGCTGGGAATGCCCATCATGCCGAGCGTGTCGCGGGCCAGCTCGCGCGCCTGCGACTTGCTCATGTTGTTGTGGGCGCGCACCGTTTCGATCATCTGCACGTCGACCCGCAGCACCGGGTTCAACGTCATCATCGGATCCTGGAAGATCATGGCGATGCGGTTGCCCTGCAGCTTGCGCAGTTCGCGCGGTGCCAGCTGGGTCAGGTCGCGGCCCTGGAACAGCACCTGGCCGCCGACCACGCGGCCGGGGGCGTCCACCAGGCCCATGATCGAAAAGCCGGTGACGGATTTGCCCGAGCCGGACTCGCCGACCAGGCCCAGGATCTTGCCGCGCTCCAGCGTGAAGGACACGTCGTCCACGGCGGGCAGGGTGCCGGCGCGGGTGAAGAAGTGGGTGCGCAGGTTGCGCACTTCCAGGGTCGGCACGTTGGCGGCGGCCGGCGCCGCGACGGGACGGGCGGCGCTCATTTGTGGGTCCTCGGGTTCAGCACGTCGCGCAGGCGGTCGCCCACCAGGTTGATGGCGACGATGGTGACCAGCAGCGCGATGCCGGGGTAGAAACTGATCCAGTATTCGCCGGACAGCATGTATTGGAAGCCGTTGGAGATCAGCAGCCCCAGCGACGGTTCGGTCACGGGCACGCCCAGGCCCAGGAAGCTCAGCGTGGCTTCGAGCGTGATGGCGCGCGCGATCTGCAGGGTGCCGATGACGATCAGCGGCGGCAGGCAGTTGGGCAGGATGTGCTTGAGCATGATCCGCCAGTTCGGGATGTCCAGGCAGCGCGCCGCCTCGACGTACTCGCGGCGACGCTCGACCAGGGCCTGGCCGCGCGCGGTGCGGGCGTAGTAGGCCCATTCCAGGATCACCAGCGTCAGCACCACGTTGCCCACGCCCTTGCCCAGGTAGGCCAGGATCATCATGGCCACCAGGATCGACGGGAACGACAGGATCAGGTCCACCAGCCGCATGATCAGCGCATCGACCTTGCCGCCGGCGTAGGCCGCCAGCAGGCCCAGCAGCGTGCCGATGATGCCGGCGATCAGCGCCGAGCCCACGCCCACCATCAGGCTGATGCGCAGGCCGTACAGGATGCCCGACAGCAGGTCGCGGCCCTGGCCGTCGGTGCCGAGCCAGTAGTGGAAGGTGTTCAGGCCGTTCATCGTGCCCGGCGCCAGGCGCGCGTCCAGCACGTCGATCTGCAGCAGGTCGTAGGGGTTCTGCGGCGAGATCCACGGCGCCAGGATGGCGGCCAGGATCAGCAGGGTGGCGATCACCAGCCCGAACACCGCCGTCTTGGACGACAGGAATTCCAGCAGGTTGCGGCGCCAGGGCGATTCGCGCTTGAGCGCAGGGGCGGCGGTTTGCATGGCATTTGCCTGGGGAGTGTTCGGAGCGCTCATGCCGAGGCCTCCAGCCGCACCCGCGGGTCCAGCACTTTGTACAGGATGTCGACGATCAGGTTGAGCGTCACGAACAGGCACACCACCACGATCAGGTAGGCCACGATCACCGGGCGGTCCAGCGCGTTCAGGCTGTCCAGGATCAGCTTGCCGGCGCCGGGCCAGGCGAAGATGCTTTCGGTGATGACGGCGAAGGCGATGGTCGAGCCCAGCTCCAGGCCCAGCACCGTCACCAGCGGGATCATGGTGTTGCGCAGCACGTGCACACAGACCACCCGGAACGGCGACAGGCCCTTGGCGCGGGCGAACTTGACGAAGTCCAGCGGCATCACGTCGCGCACGCCGGCGCGGGTCAGGCGGATCACCAGCGAGATCTTGAACAGCGACAGGTTCAGCGCCGGCAGGATCAGGTGGCGCCAGCCGTCGGCCGTCAGCCACGACCACTGGAAGCCCAGGAATTCCACCGTCTGGCCGCGGCCGCTGGCCGGCAGCCAGCCCAGCGACACGCTGAAGGTCATGATCAGCATCAGCGCGACCCAGAAGGTCGGCAGCGAAAAGCCGACGATGCTGCCCGCCATCACCAGCTTGGAGAAGCGGCTGTCGGGATACAGCCCGGCCAGCAGGCCCAGCGGCAGCCCGATGATCACCGCCAGCAGCAGCGCGGCGATGGCCAGTTCGAGGGTCGCCGGCAGGCGCTGGATCACCAGTTCGACGGCGGGGATGTTGTAGACGAAGCTGTTGCCCAGGTTGCCGTGCAGCGCCCCGTTCAGAAAGCCCAGGTACTGTTGCCACAGGGGCTTGTCCAGCCCCAGTTCGGCGATGATGCGGGCGCGGTCGACCTGGTCGACGTCCTGGCCGATCAGGATGTCGACGGGGTTGCCGATGGCGTGCAGCCCGACGAAGACGATCAGCGTCATCAGGAACACGACCACCGCGGCTTGCGCCACGCGGCGGAGCAGCCAGCCGGTCATTGCGCGGTCTCCGCTTGCCGGGCCGCGCCGGGCGCCGGGGCCGGCGTCCATTCGTCGCCGAACACCTCGGGTTCCGCGAACGCTTCCATGTTGGCGTAGTGCGTCGCCACGTCCTCGCGGTAGAACAGGCCGGCGATGCCTTGCGCCAGGCGCTTGGCGCCTTCGCTGATGGCCGGGATGTCGCCCGACACGGTGCCGTGCGTCAGCGCGGCCGGGTACGAGAAGCAGTGCACCCGGTCCAGGCCGGGACAGGCGCCCGGGGTTTTTTCCTGCAGCTCGAAGGCCGCGCCCAGGTCGGGCGAGTCATGCAGTTCCTGGTCTTGCTCGCCAGCGGCGGGGGTGTAGCGGTCGCCCCAGGCGCGCACGTGCGGCGCCAGCGCGGCGAATTCCGGACGCACGGTCCAGTCGATGCGGAAGCCGGTCGAGAACACCAGGAAGTCCAGCGTGAAGACGCCCTTGGGCGTGGTGACGCGGATTGCGTCATCCACCAGCGCCAGGTCCTGCACGCCACAGCCCAGGTTGAAGCGGGCGTTCGGGTGGCGCGACACGCGCAGCGTGCTGCCGCGCGGCGGCGGCACCTGGGCGGCGTTGATGTAGTGGCGGATCTTCCACTTCCAGTCGTCGGGCAGGTTCAGGTGGCCGTGGGTCAGGCCGGGGTTGCCGGCGCCCTTGCCCTTGTTGATGCGCGGGATGTCGTTGCGGCGGATCAGCAGGTCGACGCTGGCCGCGCCCGCTTCCAGGGCGGTGGCGGCGCTGTCCATGGCCGACGCGCCCGCGCCCACCACGCCGACGCGCTTGCCGGCCAGGGTGGCGTAGTCCAGCACGTCCGACGAGTGGGCCCAGCGGTTGCGCGGCAGCTTGCGCGCGAAGTCCGGTACGTAGGCGCCGCCCAGGCCGTCGCGGCCGGTGGCCAGCACCACGCGGCGCGCCAGCACGGTCTGGCGGCCGGCGGGCGATTCGATGTCCAGCTGCACCAGCTGGTCGGCGCGCGGCAGCACGGCCAGCACGCGATGCTGGTTGCGCACGTCCAGGTTCAGCACGCGGCGGTACCAGCGCAGGTAGTCCATCCACTGCAGGCGCGGGATCTTGTCCAGCGCGTCCCAGGCTTCGCCGCCGAACTGCGCCTCGAACCAGGCGCGGAAGGTCAGGGCGGGCAGGCCCAGCGCCGGACCCGTCAACTGCTTGGGCGAGCGCAGGGTTTCCATGCGCGCGGTGGTGGCCCACGGGCCTTCATAGCCTTCGGGCGACTGGTCGAAGATCGGCGCGATGATGCCCAGGTGCGTCAGCGAGGCCGCCGCGGCCAGACCGGCCATGCCGCCGCCGATGATGGCCACGTCCAGCACCGGCTGGCCGTCGACCAGGCGCGGCGTGACCCAGGGCTTGGCGGGGATTTCCAGCCAGGACAAATCCTGGCGCAGGCGCGCTTCCAGCGCGGCCAGGCCTTGCGGGGCGGGAGCGAGGGGTTGGTTCATGCGGGCGTATCCGTAAGAGGGGCGTCATCGCCGTAGATCGACTGCAGCAGCGCGCCGTGCTGGCAGGCGTCGTGCAGCACGAAGCCGGGCAGCAACTGCGCGGCGGCCTGCGCCAGGGCATCGGCCATGGCCTGGCAGGCCGGCGTCAGGGGCTGCGACTGCGAGGTGATGACCCCGAAGAAAAAGGGAATGTCCAGGTCGATCGGGCGGATCGCCACGCCCGCCATCGGCGCGCCGTAGGCGGTAATGGGTTCCAGCACCGACACGCCCAGGCCGGCGCGCACGGCGGCCAGGGCGTTGACGGACGAATTGGTTTCGATGGCGCCGGCGGCATGGCCCAGCGCCGCGTCCAGCCGGCGGCGCAGACGGTAGGGATTGGCCATGGTGATGACGCGGCGCCCGGCCAGCTCGGCCACTGGCACCACCTCATGGCGCGCGGCCGGATCGTTTTCGGGCAGCGCCACCACACAGGGCGCCTGGCCGATCCAGTGCACGGTCAGGCCGCGATGCTCCAGCGGCAGGCTGGTCGCGCCCAGTTGAGCCGCGCCGCTCAGGACGGCGTGCACCACGCGCTCGGGCGAGGCGCTGCGCAATTCGATGCGGGGGGCGAGGTTGGCGTGCGGCTCGATGCGCTTGAGCGCGTCCGGCACCAGCCCGGCGGCCAGCGCCGAGGTGGCCGCCAGCAGCAGCGGCTGGGTCTGGCCGCGGGCGATTTCCTCGGCCCGGTCGCGGATCTGGCGCAGGCTGGACAAGGCGCGTTCGACGTCGTCGTAGAGCAGGAAGCCCTGCTCGGTCGGCGTCACGCGCGGCCCGCTGCGGGCGAACAGGGCATAGCCGATCTCGGCCTCCAGTTCCTGCAGCAGGCGGCTGATCGCGGGTTGCGAGCGGCCAAGCAGACGCCCGGCAGCGGTGACGCTGCCCGTGGACATGACGGCCGCGAAGGCCTCGAGTTGACGAAGTTCCATCTGTCTTGCTTTATGCCAAGGACGAATTCTTGCGTATCGAGTATGCGCTCGGCAAATAATTAAAGGGCATAAGCAAATTCCCTAATCGGGATTTCCTTATGCCCTTTCATTACTTCGCGTTATTTCAATGACTTACGGGATTACCCGTGGGTCAGCCGTCGCAAGCGGGGGACTTTTGGGGGATTTCTCGTTGGCGTCTCGCCCGCATACTGATCCGACATGCTGCCGGCGCCGTGGATAAAGCCTCCAGCGAAATGGAGCAGGCTCGCATGGCTCGAACAGTCTTTCTCAACTCTTGAACACGTCTGCTTTGCCCAACGGCGCATTGGCCTCTGTGGGGGCAGGCAGCAGCTCGAAGTTTCGACCGAAGGCATGAACGCCGCAGCTGTCGACGGTGCCTGCGGGATCCCACTGTCCGTTCCTGGTCACAATGATCGCTTCACCCATGAGTGCGACTCGGAGGGCGAAGACCCAGAACGTGAATTCTGATTGCCTGATCATCCCGTATTGGACCTGGCCCATGGTGACGGACTGCGGCGGTGGTATCAGGCCAAGCGTCCATTTCAGGGCGATGCCAACGGGCCAGAGGCGCGCACGAACGCTTGTGGGTTTGAAGTACAGGAGCTTGACGCGGGTTGCCATGGCATACCCCTCTATCGTGTGTAACGCACGGTCAGCCTATCAAAGCGCATGGCCACCAAATACACAGGAAAACCCTGAAACTGCACCGCGGATTCGAAGGTCAAGCGCGGTCCGTTCCGCAAGAGGTCAGTCCGCCGGCACGATAGCGCCGGAATTACATCACCTTTACCGCTCGGCCGATGAACTGGATCGGGCCGGTCGGTTTGCCGATGGGCGAGCCGGTGGCCGGCTCCAGCGTCAATTCAAACAATTGGTTGGGTTCCAGCGGGGGCAGCTTGTCCAGCGGGATGCGCACGGGTTCGCCCGGCTTGACCAGGCCCAGCGACACCGGGCCGGCCCAACTGTCGGCCTTGGTCCAGAACTCCAGCGCGCGATCGGCCGGAACTTGCACCGCCGCGATCGGCACCAGTTGCACCTCGCGCTGGCCGGCCTGGGCCTGCACGACCCAGCCGGGCGTCTGCGACTGGGGGGCGACCAGTACCACCATGTATTGCACCGGGCCGGGCGTTTGCGCGGGACGCAAGGCCAGGGCGCCGGCCAGGACCAGCGCGGCGGCCACGCCGCTGGCGGCCGCGCCGCGCCAGAAGAACAGGCTGTCCCACCAGGCCGGACGCCGCGGCCGGCCGGCCTGGCGGGCAGCGTGTTGGCGATACAGCGTTGTCTCGATGCGCGGCCACAGCCCGGGCGACGGCTCGACCGGCGCGGCCAGATCCGTCAGTGGCAGCAGGCGCTCTTCCCAGCGGTCGACGGCGGCGCGCAGCGCGGCATCGTGCGGCAGCCGGGCCTCGACGTCGCGGCGGCGCGCGCCGGGCAAGGTGCCCAGCACGTATTCGCCGGCCAATTCGTCCAGGCCGTCGGGGGTGTCAGGCAAGGCGCTCATGCCAGGCATTCCTTCAGCGCTTTCAGGCTGCGCTTGATCCAGGCTTTGACGGTGCCCAGCGGCGCGCCCAGGCGCTGTGCGATTTCGCTGTGCGACAGGCCTTCGACGTAGGCATGCAGCACGCAGTTGCGGCGCACGGGCTCCAGTTGTTCCAGACAGGGGCCGATACGGCCGGCGCTGTCGCGCCAGTCGAAAGCGTCGCGGGTGTCATGCCAGGCGTCGATCGCGTCGCGAGCATCCAGCGCGGCGGCGGTATCGTCGTCCACCGCGGTTTCGTGGCGCTCGTCCCGCACGGCGTTCAGCGCCAGGTTGCGGGCCACGCGATAGAGCCAGCCGCGGGCCGAGCCGCGCGCGGCGTCGAAGCTGTCAGCCCGGTTCCAGATATTGACGAAGGCGTCGTGCACGATGTCCTCGGCCCGGGCGCGGTCGCGCACGATGCGCTGGGCCACGCCCAGCAACCGCGGCCCTTCTTGGCGATACAGCGCTTCCAGCGCCGTGCGGCGCCCCGCGGCGCACTGCGCGAGGGCCGCTTCGTAATCGAAATCCGGAACAGGTCGGTTCGGCATGCAGGCGGGGGCAGTGGCGGTGGGCGTGGACCCGGGCAAGGGCCGGGCGGCGGCGGATGCAGGCATGTTACCGGACTCCCGCCGCCGCCCGCTGGGTGTCAGTCCGCCTTCCAGAAGAGGTAGTCGGCCTGGTAGGACACCTGACTGCGCTGGCCGGCCGTGGTGCACGGCGTCTGGGGCGCCACGCCGCCCTTGAGCGCCGTGCGCTGGATGTAGGCGACGCCAGTCAGGGCGCCGGCGCCCACGGCGGGATTGGCCTTGACCAATTGATAGGGCAGGTTGCCCGCGCCGGCCGGCGCCACGGCGACTTGCGTACCGGTCAGCTTGGAGCCGTCCGCGGCCTCCCAGGTGGCGGGCGGGCCGTAGTAGGTGCCGACCTGCTTGCCCTGGCGGTCTTTCAGGACCGCCTTCGGGCCGGCGAACGCCCATTCCAGCTGCTCCTTGGCGTCGGCCTTGGCGCGGCATTCATAGGTGATGTCGCCGGTCCCGACGGTTTCCCAGGCCACTTTGTGGCCGGCGGGTACCTGGACGGCGGCGGGCAGGGCGTCTTGCGATGCCGCCATGGCAGGGGCGGCTTGCAGCAGGCCGCAAGCGGCCAGCAGGGCGGCAGCGAAATGGCCGGTGGCGGGGAAGGGGCGAGTCGTCATGAGCGGTCTCCTGCGGAAGAGGAATCTGCGGGTACGGCGCACGGAATGTGCGCCGTTGCAGGTACTACACGCGAGAGCCGTTATTGGATGCAGGCCGAGGAGATTATTTTCTTTTTTTGACCCGAATGGCATTGCCTGGCGGCGCTATATAGAATTGGGTCCGAATAACGCCGCTTGTCCATGCCTACACCTACACCAACACTGAACGCCGGGCGCGCCACGCCGTTGGCCGCCGGCCGGCGCGGCGCCGCGAGTGATCGCGCGCGCCTGTTGCGCCCGCTGGCGGCGTTGCTGTGCCTCGGCTTGAGCGCCTGCATCAATGTCCGGCCGATGCAGCCCCCGCCGCCGCTGTACGCCCTGTGGGCCAAGCCCGGGGTCGATCAGCAGGGGGTGCGCGGCGCGTTGCTCGACTGCGGCTTTCCCAGCGCCAGCCATGTCGACGGCGCGACCATCACCAACAACGACTATGCGCGGGGTGAGCAGTGCATGCTCGGCAAGGGCTTTGCCTACCAGGAGCGCCACACCTACTGCGACACCCATCCCCATCTGGCGGCCTGCCCGGCAACCGACGACGCCGCGGCGGCGGAGTCACGGCAACGTCCGCCCGCCTATGAACAATGGACCCGGCCGGACGCCGACGCGCAGCGCGTGCAGCAAGCCATGCGGGCGTGCGGCTACGCCTCGGTGATCGAGCCGGGCGACGACATGCTGCTCAACGACATCGCCGCCGCGCAGCTGTGCATGCTCGACCAGGGCTTCCGGCTGACGCTGCCGGCCAACGCGCTGCTGTGCAGGAATCCGCCCATGCTGGCGGCCTGCCGCGGCCGCGTGATCGACACCGCCCATTGCTGCGCGCCGCCCCGGGCCGCCGGCCAGCGCTGACGCGGCGGCCCGGCGTCAGTCCGTGCCGGGAAACGCCTCCACCCACTTGACGGTCACGTCGGGGAACGCGTCCACCAACTGGACCGTGAAGTCGGGAAAGGCATCGACGATCTTCCATTCGCCGCAACTGTTGGGGAAGGCGCCGACCTGCTTTACGCGGATGTCGGCGAAGGCATCGACGATCTTGACCTTGATGTCGGGAAAGGCGGTGACGAACTTGACCGACCCGCGCAGCGGAATGCCTTTGTAGGTGCAGCGGCTTTTGTCGACATCACCGGCCTGGGCGGTGAAAGCGGCGCCCAGCAGGGCGCAGGCGAGAAGGGCGCAAGGCAATGCGCGCATGGGGAATGTCCTTGAATGCCGGGCCATGCCGGCTGGCCGAGGGAAGACGTGCCGCCGGATTATGCCAGCGGCGTCCGCAACCTTGCCATGCTGTATACGTCCGCGTAGCGCCCATCGCGGATGGCGTAGTCGCGCAGCTGGCCCTCGACCTCGAAGCCATGCTTGCGGTACAGCCCGACGGCGGCCTCGTTGTCGCAATAGACCATCAGCTCGACCCGGCGCAGGTTCATCCAGTCGTCCGCGACCCGCAGCAGCTCGCTCAGCAGCCGGCTGCCGATGCCCTGGCCCTGCCAGGCGCGGGCCACGCCCATGCCGATGGCGCCCGAATGGCTGCGCCGCACGCGCGCAGCCTGCTCCAGGCTGGCGCTGCCGACGACCTCGCCCAGGTGGGTGGCGACCAGCGCCAGCAGGCGCTCGTTGTCCGGGGCGAGCAGCCTGCGCCAGCGCTCGGGCGGCTGGTAGGGCATCTGCAGCACCTGGCGGGCGACGTCGGGATCGTTGTGGAGCGCGGCCATGCCGGGCAAGTGATGCTCGGCGAGGCGTTCGATGAGGATGGGGGAGGTCATGGGGGGCGGCGGCAAGGGGGGATCGGGCAACGCCAATGATAGCGCCGGCCCAGCCCCGGCCTCACACCGCCGACACGCTCCCCGCCGCGCCGCCCGATGCCGTGCCCGGCGGCGCCGTCACGATCGACGTCAACGCCGGCTCCGCCGCCTTCAGCCCCGCCAGGTCCGGCCGCGGCCGTTGCAGTTCGGCGATGCCCGCGAACGCCGACTCCATCCCCTGCGCCGCCGCCAGCACCTCGCGATCCCCGCGGAACCGGCCCACGATCTGCAAGCCGAACGGCATGCCTTGGTGATCCCGCCCGCAAGGCAGCGTCAGCGCCGGATGCGTGGTCAGCGTGATCACATACGTCAGCGCCAGCCAGCGGTAATAGTTCTCCTGGCGCTTGCCGTTGATGGCCTCGGCATACAGCTGCGTCCACGGGAACGGCGACACCGGCGTGGTGGGCGACAGGATCAGGTCGTAGTCGTCGAAGGCGCGCTGGAAGCGCTTGATCAGCCGGGTCTGCTCGGCCTGCGCCCAGGCGCAATCCTTCAGGCTCATGGCCGCGCCCATCTCGAAATTGGCGCGGGTGTTGGGGCCGAGGCTGGCCGGGTCTTTCTCGTAGGCGTCGCGCATGCCGGCCACGAAGGCCTCGGCGCGCAGCACGTCGAAGCAGCGGTGGGCCTCGCCGAAGTCGATGTCGATGGGATCGCAGGCCGCGAACAGATGGCGCATGGCCGCGATCTTGGCGCGGAAGGTGGCGCGGATGCCGTCGTCCACGTCGCACAGCCCGAAGTCTTCGCTGTAGGCCACGCGCAGCCGGCCCAGGTCGGCGACGCCAGGCGCCAGGAACTGCAGCGGATCGAGCGGATAGCTGAGCGGGTCGCCGGCGTCGGGCCCGGCGCTGGCGGCCATCTGCAGGCAGGCGTCGGCCACGGTGCGGCCCATCGGGCCGACCACCGAGATCGGCGTCCAGCCCAGCGGCTTGCGCACGCTCGGCACCACGCCGGGCGACGGCCGGAAGCCGACCACGCCGCACTTGGCGGCGGGGATGCGCAGCGAGCCGCCGGTGTCCGACCCGGTGCAAAGCGGGAACAGGTCGCTGGCCAGCGCGGCGGCCGAGCCGCCCGACGAGCCGCCGGCGTTAAGGTTCGGGTTGAAGGGATTGCCGGTCGCGCCCCACACGGTGTTGCGCGAGTTGGCGCCCGCGCCCATCTCGGGCACGTTGGTCTTGGCGGCCACGATGGCGCCGGCGCGGCGCAGGCGCGCCACCAGCGTCACGTCCTCGGCCGGCACGTGGTCGCGGTAGATCGGCGAACCGTAGGTGGTGAGCAGGCCGGCGGTGGGCTCCAGGTCCTTGACGCCCAGCGGCAGGCCGTGCAGCAGGCCCAGCGTGTCGCCGGCCATCACCGCCTGTTCGGCGGCGCGCGCCTCGATGCGGGCGCGGTCGAAAGCGGTGGCGGTGACGGCGTTGATATAGGGGTTGACCGCCGCGATGCGCGCGATGCACGCCTCCAGCAGTTCGACCGGCGAGAGCTGGCGCGCGCCAATCAGGCGCCGCAGCTCCACGGCCGACAATGAAACCAGGGAATCGTCCAGGGTCATGACAGCATCCTTCATTCGATCTTGATGTTGGCGCGCTGCGCGACATCGCGCATCTGCGGCAGTTCCTTCTGGATCAGCGCTTCGCCCTCGGCGGCGCTGGAGAAGGCCGCCTCGAAGCCTTGCGCCTCCAGGCTCTTGCGCACGTCGGGCGAGTCGACCGTGGCGCGCAAGGCGGTTTCGAGTTTTTTCTTGACGTCCGCCGGCAGGCCGCGCGGGGCGGTGAACATCAGCCAGGTGTCCATGGCCACCGACGGATAGCCCTGCTCGGCGAAGGTCGGCACGTCGGGCAGGAAGGCCGAGCGGGCCGGGGCCGACACCGCCAGCACCCGCACCTTGCCCAGCTTGCTCTGCGGCAACGCGGCGGCCACCGTGTCGACCGAGAACGGGATCTGGCCGCCGATCAGGTCGGTCATGGCCGGCGCGCTGCCCTTGTAGGGCACGTGGATCATCTTGATGCCGGCGGCGGCCAGGAACGCCTCGCCGACGAAGTGCGCGGTGGTGCCGGCGCCGAACGAGCCGTAGGCGGGCGGTTCCTTCTCGCGCGCCTTGGCGTAGGCCACCAGTTCCTTCAGGTCCTTGACCGGCACCTGCGGGTTGGCCAGCAGCGCCAGGCCGGTGCGGCCGACGATGCCGAGCGGCTCGAAGCTCTTGACCGGGTCGTACGGCAGCTTGGCCTGGATCGCCGGGTTGACCGTGAAGGTGGTGCCGGAGCTGACCAGCAGCGTGTAGCCGTCGGGCGCGGCCTTGGCGACGTAGCCGGCGCCGATCGCGGTGCCCGCGCCGGCGCGGTTTTCCACCACCACGGTCTGGCCCAGTTCCTGGCCGAGCTTTTGCGCGATGACGCGGCCCAGCACGTCGGTCGCGCCGCCGGGCGGGAAGGGCACGACCAGGGTGATGGGACGGGTCGGGTAGCCGGCCTGGGCGCTGGCCGGGGCGGGCGCGGCGAGGGCGCCCGCGAGGGTGACACCAAGGGCAATCAAGGCAGTCTTCATGGTCATGCTCGACGAGAGTGGTGGAGGGACGGCGCGCCGGTCGGCGCCTGGGGGGCGGCCGCGAGTCGTTGCCCGCGGCTCAGGAATCGGTCGTACTCCTCGGCCGGCACGTACAGCCCGCCCGTGGTCCAGGCCAGGTGCGTGGCGCGCGCCAGATGCGGCCGCAGGCCGCGCTGGCGCAGCCATTGCTGCCCGGCCAGGCTGCCCAACAGTTGGCGCGGACCGGAAAAACCGGCCGCCGCCGACGGCTCGATGCGCAGGCCTTCGCTGTCGTGCAGCCGCGCCAGGTCGCCGTAGAGCGTGTCATCGGCCACCGTGTAGACGCCGGCCAGCGACTGGCCGACGGCGGCATACGCCAGGTCGGAGGCGCGCGGCACCGCCAGGCCGTCGGCCTCGGTCTGGTTGGTCAGGCCGATGTCGTAGACCGACGGCGGCACCGGCACGCCGGGCAATTGGCCATGGCCGGCCATCATGCGCAGCAAGAAGCAGGGCGACTGCACCGGTTCGGCAAAGAAGCAGTGCGCGTGCGCGCCATACAGCAATGACAGGCCGAACGCGATGCCACCCGGCGCGCCGCCCACGCCGCAGGGCAGGTAGACGAACAGCGGATGCTCGGCATCGACCACG
This sequence comes from Achromobacter sp. 2789STDY5608621, assembly GCF_001299375.1. Taxonomy (NCBI): domain Bacteria; kingdom Pseudomonadati; phylum Pseudomonadota; class Betaproteobacteria; order Burkholderiales; family Alcaligenaceae; genus Achromobacter; species Achromobacter sp. 2789STDY5608621. The sequence continues at coordinate 47,339 of NZ_CYTU01000003.1, read as the reverse complement.
ATGCCGGCCTGCGCGATCTGTTCGCGCAGCCGCAGCGCAGCCGCCGCGTAGCCCAGGAACAGCGAGGCCGAGCGTTCGTCGTCGACGAAGTAGCCGTGCGCATCGGCCTGGACCTGGCGGCGGCCGGCGGCCACGGCCTTTTCATAGTCGCCGGGGTGTTCCACCACCTCGACGCCCCGGGCGCGCAGGCGCGCCTTCTTCCATTCCTTGGCGTCGGCCGACATGTGCACGGCGGCGCGAAAACCCAACGCCGAAGCGATCACGCCGATCGACAGGCCCAGGTTGCCGGTCGAGCCCACGGCCACCTGGTATTGCGCGAAACAGGCGCGCGCGGCGGGCGCGCCGAGCTTGCGGTAGTCATCGCCGGGCGCGACCAGGCCATGCGCCAGGGCCAGCTTCTCGGTGAACTCCAGCACTTCGTGAATGCCGCCGCGGGCCTTGATGGAGCCGGCCACCGGCAGGGCGTGGTCGGCCTTGATCCACAGTCGCCCCGACGCCGCCGGCAGCCCCAGCGCCTGCTGCATGGCGGCGGCGTCGCGCAGCGGCGATTCGATCACGCCCGCGGCGGCCTCCAGTTCCGGGAACAACTGCGCCAGCAGCGGGGCAAAGCGCGCGAAGCGGTCATGCGCCGCTTGCACATCGGCCAGGGTGAAGGCGACGCCGGCGCCGGTCGCGGCGTTGTCTGGGCGCGTCCACAGCAGCGGTCGCGCCGCGCGCAACGCCTGCAAGGAAAAAGCGGAAACCGAAGCGTGGGACGGGATCATGACTGCGCGCCAAAGGGGTGATGTCATCGAACGGTCACATCCTAGGCGGGGGTCATGCATTGCGGCAATATGAATTGCTAGAATCGTTCATTGCGTTTTTCGCAAACCAAGGGCAAACCCGATGAACCCACAAATCCTGCAGGAAATGGCCGTGCGCTACTTCCTGGAAGTGGCGCGCTGCGGCTCGGTCAGCGTCGCGGCGGAGCGGCTGGACGTGGCGCCGTCGGCGGTCAGCCGCCAGATCGCCCGGCTCGAACGCGAACTGGGCACCTTGCTGTTCGAGCGCCGCTCGCGCGGCATGGCGCTCAACGCCGCCGGCGAACTGCTGGCCGCCCACGCCAAGCGCGCGCAGCAGGACGTGGACCGCGTGGCCGGCGAAATCATGGGACTGCGAGGCTTGCGCCAGGGACTGGTGCGGGTGGTGTGCACCGAGGGCTTCGTGCATGACTTCCTGCCGGCAGCCATCGCGGATTTCCGTCAGCAGTACGCGGGCATCCGCTTCACGCTGGACGTGTGCTCGCAACGCGAGGTGCCGGCCCGGGTGCGCGATGGCGCGGCCGACGTCGGCGTGACGCTCAGCCTGACCTCGCATCGCGACGTGCGGGTTGAACTGCGCATGCCCGCGCCGGTGCGGGCCGTGGTGGCGACCGATCACCCGCTGGCCGGCCTGCCCGAGGTGTCGCTGGCGCAGTTGATGGCCTATCCGCTGGCCTTGCCCGATGCCGACTCCACCTTGCGGCAGTTGATCGACATCAGTTGCAGCCGCCAGCAGTTGCAGTGCGAGCCGGCCTTCTCCAGCCGCAGCGTCGACGCGCTGGTGGCTTTTGCCGGCGCCGGGGGCGGGGTGGCGTTCTGCGGCGAACTGGCGATCCGCTATCGCCTGCGCGGACGGCAGGTGGTGGCCGTGCCGCTACGCGACCGCGAAATGAACGAACGCCACTTCGAAGTGCAGACCCTGGCCGGGCGCGTCCTGCCGGAGGCCGCCAAGGCGTTCATCGCCAGCTTGCGCGCGCAACTGCGCGCGGACGGCGACGCGCTGCCGGCGTCCTAGCGTTCCGTCGTGAACTGGCCGGCCTGGCGCGTGGCCAGCCAGGCGCGGCCCTTGGGTGTCAAGGTGGCCACGGGGGCGTCGCCGCCAGGGCGGCGGGCCAGGTCCACCAGGCCGTTGCTGGTGGCGTCTTCCCAGGCGGACAGGCGCGGACACGAGGTGCGCCAGGCCTCCATGATGTCGGCGTAGGTGCGCGGCTGCTCGGCAACCCAGATCAGGAACTGCGTCAGGTTGCCCAATTGCGAGGCGCTGGCCTCGATGGCGGGGGTGTTGGACACGGCGGGCTCCTGGAGCGATCGGCCGGCTTTCACGATACTCCCGCGCCAGGGCCGCGGCCAGTGGCGGGCGTTCAGCGGTCCGTCCAGCGTCCTGCTTCAGTGGCCTATTCAGCAGCCTGTTCAGGGGCCCTTTCAGCACCGCATTCAGCGGCTCGTTTCAGCGCCAGCCCGGCGGCTGGCGTCGCGGCGCGCTCAGGCGAGCCGCGCCACGATGTCGCCCGGCCGCGCCATCTCGTGATACAGGTCGTCCAGGTAGGCCGCCAGTTCGTCTTCCGTGACATCCGCCGGAATCACGATCTCTTCGGCGCGCACGCGCTTGCCCGCGACGGACTGGTACACGGCCCATTGGCCGGCCTCGCGCACGATATCCAGCTGCAGGCGGCGGTAGATGTCGAATCTCATGATCGGTGGCAACGGGATCGAGGGGGCGGGGACCGCGGCGCCTCGGCGCGCGCCGCGTTGGGGACAGTCACTGGCTGATGAGTTTCTTCATCGACGGCGCGGGATGCAGCGTGTACTGCTCGCGCTCATAGAACGGGATCGCGTCGGGCCGGGCATCCAGGAACACCGCGCCCATGCCGCGGGCGCGCGCATCGGCCTCGGCGTAGGCCATCAGCGCGCGGCCGGCGCCGCTGCCGCGCACCGCTTCGTCGACCACCAGATCGTCGACATGCAGATGCGGACCGCGCGCCAGCGTGTGCACCGGCCGCATGCCCATCACGCCGATCAGCTTGCCGTCGCGGTAAGCCCCGACCAGTTCGTAGCCGCTGTGCGATTGCCGGCGCACCCGCTGCAGGAATTCCGCCTCGTCCAGCGCGCGCAACTGCTTGATCAGGGGAAAGGCTTGCGCCCAGGCGGACGGCTCGATTCGGCTGAGGGTCAACATGGTGTCTCCGGAAAGTTTTGGCGGCAGGCTACCATGGCCTATTGCCAACAAGGAGACATCATGGACGTGGTGGACGGATTTCAGATCACGCGCGGCGCGGTCCAGGTACAGGACGGCTATCTGCCGATGATCGAGGCGCAGGGGCTGTCGGCCGATGGCCGCACGCTGCGCGGGGCGGTGCCCGTGACGGAATACGGAGTGTTCGACGACCAGGAAGAGGCCATCAACGCCGGCTGGACCATCCGCGTGCGCGCCATCACCGTCGAGGACGACGGGTTGTCGATACGGATCGACCAATAGGCTCGCCGAACGCGATCCTGGACAAAAAAAATCCGGCCCGAAGGCCGGAAAAAACTTACAACAACAAGCACAACAGCTCGCCGGCACGAGCCAGTGCGGTGAGAAATTTATCAGATATGCGATAAATTGAAAGGCGCCGTGTCCATGCAATGGACAAAAAGGGCCGGATCGCGGGTTTTCCCGAGACGTCGAGGGCGCCCCGCCGCGTCAGATCACGCGCGTCACCGCGACGCCATTGCGGAACCAGCCATCCAGGTTCGCCAGCATCAGGTCCGCCATCGCCCGCCGCGTTTCGTGGGTGCCGCTGGCGATGTGCGGCAGCATCACCACGTTGTCCATGGCATTGAGCGCGGCGGGTGTGGCCGGCTCGTGTTCGAACACGTCCAGGCCCGCGCCGGCGATGCGGCCGGCCTGCAGGGCCTCGACCAGCGCGGCCTCGTCCACCACCGTGCCGCGCGCGATGTTGATCAGCCAGCCTTGCGGACCCAGCGCTTTCAGTACCTCGGCGTCGACCAGGTGCCGCGTGGCGCCGCCGCCCGGCACCGCCAGCACCAGGAAATCGCACTCCGCGGCCAGCGCCGTGACGCTGGGGCGGTAGCGGTAATGCGCCGGCGCGTCCGGCCGTGGCTTGCGGTTGGTGTACAGGATGGGCATGTCGAACGCTTCCGCGCGCCGCGCGATCTGCAGCCCGATATTGCCCAGCCCGACGATGCCGCATCGCTTGCCGCTCATGCGGGCGCCCAGGCCGAAGCCTTCCTGCGGCCAGCGGCCGGCGCGCACGAAGCGGTCGGCCTCGGCGATGCGGCGCGAGGCCGCCAGCATCAAGGCCAGCGCCGTGTCCGCCACGCAGGCGTCGAGCACGCCCGGCGTGTTGGTGACCAGTACCTGGCGCGCCTGCGCCGCCGCCAGATCGATGGAGTCGTAGCCGACGCCGAAACTGAAGACCCCCTCCAGCGCCGGCAGCGCCTCGATCAGCTCGCGCGTGGCGCCGAAGCGGCCGCTGGTGGCGATGCCGCGGATGGCCGGGCCGTGCTCGCGCAGCAGCGCGGCTTGGTCGGGGCTTTGCCACCAGCGGTGCACGCGGTAGCGCGACTCCAGCTCGGCGGTCAGCTCGGGCAGCAGGGGGCCGACCATCAGCAGGTCGGTGGTGGGGGAAGCTTGGGGAACGGTCATGGAGTGGGCGCTACGTTTGCTGCGGCGATGCCGGGGAGGGCGGAACCGCTGTTGAGGAAGAGAGGATCGGCGGCGCCGGTTCGCGGACCGGCGCCGCCAGGTTGTCATTGCACCTGGATATGGCGTGTCTTGATGATCTGCCCGTAACGCTCGCGCTCGCTGGCCGCCAGCGTTTCCAGCTGCCTGGGCGTGGAGCCATGCGCCACCGCGCCCTGCGATTCGAGCTTGGCCTTCATCGCCGGATCATTGGTGATGTTGCGGATCGCGGCCGACAGCTTGTCGATCACCGCCTGCGGCGTGCCCGCGGGCGCCAGCACTGCCGTCCACGACCCGGTCTGCGCATTCTTGACGCCGGCCTCGTCGATGGTCGGCACGTTCGGCAGGGCGGGCGAGCGCGTGGCGCCGGTCACCGCCAGCGCGCGCAGCTTGCCGGAGTTGACGTAGGGAATGGTCTCCAGCACCGACGCGAACAGCATGTCGACGCGGCCGGCCATCAGGTCGGTCATGGCGGGGCCGCCGCCCTTGTAGGGCACGTGCATCAGGTCGACCCCGGTGGCCTGCTGGAAGATCTCGCCCGACAGGTGCGGCGCGCCGCCGGTGCCCGAACTGGCATAGGTGTGCTTGCCGGGCTGCGCGCGCGCCAGCGCCACCAGTTCCGGCACGTCCTTGGCCGGCAGGCTGGCGGGCACCACCAGCACGAACGGCAGGTCCGAGAACAGCGACACCGGCGCGAAGGCCTTGGCCGGGTCGGAATGCAGCTTGTAGATCCAGGGATTGATGGCCAGCATGCCGGAATTGGCGAACAGCAGCGTGTAGCCGTCGGCGTTGGCGCGCGCCACCAGATCGGCGGCGATCTGGCCGCCGGCGCCCGGACGGTTGTCCACCACCACCGACGCGGCCAGCTTGTCGCCCAGCGCGGCCGCCAGCAGGCGCGCCGAGATGTCGGTGCCGCCGCCGGGGGCGAACGGCACGATCAGGTTGATCGGGCGTTCCGGGTACGGCGCGGCCCGCGCGGCGGCGGGCAGGATGGCACACGTGGCCAGGGCCAGCGCGGCGGCGATGAGCCGCCGGCGCGGGCGGTGGGTGGGGCTTGTCTCCATGGCTTTCTCTTTGTAGTGAGCGGCTCGGGCCGCGGGGAAAACGATGCTGCGATGACACTCCTTCCGGCCCGGCCGGTCAGGCGCCTGGCGTTGCGGCCGAGTATAGGAATGCCAGCCGATGGATGACTGTTCGAGCTATAAATAGCATTGATCAATTCAAGGATTGGATCGATGGAATTCCGCCAGCTCGAATGTTTCATCGCCGTGGCCGAGGAACTGCACTTCGGCCGCGCCGCCGCGCGGCTGTGCATGACGCAGCCGCCGCTGTCGCGCCAGATCCAGTTGCTGGAGCAGGACCTGGGCGTGACGCTGTTCGAGCGCAGCAGCCGCCAGGTGGAACTGAGCGCGGCCGGCCGCCGCTTCCTGCGCGACGCGCGCCACCTGCTGGAATACTCGGCGCGCGCCGCCGCCACCGCGCGGCGCACCTCCGGCGGCGACGCCGGCCACATCACCCTGGGCTTCACGGCGGTGGCGTCGTACCGGCTGATGCCCTCGCTCATCATGCGGGCGCGCAAGCGGCTGCCGGGCGTGGAGATCCAGTTGCGCGAAACCGTCAGCACCGACCTGTCGCGCCTGCTGGTGGCGCGCGAGCTGGACGCGATCCTGGCGCGCAGCGTGCCGCAGCAGGCCGGCATCGCGTCGCGCCTGATCGAGCGCGAACCGCTGGTGCTGGCGCTGCCCGCCGGCTCACCGCTGTGCGAGCAGGCGGTGGTGCCGCTGCGATTGCTGCAAGGCCAGCCGTTCGTGCTGTATTCGCCGCGCGAGGGCAAGTATTTCTACGACCGCATCGTCGGCGCCTTCGGCCTGGCCGACGTGCAGCCCGACTATGTGCAGCGCGCCAGCCAGACGCATACCTTGCTGGCGCTGGTGCGGGCAGGGCTGGGGGTGGGCATCGTGCCCGACTCGGCGCGGGAATTGCGCCTGGAGGGAGTGGAGTTCCGCTCGCTGGGCCAGCGCGACCTGTATGCGGACATGTACCTGGCCTGGCAAGCGCAGCACGACAACCCGGCGCTGGGCGCATTCCTGGAGCAGGTGGCGGAAGTGCGGGCGGCGTCGGCCGCTTGAACCGGCGCCGGCGAAACCGGCTGGGGGCGTAATTGACGAGAGCCCTGGCCCTCAGGCCGGCATCTTCTTCTTGCCCAGCAGCGCCAGCGTCAGCGCGCGGCCGCGCCGCATGAAGGGATACAGCGCCGCCGACAGGCACGGCCGGCGGAACACGGCGGCGTTGATCTGGTTGAACAGGTCGCTGTCGGAACTGATGAGCGCCAGCCGGTTGACGCAATCGGCGCCCCAATAGACCTGGCCATCCAGCCGCAGCAGCATGCCTTCGTTCAGGTCATAGCCCTGCTTGCGGAAATGCGCCACCAGATCGGGATGCTGGCGCATGTCGAGCAATTCAATGGGGCCGACGGCCTTGCGCAGCCGCATCATCCGCACGTAGTTCGAGCAGAAGGGGCAGTCGCCGTCGTACAGCAGGAAGTTCTGGTGGCCGGTTTCCATGTAGAAGAGCTTAGCAGGGGCCGCGGCCGGGCGCAGCAATATCGGCCGGCCGGGTCCGCCGCCGCCTCGCACCGCTCAGGCCGCCGCCTCCGCCCACGCCAGCGCCAGGGCGTAGTCGCGCACATCCCGCGGCCATGGCGCGACCTGGCGCGCAAAGCCTTCGCGATCCTCGGCGTATAGCGCCCGCGTGGCTTCCTCGAAGCCCGGCAGGTTGCCGCCCATGCTCGACATGAAGTGGTACGCCGCCTCCTGCCGCTGGCGCCGCTGGTCGCGCGCCTCGTTGTCGCGGCGCGCCTGCTCCACCAGCTTGCGCAGCGCCACCGACGCGCCGCCCGGCTGCGCCGCCAGCCAGTCCCAATGGCGCGGCAGCAGCGTCACTTCGCGCGGCACCACGCCCAGCTTGGGCCGGCCGCGGCCGCGCGGGGCGGCCTCGACGGAGTCCGCTTCATCAGGCGCTGCGGCGGCGGCCGCCGGCGGCTGATAGCGCTTGCGGATCTCGGCCTCGCCGCCGCGCAGGTCCAGGTCGACCTGCTTGCCGCTCTGGTCGTCGAACACCAGGATGGCGGCGTCGGCGCGCGCGGCCTGGGCCTGCTTGACCGACAGCGCCACGTCCGCGAGCGCGCCCCGCGCCAGCAGGCGGTGGCCGTCGAACGCGGTATGGGTGGAGGGAAGGGCAGTCTGCGTCATGAGGAATGCGAAGGATATTCGCCCGGATGAATTTGATGATCCGCATTGTGGGCATTGCCCGGGGTCTTGTCAATATAATCCGGGTAAAAATAGTGGTGCAAGGAATAGTGCAAGGTCGCAACGCCTATTGAAAAAAGTCGCAAAAATCATGCGCCGACCTAGGGTCAACACCTAGTCAAAACACGTCAGCGGCGTATAATCTTGCTTTGCGCCCGGAGTTACCCATGCGTCTCGTTCAAAAAGCGCTCACCTTCGACGATGTGTTGTTGGTGCCTGCGTATTCCGAGGTGTTGCCGCGCGACACCTCCCTGGCCACGCGCCTCACTCGCAACATCTCCCTCAATATCCCCCTTGTGTCCGCCGCAATGGACACGGTCACCGAATCCCGCCTGGCGATCGCCATGGCCCAGGAAGGTGGCATCGGGATCATCCACAAGAATCTGTCCGCCGACGCCCAGGCCCGTGAAGTCGCCCGCGTCAAGCGCCACGAATTCGGCATCGTGATCGATCCGGTCACCGTCACCCCCCAGATGAAAGTGCGCGACGCCATTGCGTTGCAGCGCCAGCATGGCATCTCGGGCCTGCCGGTGGTGGAAGGGCGCAAGCTGGTCGGCATCGTCACCAACCGCGACCTGCGCTTCGAAGAGAACCTGGACCAGCCCCTGCGCAACATCATGACGCCGCAGGAACGCCTGGTCACCATGAAGGAAGGCGCCACGCTGGACGAGGCGCAGGCCCTGATGCACAAGCATCGCCTGGAACGCGTGCTCATCGTCAACGACGGTTTCGAGCTGCGCGGCCTGGCCACCGTCAAGGACATCGTCAAGAACACCGAGCACCCGCTGGCCAGCAAGGATGCCCAGGGCCAGCTGCGCGTCGGCGCCGCGGTCGGCGTCGGTGGCAACACCGAAGAGCGCGTTGAAAAGCTGGTCGCCGCCGGCGTCGACGTGCTGATCGTCGACACCGCCCACGGCCACTCCAAGGGCGTGCTGGAAGGCGTGCGCTGGGTCAAGCAGAACTACCCCAAGGTCGAAGTCATCGGCGGCAACATCGCCACCGCCGCCGCCGCGCGCGCGCTGGTCGAGTACGGCGCTGACGGCGTCAAGGTCGGTATCGGCCCCGGCTCGATCTGCACCACCCGCATCGTCGCCGGCGTCGGCGTGCCGCAGATCCACGCGATCTCCGAAGTCGCCAAGGCGCTGGAAGGCACGGGCGTGCCGCTGATCGCCGACGGCGGCATCCGCTACTCGGGCGACGTCGCCAAGGCCCTGGCCGCCGGCGCGTTCTCCTGCATGATGGGCGGCATGTTCGCCGGCACCGAAGAAGCGCCGGGCGAAGTGGTGCTGTTCCAGGGCCGTTCGTACAAGTCGTATCGCGGCATGGGCAGCCTGGGCGCCATGACGGAAGGCTCGGCCGACCGCTACTTCCAGGACCCGGCCAACAATGCCGACAAGCTGGTCCCCGAAGGCATCGAAGGCCGCGTCCCCTACAAGGGCAGCGTGCTCGCCATCATCTACCAACTGGTCGGCGGCATCCGCGCCTCCATGGGCTACTGCGGCGCCGCCACCATCGACGACATGCGCACCAAGGCCGAATTCGTGGAAATCACCTCCGCCGGTGTCCGCGAGTCCCACGTGCACGACGTACAGATCACCAAGGAAGCGCCCAACTACCGCGCCGACTGATCCCCGTACAGTCAACTACAATGTCATGCATCGCGCACCGGCAGAACCGCAAAATCAGTCAGCGGGTCTGCCGGTGCGGTTTTATTTACTGCGGTTTCATTCATTACCGGTAGAGTCTCCATGCACCAGCGCATCCTCATTCTCGACTACGGTTCGCAAGTCACCCAACTGATCGCCCGCCGCGTCCGCGAAGCCGGCGTCTACTCCGAAGTGCATCCCGGCGACGTCGACGATGCCTTCATCCGCGACCAGATGGCGCAGGGCCTGAAGGGCATCATCTTGTCCGGCAGCCACGCATCGGCCTACGAAGAAGGCTCCATGCGCGTGCCGCACGCCGTGTTCGAGCTGGGCGTGCCCGTGCTGGGCATCTGTTATGGCATGCAGTCCATGGCGCAACAGCTGGGCGGCGTGGTCAGCTTCTCCGACCACCGCGAATTCGGCTACGCCGAAGTCCGCGCCCACGGCCACACCAAGCTGCTGGAAGGCCTGGAAGACTTCGCCACCGCCGACGGCCACGGCATGCTCAAGGTCTGGATGAGCCACGGCGACAAGGTCACCGAGCTGCCCCCGGGCTTCAAGCTGATGGCCTCCACGCCGTCCTGCCCCATCGCCGGCATGGCCGACGAAGATCGCCGCTTCTACGCGGTGCAGTTCCACCCCGAAGTCACGCACACCGTGCAAGGCAAGGCCATGCTGGCCCGCTTCGTCAACGAGATCTGCGAATGCCAGGGCGACTGGAACATGCCCGACTACGTCGCCGAAGCCGTCGCCCGCATCCGCGAGCAGGTCGGCCAAGACGAAGTCATCCTCGGCCTGTCCGGCGGCGTCGACTCGTCGGTGGCCGCGGCCCTGATCCACAAGGCCATCGGCGACCAGCTGACCTGCGTCTTCGTCGACCACGGCCTCTTGCGCCTGGACGAAGGCAAGCAGGTCATGCAGACCTTTGCCGAGAACATGGGCGTCAAGATCATCCACGTCGACGCCACCGCCCAGTTCATGGGCAAGCTGTCCGGCGTGGCCGACCCCGAAGCCAAGCGCAAGATCATCGGCCGCGAATTCGTCGAAGTGTTCCAGGAACAAGCCGGCAAGCAGAAGAGCGCCAAGTGGCTGGCCCAGGGCACCATCTACCCCGACGTCATCGAATCGGCCGGCGCCAAGACCGGCAAGGCCACCTCGATCAAGTCGCACCACAACGTCGGCGGCCTGCCGGACACGTTGAACCTGCAGCTGCTGGAACCCCTGCGCGAACTGTTCAAGGACGAAGTCCGCGAACTCGGCGTGGCCCTCGGCCTGCCGCCGCAGATGGTCTACCGCCATCCGTTCCCGGGCCCGGGCCTGGGCGTGCGCATCCTGGGCGAAGTCAAGCACGAGTACGCCGAGCTGCTGCGCCGTGCGGATGCGATCTTCATCGAAGAGCTGCGCAACACCAAGGACGAGGCCAGCGGCCTGACCTGGTACGAGCTGACCTCGCAGGCGTTCGCCGTGTTCCTGCCGGTGAAGTCGGTGGGGGTGATGGGGGATGGCCGTACGTATGAATACGTCGTGGCCCTGCGTGCTGTGCAGACGTTTGACTTCATGACGGCTGATTGGGCGCCGCTGCCGCATCCGTTGCTGGCTCGGGTTTCCTCGCGGATTATTAATGAAGTGCGGGGGATCAACCGGGTGGTGTATGACGTGTCGAGCAAGCCGCCTGCGACGATTGAGTGGGAGTGATCCTGCGGTCTGGCACTGGGCTGCACCAAAACATATCTAAGCCCGCGAAAATGCGGGCTTTTTTTGTGTCTCTTTGTCTACCACGGTTTGCCAGCCGCAGTCAGCGCATTTTTATGGCACTGACTGACCCCGATACCATGTTTGGTGCCTGATACCATGCCACCATAGTGGAAGAGGACTTGCAGGCGCTGATAGATACCATCGTGGAGTGGGGCGCGCTGGCAACGGCCGCCCACGCCCGAGAGATGGCGTTGCAAGTCTATCGGTGGGTCATCGAGCGCGGCTAGAAGGTCGAGAATCCGGCAGAGTTGGTCCGCCCGACGACCATCGCCAAATTCGAGCCGCGCGACCGGGCTCTGGCACCCGATGAAGTTGGCCTAGTGCCCCAGTACATGGAGCGTATCGGCACGACGCCATGCATATGGGCAGCGGCCACGCTGCTGCTGGCGATGGTGCGCAAGAGTGAATTGACCAACGCGACTTGTAGCGAGAATTTCTAGGGCTCTGCACCGTCGCAGCAATCGATGATTGTCCAACCCCGCCTTGCGAGGAGATCAAGTTCTTTGTCGACGAACGCATCTTTGCGCATCGCCAAACACAGGAGGTGAGTCGGCCGCGTCATCGCCACATAATGGAGCTTCATTCGGCCAAGCATGCGCGTACCTTCGAATACTGTCTTGCCCTTCTTGTTGACCGTCGAGCCACCTGTCTTCGCTCCGAGCAGCCAGGGTTTTAGTTCGCTCAGATGATGATCGAAATAGAAACTGTCGAGCACGAGCGTCGCGGTGTGCGTCTCACCCTTGACCGAATGAATTGACCCTAGCCGGACCCGGACCTGCGGGGCATCGCTTGGATAGGCCAAGAGGTTGTCGTTCCGAGCGAGGATCGGCGCTTTGCCTTCTTGCGGTGGGTTGGTCTGCGGCCAGGCGAGAAAGGCAGCGACATCAGCGCCAAGCACAGCAGAGCCGCTTAGCAGTTTGACGGTCGACTCGACGAGCGGGAACGCCGCCGCGTTCCAATTGGCCTGTGTGATTTCTCCACGGCTTGTCAGGATCATCTCTTGCAGCGCGAGATAGTTTGCGCGCGCTTCGGTCTCGGCCAGTAGATCGACCACCCGGCGATGGGGTGATTTTCGTGCGATCCTGCCGTGCGTGCCGCCTGCCAACTCGCTTGCCGCCAGCAACGCTGAGGCTGTCGCGTTGACCAGCTTGTCGCTGTTGCCGCTGCCTGCCGTCTCGAACCTTGCGCGCGCCAGGTATTGCGCGAAGCTGTTCGGTGCCGTTTCCTTGCGTGCACAGTTGGGATCATAGCTCGGCGCGTAGTGACCCATCGCGTGGGGCACCCGGCCATTCTCATCAAGTTCGTGCACACCGGCGACGGCGGTGAACACTCCGCACTCCAGAGCCGCCGCGTCGAACGAGTCAATCAGATGTGCGCAATAGCGGGGGAGCACCAATTGCACCGTAGCATCGTCGAATAGGAAGATTGCGGATGCCTTGGGATCGGTATCTATGCGGGGTGGTGGGCCGGCACCAATCAGTGCTTGTGGCGTGACGCCGAGGCCCTTCACCTCATCGGCAAGCCCTTGGGCAAAGCGATAGCTGCGGGGCATCGCGTGGACGACAGCGCCGGGGAAAGGATCGGTGTTCGCACCCTCGAGTCCGGGGCGCGCATAGATCGCTTGGTTGGAATCGCCAAAGCGCTGCCGCCGTGACGGCGAATCGCCAGCGCAGAAAATGCGGTGCAGCAGCGCCGACTGTTCCTCGCTATTGTCCTGAGCCTCGTCGACGAACACCAGCGGGAAACGCTGACGCAGATCCATCGCCGTCTCTGGACGCTTGTCGAGGAGCTGATTGGCCCACACGAACATCTCGTCGAAGCAGAAATAACCTTGCTCGCTGCCCGCACGGCGCGCATCGACCAGCGCCTGATAGGTTGGCGTATGCGGTCCAAATTTGCCAGTCTTACCGCCAGAGTAGTCGGGCTGCGTGTAGATCAGGCATGTTTCCGTTAGCCGGTTCTGCTGCAATGCCCAGCGTGTATTGTCCGGGACCATGCCCCAGCGCTTCATAAGGGCGATCTGCGTGTCGATGCAGCGCACCTCTATACCCTTCGAGCGCAGCCAGGGCAGCGCAAGATACTCGTTCACGAACGAATGGATTGTTCCAACAAAGTGCGGATAGTGGGCAAGCGCGATACCGGCGGCAGAATTGCTCAGTTTGGTGCTGATCTCGTTACGTGCTGCATTGGTGTGCGAAAGCACGCAAATACCTTGCTGGCGATGCGGCCAGCGCATTGCCAGCACCGCCAGTTTGGCGACCAGCAAGGTCGTCTTCCCGCTGCCCGGACATGCCTCGAAATCGACCGTGTCGAGATTGAGCATCGCCTTTAGTCGGCTGTCATCACCGTCGACCGGTGCGAAACCGTCAGGTCCCAGCCCCATCAACGCGGCCGCCCAAGCAACGTCCTGTTCGCGGATGAGATCGTCGAACATCGTGGTCAGGCCGCCGTCACTGGTTCGCCCGCTGGGGCTGCGGCCGGTGCGTCGAATGGCGCGGTCACATGCGCGATCGCTGCAACGGCATAGGGTGGGAGGAGATTGCGCAAGGTGCTGGCGTCGAGTTCACCAGCCTTGACATCCTTCTCCAGCAGCTCAGCCAGATACTGCGCGGCGATCGCCTTCGACGCCCCGTCGACCTCGAACAGCGCATAGACATGCGACCCGAGCGTCTCTTGATCGGGTGCGGCTTCCGCAATGGCCTGATAGGCAACGTCGGCGGCAGCGATGACATCGGCTTGGACGGCTGTTCCGGTATTGAGCCGGTCGTCCGCCAGCGCGAGAGATGCGGCTCGAAACACATGCTTGCCGAGACCGTGGAACGCGAGATCATATTCGAGCGTCCATTCGTTTGCGACGAAGGTGTCGACCTTCTGACCCGAAGCTTTGGCACGGCGATCGGTGCGGCGCTGCTCCAATGCGTCGTCGGGGAAATCCGCCTTGACGCGCCATTGCCGCTTCGAGGGTGGCCTAACTGGCACTGGCTGGCCTGCTTCGAGCTTGCCGACGATCCATGGCGCCACGTCAGGCATCACATCCATATCGGTGACGCATGCAACCGGAATGTTGATCGCACCGTCCTTCGCGGGATCTTCGCGCATGAAGATCCGCGCATAGCGGCCAAGGCCGACGCCGCCAACATTGACCACCGACACGCCGTGGTGATGGAAATCTCGGTCGAGCAGCTTTGCGATCACGGGCAGCAGGACATTCTCGGCATCGCCTTCGACAATCAACACTGCCCGCGCAAAAAAAAGATTTGCCTTGGTCACGTCGAGGAAGCGCTCGAGGAAGCGATAGTCCGATGGGCTTAGCTTAGTGTTGCCCTGGCATAGCGGAAAAGCGCGCCCACCTTCGATCAGCGCCAAATTGTCTAGATGCAGATCCGAGGCGAGGTTAGGGCTATGCGTCGTGACGATGATCTGAATGCGCTGGCCATCGGCGCGTTCCTTTTTGGCCTGCTCCTGCAAGAAGGACATGAGACGAAGTTGGCGCTGTGGATGGAGATGCGCCTCGGGCTCTTCAATTAGCAGCAGCGGAAAGCCGTCGCTTTCGGCGGCGAGCAGCAGCAGCTCGCAGGCCATGAACAGCAAATTGTTCGATCCCAGCCCTCGGCTATGGGCGCTCTCCGCATCGGCCGACCCGGTCAAGGCAAGCTCGAGTTTTTCCAGTAGTTGCCGTAGCCGAAGATTGTCTTCCTGTGTGCCTGAGACACCGATCCGAGCCAGCAGCAAGTCGTTGGCGAACGACAGCGGCGCGAGATAGTCCTCGTTGAGGCGCTTGCGCGCCTGCTTGATGCCTTCGCTTTCGCCGAACAAATGGCTGGCATAGTCACCGAGCCCGAGCACGCTCAGCGTTTTTGGGTCGGCTGGCGGATCTGCATGTCGGTCGAACCCGATGCCGGTGTCGCGAATCTCCTTGGTGTGCTGGAGTATTTGTGACAGCCGCGATCCGCGACCTGCACTCATGGCGCGCTCCGCGTCGCGTAAGGGCCGTAGATAGGTCGCGGTCAGCAGCGACCGCGCTCCGAGATCCAGCAATGGCCCGTCTCCCTTGGCGCCGGTGCGCCATTCAGGCGGGAGCACACGGCGTGAGCTTCCTTCCTTGGTGTTGCGCTTTGCCATCCAGGTGATGATGAGCGCTGTCTGGACCGCGCCACCGATCGTTTCATAGGTGAGGAATTCCGAGAAGGCGCCGCGATCGGCCGTGGTAAGTCCACGAAATGTCAGGCGGATCACTATCTGATCTGCGCGCTCAGCGCCCGGCGCGGCTTGGTGGAAATCAGCCGGATCAATGCGTAGCACATCCTGGTCGCGGGTGCCGAGCACCAGGCGGAGTGCGTCGATTACTGCCGTTTTGCCCGCATCGTTCTGGCCGACCAATGCGGTAAGCCCAGGATTTAGCGGCAACGTAAAGGCACTCTCGGCGGAACCAAACAGCCGAAAGTTCTCGATTCGAATTTCTGCGATATACACTCAACGTTCCCTCCACTGCCGTCGAGTTTAGCAAGCAAATCGAGGTCAAGAAACTGACGTATTCTTCTTTCCACCGAAGCGATAGAATTTTTCGTTCCTCTTCAAAATCACCTCTCTGTCCTTTTTTATTGGCTCTTGGGTCAAAGGCGCGCTTCGCGCGTCAATCCGAGCGGTGAAACGATGTCAACCTAATTGGCCAACTAATAGGGTGAAGCAATCAGCATTGCGGGGCACCATCAGGCAGAATCGTAAGGTTTGAAATTCTCGATGCCCACGGAGCTATTATCCTTTCCTTTTGGTGCTGGGCGCGTTGGCGATCCGAGTGCACGCGGGCAACGTTATCGCGTGCGGCTCCGATTAGCGACGGGTCGCTGCTGCTTCGCCTGTTGACGCTGCAGCGCTCGACGCTGCTGTCGGCTCATGCCTTCAAACGCAGGATCGGGAGGGAAGCCGCTTGCGTGAATAGGTGTGGCTTTCAATTCTAGGGGCTTTTGCAGGACTTCGAAATTCTCGCGATTCATGCGCAAGTTTTCGATTAATTCCGGTGTCCACTCTTGCTGCGGATAGGCAACGAGATCCTCCGAGTCGCCCGTATCGGAGATCGCCATCACAGCAATTCCAGTACAGAGTTTCAGATCACGGTCGTCGTGTAAGGCCGCGAGACAGTATGTCTGTAACATAGTTGTTCTGACACGGCGATAATCTTCCTGCGCCATTGTGTTGGCACCGGCGAGAACAAGAAAGACATAGGCTACCTTTTCGCCCGTAGACCGATCATGTGTCACGGCGATGCGGGCAAGCCGTCCCATCTTCTGCGCTTCGAGTGCTTCCCGCGCACCGATGATCGCCTCAGCGAGCACTCGCCGTTGCAAACGGTCTTCTCTCGCCATAATCCGCAGCGCCCGTTCCGCAAGTTCGACGGTGGGATCGGTGTCTAGGATTCGGAATTGCGTGTCGTTCAGGACGCCGTGGGTGAAAAGGCCTATCAGTCTGTCCCACTCATACGAGATTCGGTTCGCCGTCCATCTTCTTTGATACTCCGGGGAGCGGACGAGATAGGCATATTCGCCCTGCACAAATGCTATCGCCGTGTCCCCATCCACGTTGGCATCCTTCACATCCGAAATCATAGGGAACCGATGCTCCCCGTTCGGCTCCATCATCAACAGATAGTTTGCCACTAGCTCCGCTTCACTCGGTGAAAGCGATAGCTTTCCCGATCGAATGAGATCTGCACGCGCATTGAGGTATCTCGTGAAGTCGGTAATTGTGTCGAATTCCGACATGACGATATCAAGGGTTGCCATGTTGAACACATGGACGAAAGGACCACCGGGATCGACATCGCCAATGCAGAAAGGCTGATGATGCGGCAGGGTGAAGTCAACATGATCCCTCCCGCAAAGATGCGGCATGATCATGAACGTACCATCCGGGTCATTGAAGTAGGCTGAAGCAGCTTGCTCTCCGCCGGAGGCAATGCAGATGCCATGGACGCGCCTTTGCCCGATCGGCGGCAACTTCAGCGGGATGGGGTGTTCGCATTTGCCATCCGAGAATATCGTTTGCGGATTCGTTTTTAGCCAGCGCTCCGCCTTGCGAATCTGCTCGGCGGATTCTCCGATCGCGCGGCTGTACCAGCGTTTCCATGCGAGTTCAAAAGGGGCATCCGGCCACGCGATATGCTTGTCACTAAACATCAGCACATCGTCACCGCAGATGACGAGAAGGTCACATAGCTCCTTACCTGCCTTCTTGAACACATTGGGCCATGACCAGAGGTTGAGGAACGTATCATCAGCCAGCTTAGCTAGATACTGCTCGGTGGGCGTGAGGCCTAGGGCTTTCTTTATGGGTGGAATGGTGGTTACCTAGCGCGGTTACTGAAACAGTTGGTATTATTATCCAGCAGGGCTTGCACGGCGCAAGACTGACCGCTTCGTACTCACTCCTTTTCTTTTACCCAGAAGGACCAAAGGCGAAAGCGATGCCTTTATATTTGGGACTAGGGCAGGATGTGTTTAGTGGCGGCAGATATAAAACGGAGGTGAGCCTATGCCGGTACTGCCCGGTCACAAGATGGTCGGAACCTATGTTCCCGCCGCGCTTGCCGAGCGGTTCGAGGCGTGGGCACGACCGAACGGCGGCAAAGCTGTGGCCCTGTGGCGCTTGATCGCGGCGGCCATAGCAGAAGAGCCGGAAGGCCTGCACCGTGCAAGACTTGGCCGGTCGGCCCTCACCGCCGTGGATGATCGATGACAGCAGCGCTTACGCCGGAAGAACTCGGAGACGCGGGAGAGGATTGGTTTCGGACGCTGTGCTCTCAGGCACGATTGACTGCCAACAAGAGCGACCGTGATCGGACCGGCTGGGATTTTCGCGTCGAGTTTCCGATCGCCGCAGCGGCTGGGATGACCCTTGATCAAAGATTGCCCCGCGCGTGCCAAATCCAAATCAAGACCACCGCTGGCGAACGCGGCAGTCGGGTCGTCGCAAAGTTGTCCGCGATTGAACGCCTGGCAAAAGATGTGGCTCCTGCTGCAGTTGTCGTGATGCGAATGCGGTCCGATGGCTCCCCTATCACCGGCTATATGATTCACCTTATCGGCGACGAACTTGCTCGCGTCCTACGGAGTCTGCGACGCGCGGAGGCTGAGGGGCGAAAGGACATCAATCGGATGTCCATTTCATTCGACTATCGCAGGGGCAGGAGTTTCGAACTCACGGCGGAGGGACTCGGTCAGGCCTTGTCGGAGGTGTGTGAGGAAGATGTCGCTGCCTACGCTGAGCGAAAACGGAACCAACTCGCGAATCTTGGCTACGAGGGTGGCGGTATCGAAGCCGAAGCCTTGATGTGGGTCGAAAGCAAGGATCACCTGATCAAAGTACTCTCTGGCTTGGCTCCGATGAAGCCCCTGCAGATGCGAGCATTCGATCGGCGTTTCGGCATTCGTGTACCGTATCAAGGAGCATTACTCGATGGCATCGAGGAGTTCCCGATCGAGCTGCCCGGCGTGGGGCCTTGCGAGATAGTTATTCGTAACGGGCCACGAAGGCCGGCCGCTTTGTTTCTGTGTGAGGCGTCTGTTCCCCCGCCGATTGATGGCGCGCCGCTGCTCGTGATCCGACACGATGCGCTTACCGTGCTGTTCAAGGAGGGCCGGCTTGAGCTTCAGAGCAACGGCGCGCTCAGTGGAGACGAGCGCGACCTCGAAGCCTGGATCTTACTGCTCCGCGGTCTGAGCTACCTTGCCAGCGGGACGGCAACGATCGAACTTGGGTGGCGGGGGATCCGTATGCCTCCGGTCGTCATTCCCGAAGGGGGGCTGACTGGTCCCCATATTGACGAGCTTCCATGGCTGCTCGAGTTCGTAGAGCGCTGGCGCGAAACGCTTAGCCTTGCCGGCGTCATACCAGGGTTGGCCTTTTTGCTCGATGACATCTGGAAGGCGCGCGCCGCCCAAATGGCTCTCGATATGATGTTCAGCCGGGAGCCACGCGCCCGTTTCGAGTTCGACGTGATTGAAGGGGCCGAGGGAGAGCAATCGCTTAATGCGCTCTATTTCAACTCGGTGACGTTCGCCGGTTCGACGATCACCTTCGCGGTCAAAGTCACGCTCTCGCGCGAGAGCGCATCCTCGATGGCCTTTGCCTCATCCCGGTTCGATATGCTCGATATCCGGCCCGGTGTCACCGACCTAAGCGCCTACGGGGCTGAGCTTGCGGCGGGGAACGGCATTGCAGTTGTGATCGACCCGAGCAATCTTACGGTCGATGACCGATAGTCAGGATCGGGTGCCGATCACGGCTACGGATTGCGAGAATGAAATTCACTCATCCGTATGTAATATTTTTAATGACATCGAGCCATTAATAATGGCTAGCCAATTAAAAAATAATAATTTTTATTTATTTCTAATAACAGAATGGAAGTGATCCTGCTTCGCTTTTTGAACGGTAAATGAAAAAGGCGCTTCGGTGCCTTTTTCATTGCTCCATGATGCCGCGACTTCATATGCAAAGGATGTCAGGCTTGGCCCGTGTCAGGGGCATCCCCGAATGCTCTTGGAACAGAAAGGTTCAGGGACTTCTCCAGCCATTGGGTATAGACCGTTCGATTAAATCCTATTTGCGAGGGCTGTGCGAAATCGCCTAAGCTTATTGGAGCCTGCCGCATTGCCGCCGCTACCTGTGCATCCAATTTGTTGAGCACTTTTTCCCAACCTAGGATGGCACACAGTTCGTTCCAGCCACGTTCGCCAGAATGACGTCCGCCGTGTCGATCCAGCTCCTCTAACTCCTTGCCGTTCAGGTCCAAGAGGATCTTCTGGAAGTTGGTATCGAGGTGCTTCTCCCGCTGCAGCCGCTTCCCGTTTCTCATTACTTGTACGCCGAAGGGGACTGTCGTGATGCCCACCGGGCAATATGCGACCAGCCTAGCAAGAATGTCGCGATAGGTGCCGTCGCAAGCGCGGGAAATTTGCCCAATCGTCACACTGCATGCGGTAGTGAAAACCTGGGAAGCAGAGCGCTGTTCGGTGTCAAGGGGATCAGTGATCTTGTCCTCCAGCCATTTCACCGCTCGTCCGGCGTCCCAGAAAGACCAAATTGCCGCGACGGTGCGAAGGGTCGTTTGATGACCGTCGCCAAAGTCGGTTCTGGCTGCAGCGAAGTTCGGCATAACCTCCGCAAGTTCAAGGTTGGTTGGGTCTGCCCCCGGCAAATGAGCGAATGCGTGGGGTAGAAGTCGGATGAAATCGACCAGAGCGTCACAGAAGAACACGCAGTAAAGATCAGAGGTCAATGCATCATTGGCTTCCTCCGCCATCTCACGCTTCACTTCATCTATTGCCGTGATATTCGACGGCATCGTTCGGGTGCCACCGTAAGGACCCTTCAACAGAAACCGTGCCTTCTCATGCTTGACGTCCTCGGCCTTGTAATAATTGACCGGGACGACAAAGCGCCGAAACAGGTTGCCCATGCTTTTGGGGAAGTAGCGCGCAGCAAGTAGCCAACCACGAGGCTCGTTGACGGAGATCAGGCGCCACTCGATGTCCGAGCTGTTGAATATGAGGAAATCGAAATCCTTGTGATTTGTCCGTGTCTCTTCTAGATGGCGCCGTAGGCCAGCCGACGCGATAGTCGAGTAGAAGCCGATGAAGAATTTGGCACCACTGGCGTCGAGCCGCCCCTTGGCATTGGGCTCGTCTTTGTCTGTGTTGACAGAATTTCCCGAGCTCGCTTTGTGTTTGCAGCTAATGAGCAGGCGGCCTTTTACTGTAGGAGATAGCTCACCCTCGACCAACAGGTCTCGGCCACCGTCCTGTCCCCTGGCTATGGCCTGAATGATCTTGCATCCACAGACATGCTGGAAGAATTCGCTGGCGAACTTCTCGAATGCATCCAAATCCGCAGAAATTCTTGGCGTTACCCCGGATCCGTTGGAGGCCCCAGGGCTGCCCATCGCTATCCCCTTTTCTTTCTTACTATGAGGTTTGCCGTGGTATGCCTCAGGAATTTCCTTGAAGTCGAGTATCGCCATTTCTTGTCGCTGTTTGTTTTCTTATGAACGCACATGCAGAATTACATGGTCGCTACCATTTAAGCACGGCTCATGTGCGTTATGGCCGCCCGGCGCCTTTTCTGCCGTTATGCAGCGGCGGGAAGGAATATCCGTTTTCAGGCGAAAGGTGGTCCGTCCATCGCAACCTGGTATCGCTGGCCGGAATCGACACTCCAGCCTCACCAATCCACGCTATAACTCACCGCCACAGTCCTCCCCTGAGCCCGCGGCCAAGGCGCCCGCGCATTCGCCTGCATGAACACCGAGTAATAATCCCGATTCGTCAGGTTATAGACCCCCACATCCACTCGCCCCTTGGGCAACTCCACCGAAGCCAACAGATCCAGCAACGTATACCCCACGGTCTCGCGCCCATTCTTATCCCGAGCCGCCGCGTCATACCCACCAACCCGCACCCCCTGCAGCCGCACGCTATACGACCCAGGCGCATAACTGACATAAGCCGTGAACTTTGGCGGCGCGATCCGGGTTGCCGGCAGCGCGATCCAGCTCCCATTCTGCTTGGTCGCACCCTTGGTATACGCATAACTGCCACCCACCTTCCAAGCGCGAGCGACATTGACATCCAGGCTCGCCTCGACCCCGCTCACGCGCTCCTTTTGGTTGATCAGTCGCAGTACCCGATCCTTCGCGTCGTAGAACTGCGTCACATCCGAGTTGTTTCGATAGGCCGTGAGGCTGGCCTGCACCACCTCCCACGCACCGCGCCAACCGATCTCATAGCTGTCGACCTTCAATGCCTGCGAGTTCAGCTGCTGGATGTCGTAGTCGCTGCGCACGTCGCGCAGGAAGCGCTGGATATCGGGCAGGGTGAAGCCCTGGCTGAAGTTGATGAACACGTCCTGGGCATCGCTCAGGTGGCGAACCACCCCGAGGTTGTAGAGCGTGGCGTTGTACTTGAGCTTGCCGCCCGGGAGGATGTTGCCCACGCCGGTGGCCTGGATGTCGCCATAGGCGACGCTGTCCTTGACGTTGCTGTCAATCCATTGGCGACGAACGCCCGCGCGCAGGGTCCAATCCTGCATTTCCCAGGCGGATTGCAGGAAGAGGGCGCGGGTCTGGGTGGTCATGTCAGGCCCCAGTTCGAGCGTGCGGCCAGTGGGGGTGTAGACCAGTCCCTTCACGGTGTATTGCCTGCCATCCTGGGTCAACTGCTCGCGTTCGTAGTCGCCGCCGTAGGTCAGCGTTCCCTGGATGCCGCTGAAGCTGGGTAACTGGCTTTCCATGGCAAGGCGCAGTCCGTAGACCGTCGCGCGGCTGTCGGTGGCGGTGATGCCTGCCTTCTTCCTGGGGCGATCAGGATAGAAAAGCGCCTCGTTGTAGCGCCAGTAGCTTTCGGCTTGGAGCCGTTGGCCGAAGAAGGCACGGTCTGTGTAGTTGAGGTTGATGGCGCGATTGAGCGTCTTGGGTTGATCGTCCAGGTCCAGACCGGATACGGCGCGGGCTTCTCCAGCAACCGCCTGGAAACCGTAGTCGGAACGCTGCTTGTCCTGGAACTCCTGCAGGCCCAGGGTCAAGCGGCGGTCTGGGGTGAAGTCGAAGCCGAAGCGCGCCGTCAGGTCATGGTTGCGGGTGTCCATTTCACTGCCCTGCGAGGTGTCCTGTGGGATGCGTTGGCCCAGGGCATCGAATTGCCCGCCGCGTTTGACGAAGTCTCCGGACAGGTACCAGTCGAATGCGCCCTTGCGCCCGGTGGCGCTCTGGAACAGTTCGTAGGCCATGCCGTCGCCGTGGAAGTCCTTGTCGGCGGTGATGCCGACCCGGCTGCTGAAGGCCAGGTCCTGCCCATTGTTGCGCTTGGTGATGATGTTGATCATGCCGCCGGTGGCGCCGGCGCCATAGAGGCTGCTGGCGCCGGAGACCACTTCCACGCGCTCGATGCTCTCGGGCGCGATGCTGTTGAGCTGGCGGTAGTTGTCGCGGCTGGCGTTTTGCGGCACGCCGTCGATCAGGACCAGGACGTTGCGTCCGCGCAGGCTCTGGCCGTAGTTGGTCATGGTGCCGCTGCTGGGAGCCAGGCCAGGCACCAGGGTCGCCAGGACGTCGGCGACCTTGCGGCCGGCGCCGGATTGGCGCTTTATTTCTTCGGCTTCGATGACCTGCACTGAGCCGGGGATGCTGGCGATGCTGGCTTCGCCGCGTGTGGCGGTGACCGTGACGGTGGGGAGGGTGGTGGCTTCCTCGGCATGGGACGGGCTGATACCCAGCGTCCACATCGAGGCGGAAACGAGCACGAGCGGGAGTCGATTGACGCGGAAAGGCGCGATGCCGGCGATAAGGGATTTCATGGTGGGTCCTTGATTTCCGAGGAGGATGGCGTGGCGGGTGGGTCAGGGGGAGTAGGGAGTGGCTGCTGGCAACCGGGTAGCCGGCGCAGGAAGCGCACGCTCAACGCGGCGATGACATAGAGCGGTGCGACCAGCCAAAAGCCCCAATGCAGGCTGGCCCATGACATGGCGCCGGCACCCAAGGCGAACCCAGCCAGGGCTCCGGCTTTGGCGGCGCTGTTGCCCAGGCCCAGGCCGATCGCGCGATAGGCGTTGGGAGCGGTATGTCCGATCAGGACGTAGGCCAGAGGCAGGAGCGCGCCTTGCCATAGGCCCCACAGCAGGCGTGTGGCGATGAACGTGATGGTGTCGTGAGCCAGCGCCATCAGGCAGAGCGTGAGCGCGCTGGCCCAGGAGGCGACTTCCAGGCAGCGCCAGCCGCGGTGGACGGGCTGGGGTGTGCATAGGCGTGCCCACCATGGGGCGGACAGGGCCAGCGTCAAGGCGCTTGCGGCGTAGCTTGCGCCGCTGAGCCAGGAGGGCGCGTGCAGCACTTCGTTCAGATACAGCGCGAAGAACGGTTGCGGCATCATCTTTGCCGCCTGGATGAGGGTGATCACCACTAGCGGGGCCAGCAACCAGGTGTGCGCGGTGGTGCGTCCGGTGGTCCCGGTGCCCATTGGTGCGGCCGGCTCTGGCGTGTCCTTGGGCAGACTCAGGACGGGAACCATGCAGGCCAGGCAGATCAGCCCGGCGATGAGGCAGAGCCAGGGGAATCCGTAGAGGTCCATCAATAGGCCGCCGCAGACGGGGCCCAGCATGGAGCCGATGGCGGTAGCCGATTGCAGGCGGGCGAGAACCTGTCCGCGATTCGCGCCAGACGAGCCGGCGGTGGCATAGGCCTGCGCCGCGGCGATGAAGCCGGCCAAGGCGCCCTGCAGCACCCGGATGCCGATCAGCAGCCAGACGTTTGTGGTGAGGGCCGCTAGCCATTGGCACGCGCCAAGCGCCAGCAGTGCCCGGATCAGCATGGGGCGGTGTCCGCGACGCGCGCCCAGCGCGCTCCAGAAGGGCGTGGCGACAATGGCCGACAACGCGGGCCCGATGTAGATCAGCGCCGCCAGCCACGACAATTGATCTAGTCGATCTGGGGGCAGCAATGCCCGCAGGCGCAGCGGCCAGAATGGGCCGCTCATTTCCATCGCGCCCATCGCAAAGGCCTGGATCAGCACCAGCCGGGAGAGCTGTCGGCGATCGAAATTCATGCATTGCCGATCCACGCGCGTAGCGGGTTGTCCATTTGGCCGGTGATGTCGTTCTGGGTCTGGGCCAAGCGCATGCGCAGGAAGCTCTTGGCGGGCCAGGGGCGTTCGAGAAACGCGGCGCGTTCGGATCGCCAGCGGTCGGGGGCGGTCCGTGAGCGGACATGATCGAAGCGTTCGGCGACCTGCCGGGCGAGCACGGACCAGAGCGCTTGCTCATCCAGTTCCGGCCAATGGCGCTGGCACAGCAGGGCAAGTTCGCCGAGATGGCACATGAAGCCAGCGTGCAGCAGCTTGGCGCGTACGAAGTCGGGGTCGTCAAAGAGCGTCAGCGTGGGGTCGTGGATCTCCAGCGTGAGACCCTGCCGGACCAGGCTGGGACGGTGGATGCGCAGATCGCCGAAGTCGCGGATCAGCAGCCGGGAGGGTTGACCCGCCTCGTCCATGACCATGAAGCTGTTCTGTTGATGGGCTTCGAAGGCGATGCCGTAGATCAGGTATAGGTCGAGCAGGCCGGGTAGGGCCGTGGCGACATAGTCCTGGAAGAACCTCAGTGCCGACTGATGGTCGCTTGCACCTTGCGCGATCGCGACCCATTGGCGTAGCAAGGGGGCGTTGGTGTGGTCTTCTACGAACAAGCTGCCCACGGGTATCGCCATCTGACCGCGTTGCAATCGACTTGTCGGGTTGTCTCGATAGAGAACGCCTAGGTGGCGCGCGCGCTCGTCGTTGGCCGGTTCCAACAAGACATGGATACCGTGCCGCTCGGGCACGAAGTCCCAAGACCGAGCCAGTTGCGGTTCGCGTTGCCGGATGGCCGCCAGTAAACGGCTGATGCGTGGCCCCATCCTTGCGGACCTGGGCGTGAGCGTGCGTTGCACGCTCGTCAGGCGCAACGCGACGGGCAGCTTTACCATGGGCGTATGCCGCGGATCGGCGCCATCCGTCCACAACGTACGGAAGGACATGCCCGGCCGGCCTGCGATCGCCGTGTCGTCTAGCAGGATGAATTGACCCTGTTCGATCTCGGCGGCGAATGTTTCCCGGAGGGTGGAAAGCTGAAAGGGATGCACCGGCAGGGGAAGGAAGTCTGCCGGCTCGCGGCCCAATGCGCGTAGCGCCGAATCCCAGGTAAGCGCTTCGTATGGGAAAGCCCCGCGCCACCAAGTCGGATAGGCAGGTTCCGACATCGACTCGGTATGCGCGATCCCTCGGTGTAGCGCGGCAAGCGGAAGACGCATGTGCGCTTCGAATTCCGGAGCGCAGTCAATGACTTCCCGGGTGTCCATGCCGAGCTTGGCTTTGTACCCGGGGTGCCATGGATGGCCGAGGGTTCCCCACTGTTCCAGCAGCTGCGTGGGGTTGCGGGGCGCGTCAGGTGATCGCAGCCATTGCAACAGGCTGTCGGTGTGCGCGTCGCGAGCCTGCTTCCACAATCGCGCGTTCCAATTGTCATGAAAAGCCAGGCACAGGCTGTCGTTGCGGAAGCTATCGTCGAGTTCGCGTTTCAGCTGTTCGACCACCTCGACGCCGGGAATGGGGTCCAGCAAGGGAACCAATTGTTCGATCAGGTCCGAGGGAAGTTCCAGTTCTTGTGCTGGATTCGGAGAGCGGTGAAGCAGGATCGGACCGTCCAGGTGCCAGCTGGCCATGGGCCCAGGCCGCAGGCTGCCAAAGGCGAGGTAAGCGCCATCGTCGTCGAGCGGCAGGATGCTTCGCCCATGCGCTTGTTGGATGCGCCCGGGCGGTATCAGCCTCTCTCGCAGCAAGGCTTGCATCAGACGCTGAAATGCGCGTTCACGCACGCGGGGAAGTACGGCAATCAGGTCGACCTGGTTAATGCCATTGCGTTGAAACGCTTCGGTCTGAAGCGCCTGCGTCCACACGGCATGCAGGCGTCCGGTGCTGCTGGAAAGCTCCATACACGGCCTCGTTGAAGGGTCACGTTGCCGCAGAAGGGAGAGCTATGAATCGGCTCGACAACGTCGGGGTTTACCGTTGCGGGTCGTGCCGACGCGCCATCCGGTTGAAGCTCGATTCTTGTTGAGAACGGGGGGTGTTTATGGCAAGAGTCGTCTGACTCTTGTCCCAGGCGCCTTTAAATCGGACGAAGGCGACCTGTGGTCAACAGGTATGGCAACAGAGGGCTGGGAGCGATGAGTGGGTCGCGCAGGGGGACCTGGCAACTAACTACACTAGTGCCCACGGAAAATTCAATCCATGGCGCTCGAGGAGGGGGGTAATGCAGGCAAAAGACGCACGTGCCAGATGGCAGGCAGAGCAGTTGCAGCAGGCCGGAAGGCGTCTTCTCGATGCCGCCAAGTCCATGAGGATGGGTTCTATGCCGGAATCGCCGTTCGGACGCACTGATGAGGGCTTTGAGGACTATCGAGGGATTACGCTCGCTGAAGCGGTCCGCTACCTGAGCATCGAAAGGGTCGATCTCTCCGACGCCGTGTTCAAGGACGGGGCCAGCATCAATGAGTCCGAGGCAAAGGGATGCAAGTTTGAGCGCATCGATATGCGTAACGTGTTTGTGCGAAGGAAATTCGATTCGTGCAGCTTTGTCGGCGCGAAGCTCAATGGGGCGCGGTTGGGCGGGGAATTCATTGGCTGTGACTTCTCGCGTTCGAATCTATCCAGGTCCTTTGCGACGGACTGCAAGTTCGTTGATTGCAAATTCGCCGGGGCAAATCTCTCGGGCATTCATTTCATCAGTTGTGTATTCGATGGGTGTGACTTCACGGGAGTGAAGGTCATGTCTGGATCAGTTGCGAGGAGCAGGTTTGTGGGCGGTATTGCCCTGGAGCAGCTGCAAGGCTGTATCACGGATGGGGTCGTGATTCGTTAGGGCCAAACGCCCCAGCGGGGCCGTCACCCCTGCTTATTGCATCAGCCGGGCCAACTCAGTCAATGCCCGTTCGACGTCGGAAGCAAATTCTGCGAAATCCGTGGTCGGATTCAAGGGGCCGTCATGCCGGATAACCTCGTCCGACAGGGTGATCGCCGGTGCTGTCGTGACAACACGCATCTTCAATGCCTCGGCTACCTGTCGCAGTTGATTGGCGCATTTGGTTCCGCCGTGTCCTCCGTATGTCACGATGGCCGTTGGCTTCGTCCGCCATTCGTCATAGAGGTGATCGATCGCGTTCTTTAGCGCGGCGGGGTAGCCCCAGTTGTACTGCGGTGTGACAAAGACCACGGCGTCGCAGGCTGAGATTTTCTCGCTCCATGCGTGCGTGTGGGGCTGGGCATACGGTGCGCCCAGGGCAGGCAATCCCGGCTCGTCGTCCATGGGCAGGTGCCAGGCTTTCAGGTCTACGATCTCGTAGGTCGAGTCCGTGCAAGTCCCGCCAATATCGGCGACCCATTGTGCGATCCTGGGGCAATTTCTTCCTGCCCGTGTGCTGCCCATGATAACGAGCACCAATGTTGATTGGCTCATCGCTTATCCTTTAGTTTGTTGAAGTCAACTTCGTTGCGGACCGTGCCGGTGCCATCAACGGAACGAAGCACAGTGCCGATAGCCCGACTGCGCCCATGAAGACGAAAGCGTCGGCATAAGCGAGCGTTTTGGCTTGCTGTGCGGCCAGCCGTTTGTGCGAGTAGCGCTTCGGCCATGCTACGCGCTTGCGTGGCTTGCGCCCCTCGCTGAATAAGTGCAGCGGTCACGGACGTCATCTGGCCCTAACCGCGAATTTGTCCAGGATCTCCGACAAATTTAGAGAACCACTTCGAAGACATGACCATGAGTCCTGCGATCCGAAATCGCAGTGGGTCCCTTTAACCCCGCGGGCTTGGGATGCCCGTTGATTGCAGACCTTTGATGACCCTCAGCGCCGACGATAAGGCATAGTGTTGTTGTGAGAAGTCATATGAGCGGCCGCCATCAACGGAAAGATTCAAATAATATCCGCGCTGATGCACGTCAGGGACTTTGACGCTCATGGAAAATGAATCCCCAATCATCGCGGGATAACGAGAGAAGAACTCTCCGATTCGCGCACGAACCTTGGGGCCGATTCTGACCTCAGGATCAAGCAACGATTCCACTTCGATTTGGAACAATTCAACGCCCGCTCGCACGAGGGCGTCCATATGCGAAGCTCTGTCCAGCAGCGAAAGATCGTCCTTGAGCAAGAAAAGTCCGTTGGCAATTTTGCCCACATCCAGTCTCGACAGCGCATCCAGCTGCGCCAGGCTCAATTCGGTTTTTGCCGGATCCACAACCGTGAACTCCAGATAGCGAGGCTTCAACTCTGCAATGATCTGCCTGCAAAACCCAATGTCATCGACGCCGCCAACCGGATGGACGGCATGCGCGCAATCGAGCACGCTGCCGAGGCGCCTGCACTGATCCAGGTCCAGCGCGCTCGCGCAGGATGAACGCGCCACGACAAAGCCTGCGATGTCGATCGAACCCAGTTTTTCAGCCTCGGAAATCGACCTTATTTGATTGACTTTTATCACATCCACTCCTGCCAGATCGGCCATAGCCATGTCGATGTTCAATCCCGCCAACCTATCGATGCCGCCTCTCCCTTGAGCGCAGCCATGAATGACGAAACATCGAGGCCCTTGAATTCATACTTGTTCAAGGACGCTTCAACATAGTCGAAGAAATGGCTGGCCACGATGGATCTCTGCTGCGCCTAGCTGTAGCCGCCTGGCAACTGGGCGTCCTGCTATTTGAACTGGATCCCTTTGATAGCCAGCATGGGTGAAAGCAGGCACGTGAACGTGACTGCGGCAAGGTCCGGTCCTGACGACTTGTAGAAAGCGGTTCCCTCTACCGCGATGTCGTATCGTTCCGCTTTCGTTCCCGCGATCGAGGCGCCTGAGCGATAGCGAGGTCCATCAATGCCAATTTCCACAACCGTGGAGTAAACGCTATGGTCGAAATCGGGACGGTTGATCTTCGCGGGGGCGGCATCCACGCAAACCTTGGCCGCCATTGACTGGCCTTTGGGCGTATTGATTCCCGGCTTGAACTGTTGCGGGCGAATCAAACGCCAATTGTTGCCCTCGGGGCTATATGAGGCAGGTTCGTACTTCCCAGTGCCTTTGCGAAGATAGCATTCGACCAGTTGCGGACTGATTCCATCTATTGCGATGAAAGTTGAATCTGGATTGAATGAGCGCGCGCTTTTGAGGTAGCGGGAGTCAATTTCAAACGGCACCGTCTTGCCGTTGGCGCGGGATGCGCAAAGCTCCTCTTTTTGTGGGTCATTGCCAATAGCGTCGTTCCGTATCATCTCGGCTTGGGCAAGGCATGAAAAAAACAGCAATCCAAAACCCAGTGGCAACCAGCGCACTCAATGTCTCCAGGTTGATCCGCACGACGTGGGATTGGGCGAAAATACTATAGCTATTTCAAACTTCAATCAATTCGTTTGATATTGCAGTGCCTGCGCCGCCATGGGAGCTGTTGTCCCCGCGCCGTAGTAACCCGTTCGCCGAACGGGATAGCAAGCGGGGTCTTTTCTTCATCGGCCTATCCGTGATCTTCAGCTCTCATGACATGCCTCGCATGCAAAATCCCGGACAGGCCCTGAAAAGGCGCGGTTTTGGCACGATCTTCGACCACACCGCCACGTCGCCCTCGGGGCATTTACATCAGTTAATGACTCGGTACAGAACGCAAGAGTCATTGGTCGGAATAGCCCGCCCCTTGCGGTACGATCAGCGCTCCTACCGCGTCCCCCTTTTGCGATACAACCTTTCGAGCTATCACGGGCGCTGCCAAAAGCAGCTGTCGTTCCTTCGAAGGCCAACGCTTTGTCGTTCAACGGCAAGCCTGGTATCCATCCCCACGCTGAACAAATCACGAAAACGGAGAAACCGAATGCACGTAAAGGCTCTTGCACTGTGTTTGATGGCAGGCTTCGCCACTTCCGCCGCGGCCCAAGACAGCACCCAAACCCTGCAACAAGCCTTGAAGCAGATTCCCCAGGTCGTCCTCTCCGCGCCGGCGGCGATGCAGGTGATTTTCCTGGACGTGCAAGCCTGGCGATCGCTGGAAAAAACCGGCCCTTCCGCGGACGGCATGCGCCGCCTGTCCATTGCGCAACCGATCCGTCCGCTCGAATCCATCGGGTTTGGCCTGGAGCCGTGGTCGGCCAACGCCAAGGTCCCGTTCGACGAGGTCTCCTATTTCGCCGGATTTGGCCAGGCGCCCTCGAATATCAGCTATTGGGGATTGAAGGACAAGAAGGCCGTCGGGACATTGGTTGCCAGCCTGAAGCAGGGCGATTTCGCCGCGGTCGACGGCGATGCGCCGGGCCTCATCGCCAATGACGGCGAAGGCAAGATGAACATGCAGAAGGCCAATCAGAAGGATCCCTGGCGCGGCATGATGGGCCAGGCCAGCTTTGTGCTGCCGCTCGATACCGCGTTGATCCAGGCGTCTTCGGCAACGGGCATGAAGATACTGGCCCAGCCCACGCCGTCGGTGGCGGATAGCGAAGTCGTGGCCGCCTCGCTTGCCGGCCTGAAGGAGGGCGTGCCCGCGGACCGAGGCCGGATCGTGCAGGCCGCGGTCATCTCGCCCATCATGGGTCTGGCCGCCGTGGATCCCGCGAAGGTGTTGTTGTCGACCAATGGCGATGCGGATATCGCCAAGCAGAATCTCAAGGCTGCCGTCGAGGCGAATGGCCGGGGCATTCCGCCTTATTTCTCGGGGGTTCTGGCCGATGCCCAGATCAACAATCTGCCCGCGATCGTGATTTCCCTGGCTTACGCCGATTGCGCCACGGCCAAGCAGGCCGTGGATGGGGTCAGCGCCGCCTGGAAGGAAAGCATGGCTGGTGCGAAGGATGCCAAGGTTGCCGGCACGACGGTCCAGGCCGGCAAGCTGTGCGCAGCGGTGGTGAGAGTGACTGCGCCGAAGGCGGAGAACGCCGGCAATCCGGTGCTGGCCGAGGTGATGAATCGCTATATGCGGCGCGAATTCACCGTCCTGCAGATTGGCGCGGCGCGCTGAGCGCAGTCACGGGATCGGGATGGCGCGGTTTATGCGCTCGCCCGATCCGCCAATTCCCCCACCGCAATCGCAATCTTCCCCCGCAGCCCATTATTCGCGCTCTCCAGCCGCGCATGCGCCGCCGGAATATCGGCAAGCGAATACACCGCGCCCACGTGCGGCCGCAGCTGGCCACGTTCCACCAAGGCGCTCAGCTCATCCAGCTTGCCGCGATTCTGCCGCGTGAACACGAAGTGGAAGCTGGCGTTCTTGCCCCACGCCTGGATCAGGTTCTGCGGCTGGGCGATATCGACAATTGAGACCACGCGCCCCAGCTGCGCCAGCACGTCGGGGCTGCGCGATAGCGTGTTGCCGCCGATGGTGTCGAACACCACGTCGACGCCGCGCCCGCCGGTCTCGCGCAGGATCGCGTCGACATAGTCTTCCTTTTCGTAGTCGATGGTGACGTCGGCGCCCAGGCCGCGCACGAATTCGGCATTGTCGTCGCGTACGGTGGTGAAGACCCGGGCGCCGATGGCCTTGGCGAGCTGGATCGCCACATGGCCGACGCCGCCGGCGCCGCCATGCACCAGGATGCTCTCGCCGACGCGCAGTCCGGCGCGCACGACCAGGGCTTCCCACGCCGTGCCGCCGACCAGGGTCAGGCTGGCCGCTTCCAGATGGCTGAGCGAGGCCGGTTTCTTGCCGACGAGACTCTCGGCGGCCACGTGGTATTCGGCGTAGCTGCCGGGGCCGTCGAAGATCTGCGGGGTGTACCAGACTTCATCGCCGGGCGCGAAGGCGGTCACGCCCGGTCCGACGGCTTCGACCACGCCGGAGACGTCGTGGCCGGTGATGGCGGGCAGGGGCACCAGGTCGGGGTAGTCGCCCCGGCGGACCTGATAGTCGAGCGGGTTGATGGAGGTCGCGTGGACACGGACCAGGACCTGGCCCGGTTGCGGAGCGGGCTTGGGGACGTCGTGCAGTTCAAAGGATTCAGGGCCGCCGAAGGCGGTGAGTACGAGGGCTTTCATTGAGTGGTTCCTTATTTCGGTAAAACGGGATATCGGGAAATTTCGATATCATGGGGCAAAAAAAGTGAGAGGCAGGGCAAAGAGAAAAGAGGGGAGCAACGAAGGGGCGCGCGGGTGCAAAAGCAAAGCGGGCAGTGCAAGACAGCCGCGCAAACCGGCGGGGACGGGGACGCCAGTCCCAGGCCACAACAACCTACAGCTCTTTGCCGATGATCTCGGCCAGGGCGCTGATGGTGGCTTCGTTGCGCTTGTAGTACGTCCACGAGCCGATGCGCGTGGCTTCGACCAGGCCGGCGCGTTGCAGCGTGGCGAGGTAGTCGGACACCGTGGACTGCGACAGCCCGACGCCTTCCTGGATGCTGCTGACGCAGACGCCGACCGTATGCACATCCCCCTCGTCCTGCGGCGGGAAGCTGTTCGCGGGGTCCTTCAACCCCTTCAGGATTTCAAGGCGCGTGCGATTCGAGAGGGCTTTGAAGACGTCGAGCAGGTCCATGGGAAGGCATGATATCGGAAATTCGCGATATGTCAATGCCGAAAATTCCCTGGGGGCACGTCGCTCTTAACGCGCCAACCGGTAGATACGGCCGTCCGAGCCTGAGAGGGAGGTGACGTAGATGTCTGGCGACTCGGCCGAAACGGCCAGATTCGAGTGGTGCTCGCCGGGTATGTCGCGCGCTTGCAGCAACGCTCCTGTTCGGTCCAGCACCCAATAGCCGCCACCGTTGAACAGGGCGATGTACATCAATCCATCCGGTCCGATGCGAACGCCATCCGGCGTGTGCCGCCCCTTGGACGAAGGCGGCGCCAGGGCGTCGAGCCGCGCGAACAGGCCAGGGCGACTCAAGGCGCCGCCGGGGGCGGTCTGGTATCGCAGGATGCTGTCCGTGCCGCTCTCGCCGACGTACAAGGTCTGTTCATCGGTAGAGAGCGCGATGCCGTTTGCGTTGTCCAGGCCGCTGGCGACTTCATCGGCGACATCGCTCGACCGAGGCAGGAAGAAGACTTTACCTTGGCCCGGTCGTTCTCCCGACGCCGTGAAATAGAGATCGCCCTGGCGGTTTGCGGTCAGGTCGTTGGGACGGTTGAATCGTTCCCCCGATCGCGCCTGGCTGACGGTGCCCAGCGGCTTGCCCTCGATGGAGAGGTTCTCGATCACGCCGCCGTCGTAGCAGGCCACCCACAGCGTGCCGTTGGCAGCGGCCAGTCCGTTGGCGCCGCAGCCGGGCAGGGTGGCGATCACCTGGTTGCCCGTGGCGTCTAGCTTGTTCACCGTCGAAGCCTGGTAGTCCACGAAATACAA
>NZ_CYTU01000003.1:0-12951 GCF_001299375.1 Achromobacter sp. 2789STDY5608621 | reverse complement strand
TTGTCGATCACCACGTGCAGTTCTCCCGCGGCCACGCGTTGCAGCAATGCCTGGACGCTGGCGTGTACGCGTGCGTGCTCCTGGTCCAGCAACGTCGGGAAGAAGACGCCGTGCAGGCTCTGGTTGCCGCGCCACAGGCTCACCGGATCGAATTTTTCCTGGTCGCGCCCGGACACGCCCACTGTCACCAGCCTGCCTTTATGGGCCAGCGCCTGGACACCGCGCGCCAAGGTACTGCCGGCGATGCTGTCGACGATGAGATCCACTCCTCGTCCCGCTGTGAGAGCGGATATCTGCTCGACAAAGTCGCTGGTGGAATAGTTGATGCCTGCCGTCATGCCAAAGGTGTTCAGCCGCGCCAGCCGCGCATCGTCCGATGCCGTGGCATACACCGTCGCGCCAGCGTGATGCGCCAGTTGGATGGCGGCCAATCCGAGCGCGCCGGCGCCCGCATGAATCAATACGGTTTCACCGGCAGCCAGGCCGCCTGCCGCAAAGAGGCATTCATGCGCGGTTCCCCAGGCGACGGGGACCGCGGCGGCGGTTGGCGTATCCAGCGTCGCGGGGATCAGCCAGGTGTCGGACGCTGGCGCGGCCACGCGTTGCGCATGCGATCCCCAGGACAGTACCGCGACGACGCGGTCGCCGGGTTTTCGGTCGCGCACCTGCGCTCCCACGGCCTGGATGGTGCCGGCGCACTGATATCCCACGATGTGGGGAATCCGCGCCAACGGGCGGATTTCTCGATTGATGAGGTCGCCGCCTTCCACAGATATCGCCTCGATGCCGATCAGCACGTCATTGGGCCCGCAGACCGGTTCGTCAACGGTTTCATAGCGGAACACGTCGGGGGAGCCGTTTTCGTAATACACCGCCGCTTTCATGATGAATCTCCTTGCCCGGATGGCTACTGCGCTGAAATGGGAACGATCGAGCCAATGCGCCATCCCGCCGGTGTGCGCACCGCCACTTCGTAGACCAGGTAGGCGGCTGTGTGCGCGTCGGCGGCGGTGTGTCCCAAGGTGATCTGGGTCGGGGCGTAGAGCTGGGCCACATCCGGCGTCAAGGGAATGATGCGCAGCTTCGCCAGGTCGGGCTCGAATTTCCAGATGCCCTTGAAGGTCTCGCGGAAGTGTTCTATCAGTTCGGACTTGCCCCAGAACTGATACGGCCGGGCGACGAACGTCACTGGGTCGCCCACGACGCCGGGCGTGGCGAACACCGCGCTGAAGGCGCCGAGGTCATGAGCCGTCGCCGCTCGGGCCTGCTGTTCAAAGACCGCTTGCACCTGTTGCCGGTCGGCTTGCGTGAATGCCGTCGCGACCGGGCTGGCGCCGGCGGCGATCGGCATGGCGCAGGCCATGCCGCCGATCAGCAGCGTTCTGAATGTCGCTTGCATCGTGCGGATCTGCGAGGCGGCCCGGCGTATAGCGAGAAAATCTGTCAACATGATTTAGCCTTATATGCCCATATTTGATGGCATCAACGGAACGTGGGCGCGTCACGCAATGCGACGGAGCTGTCTCAAGATTGGGGGTTAACCTGGGAGCGAAAGGTCCAGGGTGGTGATGCGGTGCATGATGCGACGCATCGCCAGCGCGTCGTCCTTGCCGAATACGGCTTCGAACTGTTGCTGGGCGCGTTGCCAGGCCTTTCTGCCGACGGCTTCCATCTTCGCGCCCGCGTCGGTCAAGGTGATTTCCCTTTCTCTCCGGTCCTGCTTGCCTACCGCGATGCGGATGAGGCCGTCGCGCTCGAGCGGGCGCAGGTTATGCCCCATCGTTGCGCGATCGGTGACCAGATGTGCGGCCAATTCGGCAATCGTGAGCGCCCCGCGCGTGGCGAGCAGATTCAGGATCGCGTATTGGGTGTTGCGCAGGTCGGCCTGGGCCAGGCAAAGGTCATAAAACCGGCCCAGATGACGGGCGGCCTTGCGAATGGCGGTGCTGTTGCACACGCCGGGAGGCAGGTCGTGTTGGCTCATGGATCAGGTCGTTTGGAACGTGCGGGAATATTACGGGCATATAAGTTCATTTGTCAAAGGCCATGCAGGAAGACGGCAGAGAAAGGCTTGACGCAATTGCCTTAGACTATTGCAACATTGCATGGCGTGCCGATGCCCCGCCTACTCAGATTCATATCCGGCCAGATGAAACTCTCATTGTTCAAAGCAAGTGTTTTCGCCATGACCCTGTTGGGGGCCACGGTTGTCCACGCACAGCAGCCGCAGGTCGGCGCCTGGCGCAAGGTCTCCGATTCCCAGCTCGATAAGCAATTCCATTTCTCGATGCTGCCCGCCGCGGCGCCGGTGGCGAGCAAGTGGGCGGCCTTCGACGCCAAGGCCGGCAAGGTGGTGTGCTGCCTGGTGGTGCAGGGCGAAGCGGTCACCGAGGCCGAGCTGGAAAGCGCCTACGACATTCCCGGCCCGTGGATCACCGACCTGACCAACGGTTGGAACCTCGACGCGGCGCCGTACCGGCCGCGCGTGCAGCTGCTGCGCGTCGAAGGAGCGCTGGCCGGGCACGAATTCGGCGGCGGCGCGGATGCGCGGGGCGGCTTGCTGGTCCCGGCCGATACGCGCGCGGTGGCGCGGGATGCGCTGGAGATTGGCGGCCAGCGCTACACCGTGACGCGCCAGGACGCCTCGCTGGCCGATGACGATGGCGGCCTGACCACCTACAGCCTGCGCCCGGCCGCGGGCGGCGCGGCGTTGCAGGTGGAAGTGCCGTTCGCGACGTATTGAGCATGGGCGAGACCCTGCGGATCGAAGCGGCCCCGCTGACTGGCGACGACATCGCGCTGCTGCGCCGATGCAGCCGCGGCAAGACCTTGGCGCTGATAGCCTGCCTGTTCATCTTTCTGCTGCTGGTCAGCATGACGCTGCTGGTCGCCGTGCTGGCCGTGTCCGAATGGCGCTCGCTGCGCGGCGCCGATGGCGTGATGCTGCTGCTGGTGGTCGTCGGCGCCGGCGTGGGCATGGCGTTCTTCGGGCGGCGTCTGCTGCGGGTGCCGCGCGCCTGGCGCAGCGTCGCGCGCGCGCTCAAGGGGCGCGCGCCCAAGCAGATCGTGTCGGGCCGCCTGACCGGTTTCGGGCCGGGCGAGCGGCCGGGCATCACTTATGTGTTCGGCGACCAGCGCGTGGATGTGGCGCTGCCGTTCTGGAACGAGGTCACCAGCGATACCCGCAGCGGCGCCCGGCCGGCCGACGCCGTGGCGTTGACGGATCTGCCGGTGCGGCTGCACGTGCTGCCGTTGTTGCCGGATGCGCCGGGCTTGTTGCTGCGGGTGGATTACCCGATGAGCGGGCAGGCCTGGACGTCGCTCGAGGAGATCAGCGACGCCGATCGCGAGAGCGTGAGACGCGAAGAGCGGGGCGTGCGCAAGTTCTTCCTGCTGGCGGCGCTGGCGCCGCTGGCGGTCAGCCTGTTCGTGCCGCCGGTGATCCTGCTGGCGGCGGTCCTGGCGCTGATGGGGCTGGTGCTGGGCATGCGCAGTCCGCGCCTGAAGCGCGCGCGTCACAAGCAGGGCGTGCGCGGGGTGGTGGAAGAGGCCGTGACGTATCGCCTGCGCACGCCGAACTCGCTCACGGCATCGCTGGCCCACAATTACCGCGTGGGCGGCGTGATGTATCGGGTCGACCATCTCGGGCCCGCCGCGCTGCCGGGGCAGCGCGTGGAATTCGAATACGTGGACGCTGGCGCGCTGGGGCAACGGGAGCTGTCCTTCCGGATCGAAGACCAGCCCGCCATGACGTTGTGACCGCGCGCTTGCCCGGCAGGCGCGATGAATCTTGATGACGACAGGGAGTGAGGCGTGTCCGAACCAATCGATGTGTCCGGCGAACCCACGGGCTCGGTGAGCCGCGATGGCCGTTTCCGGCTGGGCCTGAGCGGGCCGGACAGCCACGTGCTGGTCAGGGAGGCCGGTCGCGGGGACGTGATCCTCGGGCCTGCCGGCATGGACCGGAAGGCGGATCTGCGCGTGGCGCCTGATGACGCGATTTATTGGCCGGCGTTCGATCCGTTCGCCACGCCGGCCGGGTCGCCGTGGCCGCGCCACCTCTACTATCACGGCAATGACAGCGGCTTTCTGGGCTGGTCCGAACGACGCCGCATCGAACAGTTCACCTGGGCGCCGGCGTTTGCCGATACGCGCCGCATCGACGCCCGCGCGGCCGATATCCAGACGCTGCAGATCCGGCTCGATGCGGTGGTGGGGCATCTGGACATCAAGGTGCCCGGCGGCATGCGCCTGGGCCTGCTGGGCGATCTTTCCCGGATCGCCGTCACGGGGGCGGCGCCGGACATGCTGTCGCTGCATCCCGCGTTGGGCCGGCGCGCCAGCCAGGCGCCCTATGTGCTGCCCGACCTGGGCATGCTGCGGACGGTGACGACGCTGGCGCTGTACGGCGAGCCGTTGGCGCAGCCGATATCGTTGCAGGGGATCGAGCGCTTTGCCGCGTTGGAACAGCTGTCGCTGTGGGGCGGCTTTGCCGACTGGGACGCGCTGGCCCGCCTGCCGCGCCTGAAGAGCCTGGAGATCCGCTTTGCGCCGGACCTGGCGGGCCTGCCGCCGCTGGACCACTGGCCGTTGCTGGAGCGCTTCATCGGCTTCAACGTCGAGGACGGCGCGGGCAAGCGGCTGAAGGCGCAACTGAAGGCGCGGGAAAAGGTCCGCGCGTGGGCGGACTACACCTCGGTCAGCAAGCTGCGCAAGCCGGAGTGGTGGCAAAGCGAATATGGGCGGCCGTTTTCGGGGTGGAGCGGCCGCATGGCGAAGTCGGCCAACGCGGCTTATGACATCGCCCTCGATGCCTTGCAAGGGGCCCGCGAAGCCGATGCGGCGCAGTCGGCCATCCAGGCGTTCGCCGGCCATTTCAACGACATGAAGGGCATCGAGACCGCCGAGCGCGAAGACATCGGCGAGGCCGTGTGGCAATTCAGCCAGCTCGCGCGGGTGGTCGAGCTGGGCGTGACGGAGGCGCAGGCGTTGCGTTGGTTCGATGCGGTTCGGGACTATTGACGGCGTCAATGCGTGGCCGCCAGCCCCTCCAGCCGCGCGGCCGGCAATAGCGAAAACACGGTCTTCATCTCGCGCGCTTCCTCGCCGGGGCTGCGTCCGAACAGGCGCTTGAACTCGCGGTTGAACTGCGACGCGCTTTCATAGCCGACGCGCCCGGCGGCCGCGGCGGCGGTGAGGTTGTCGCGGATCATCAGCAGGCGGGCCTGGTGCAGCCGGATGGACTTGATGTACTGGATCGGCGAGGTGCCCGCCACGGTCTTGAAGTGGGCGTGGAAGGCGGGGGCGCTCAGGCCCGCTTCGCGCGCCAGGGTGGCGACCTCCATGGGCTGCGCATAGTCGTCGTGGATGCGTTGCAGCACCCGCGAGATGCGGCCGAAATTGCCCTGGCTGGCCAGCGCCGCGCGGATCGCGCCGCCCTGTTCGCCGATCAGCACGCGAAAGCACAATTCCCGCACGATGCCCGGGCCGATGATGCGGGCCTCGACGGGCGAGGCCAGCGCCCGCAGCAGCCGCAGCGTGGTGTCCGCCAGCGTGTCGTCCAGCGGCGTGGAGGTGATGCCTTCCGGCGCCGGCGGCGCCGGGCCGTCGCGGCCGTCCAGCGAGAGCACCAGGTCGGCGATCGTGGTCGGGTCGAGGCGGATCTGTATGGCCAGCAGGGGTTCCTCGGGCGAGGCGTCGGTTTCGGTGGAAAACGGCAGCGGCACCGACAGCACCAGGTAATGGCGGGCGTCGTAGCGGTAGACCTTGTCGCCCAGGTAGCCGCGCTTGCTGCCCTGGCAGACGATGACGATGCAGGGTTCGTAGAGCACCGGGGTGCGTCCCAGCGGATGGTCGGCGCGCATGAAGCGCACGCCGTCGAGCTGCGAGCGGGTGTAGCCCTGGTGCGGCGCGAGCTGGCCGAGCAGGGCGGACATCGTGTCTCGGGCGGGCAGCGGAGCCGTCATGGTGGAATACCTCGGGTAAGAGTCTTGGGCATCATTTTGCACCGAATCGGCGATAAATAAAGAGCGGGAAAGAGGAATGGGCAATCATCCCATAGCCCTGTGCCTATCCGGCCGGGGCCGCCGCGCCTAGCATTTGATCCTGCAATCCAACCCCTCAGGAGATCAGGAAATGCAAACGATCCAAACCAACAAGACCTGGTTCATCACCGGCGCGGCGCGCGGCATCGGGCTGTCGCTGGCCCGCCAGTTGCTGGCGCGCGGCGACCACGTGGCCGCCACCTCGCGCACGCTGGCCAGCCTGCACCAGGCGCTGGGCGACGATCATCCGCGCCTCTTGGCGCTGGAAGTGGACCTGGTGTCCGAGGCCAGCGTCCAGGCCGCCATCGACAAGACCATCGCCGCCTTCGGCCGCATCGACTACGTGGTCAACAATGCCGGCTACGGCCAGCAGGGCCCGATGGAGGCGCTGGACGACGACGAGGTGCGCCGCAATTTCGATGTCAACGTGTTCGCGCCGTTGCATGTGCTGCGCCATGTGCTGCCGCACCTGCGCAAGCAGGGCAGCGGCCATGTCTTCAACGTCGCCTCGATCGCCGGTTTCACCGGCGGCTACGCGGGCTGGGGCTGCTACGTGGCGACCAAGTTCGCGCTGGCCGGGCTGACCGAGACCCTGGCGGCGGAGACCGCCGAATTCGGCATCAAGGCCACCGTGGTGTACCCGGGGCCGGTGCGCACGGATTTCCTGAACGACAACAGCCTGGTCATCGCGCGCCGCAAGATCGCCGACTACACCGCGGCCCAGGCCTCGCTGGACCTGCACCGCGAAGGCATGAACGGCCGCCAGGACGGCGATCCCGAGAAGCTGGCCCTGCTGATCCAGGAGGTCGCGGCCCTGGACGCGCCGCCGCTGCATCTGTTCGTGGGCAAGATCGCCAATGACCTGGCCGAACAGAAGCTGGAGACGGTGCGGGGGGATTTCGATGCGTGGCGTCAGCGGGCGGGGGTGGGAACGGACTTTGCCTGAGCAGCCTGCGCGACTTCGTCCGCGATCTCCGACAGCGGGACCTCCCCGAACGCCGTCATCAGCGCCGCCTCCGCCGCCGCCAGCGCGGCGTTGATGCGCCGGTTCACCGCGGCCTCTACCGGGCAGGCGTCATTGTCCTGCGCCGGGCCGACGGCGAACAGGGACGTGTGCGCGATGGCTTCGCACACGTCCCGCACCGTCAGGGTGTCCAGGTCGCGGGCCAGCGCCCACCCGCCGCCCGGGCCGCCGGTGGAGGTGACGAAGCCCGCGTCGCGCAGCGCGCCCATGGTGCGGCGCACGACCACGGGATTGGTGTGCAGCATCAGCGCGATGGTCTGCGACGTGGTCGTGCCGCCGCGCAGGTGCATGTGGATCAGGACGTGCAGCAGGCGGGCGAGGCGGGTGTCTCGTTGCATGGATTCGGGGCCGTGGAAATGTGCAACTTTTAATGTTACTATTTTGGCGAACATTTGTGCCATTTCACGTCTTTATCGAGAGCCGACATGCCCGCAGCCCGCCAACGCTTCATCGAGACCAACGGTATCCGCCTCCACGTGAGGGAACAGGGCGAGGGGCCGTTGGTCATCCTCTGCCACGGCTTTCCCGAGACTTCGCATGCCTGGCGTCATCAGCTCGATGCGCTGGGACAGGCGGGGTTTCACGTGGTCGCGCCGGATCTGCGCGGCTACGGCGACAGCGACTGTCCGCCGGACATCGCGCATTATTCGGCGCTCGACGTGATCGGCGATCTGGTCGGGCTGGCGGACGCGCTGGGCCAGCGCCAGGCGGTGCTGGTCGGCAACGACTGGGGCGCGTCGATCGCCTGGCAGGCGGCGCAGCTGCGGCCGGACCGGTTCCGGGCCGTGGCGGCGCTCGGCGTGCCGATGATGGGACGCGCGCCGATGGCGCCGAGCCGGCTGTTCCCGCAGAACGAACAGGCGTGGTTCTACACGCATTACTTCTGCGAGCCGGGTTTGGCCGAGCAGGAATTCGAGCGGGATATCGCGCTGACGCTGCGCAAGATCTATTACGGCGCCTCGGGCGCTTTGGGCCCGCGCGAGGCCGCGACGCCCAATCCCTTCGGCATGGTGCCGCGCGCGGGCGGGCTGCTGGACGCGCTGCCCGATCCGGCCGTGTTGCCGGCGTGGCTGGCCGCCGCGGACCTGGCGCAATTCGCGCGCGCCTTCGGCGTATCGGGTTTTCGTGGCGGCTTGAACTACTACCGCAACCTGGATCGCAATTGGCGGGACCAGGCCGCCTTCGCCGGCCTGCGCGTCGAGGTGCCGGCGCTGTATCTGGCGGGCGAATACGACACGGGACTGGCCATGCCCGGCATGCGCCAGATCATCGAGGCCATGCCGGCCATCGTGCCCGATCTGCGCGGCTCGCAGGTGATCGCCGGCGCGGGGCACTGGTTGCCGCAAGAGGCGCCGGACGCGGTCAACGCGGCCTTGATCGGCTTTCTTCGGGCGCTGTGAGGGACGGGGGAACGCCTTTCGGCAAGGATGAGGCCGTGCGGCCAAGGAAGGCCGCGCGGATTCGGACTCAGCCGGCTGCCTGCCGTTCCATCATGTAGCGCCCCGGCGACGTCCCCAGCGCCTTGCGGAACATGGTGACGAAGCCGCCGGCGCTTTCATAGCCCAGTTCATCGGCCACCTGTTGCACCGAGGCGCCGGTGCCGAGCCACTTCACCGCCAGCATCAGGTGCAGTTGCTGGCGCCAGCGGCCGAAGCTCATGCCGGTCTGCTGCGTGAGCAGCCGCGCCAGGGTGCGTTCGCTCAGGCCCACGCGCCGCGCCCAGCTCTGCATGGTGCCGCGGTCGGCGGGATGGTCCATGATGGCCTGCGCGATCTTGCGCAGGCGGGGATCGGACGGCATGGGCAGGTGCAGGGTGCCAAGCGGCGCCGACGCCAGTTCGTGCAGCAGCAGCCAGACCAGGTGCATGGCGGGGCCGTCTTCCGGGTACAGCAACGGCAGCTGCGCGGAGCGGATCACCAGTTCGCGCAGCAGCGCCGTGGTCGACACCGCGCAGCAGGTGGCGGGCAGGTCGGCCGCGACCGCGGGATCGACGAAGGCGACGTAGACCTCGATGGTGCCGGCGGCGGTGATCTTGTGCA
This sequence comes from Achromobacter sp. 2789STDY5608621, assembly GCF_001299375.1. Classification (NCBI taxonomy): domain Bacteria; kingdom Pseudomonadati; phylum Pseudomonadota; class Betaproteobacteria; order Burkholderiales; family Alcaligenaceae; genus Achromobacter; species Achromobacter sp. 2789STDY5608621. Next base: position 3,844 of record NZ_CYTU01000003.1, on the reverse strand, counting down.
GCACGTCGCCCGGCACCCACAGCGCGCTCTGCGGAGGGACCAGCCACAGGGCGCCTTCGAGCTCGCAGGTGAGCACGCCGCGCAGCAGCAGCATCAGTTGCGCCTTGCGATGGCGGTGGAAATCCTTTTCGAGGCGATCCAGTCCGTGCAGGTCGAGGCTGGCCACGTCGATGCCAGTGGTGCCCATGGTCACGACGGGGCGCGGCACCAGGTCGGGATCGATCCACTCCGGGGCGTCGGCGAGGTTGGTCAGGACGGGCATGGCGGCGGTTGCGCGGATTGGCAGGAATTTGGAATTTATTGGCGTAGTTTACCAATGCTGCCAGATCCCGGGCTTCCTACCATGGCGGCACGGCGGCGCGATTTGCCACCGTTCATTGCCAAAGGAAGCAATCATGGATTCACTGAGCAGCGGGCGCGTCGCCCAAACCCTGCAACGCCTGTTGGCCGAGGCGGAGATCGCCGACAAGGGCCTGATGGACCAGTTCGAAGGCGGCATGGCCGCGCTGTCCGAGCAGGCCCATGCCGACATCATCGCCGACATGGTGGCCGAGGAACGGCGCGATCTGCGCGGCGTGTATCGCGGCTACGCCAACAACTTCCTCAACGTCGCCCCGGCGTATGGCCGGTTCCTGTATCAGTGCGCGCGGGCGCGGCGGGCCACGCGCATCGTCGAGTTCGGCACCTCGATGGGGATCTCCACGATCTACCTGGCCGCGGCCTTGCGCGACATGGGCGGCGGGCAGGTGATCGGCACCGAGCTGGAGCCGGAAAAGGCGGCGCGGGCCCGCGCCAACCTGGAGGCCGCCGGCCTGGCGGACCTGGTCGACATCCGCGTCGGCGATGCCCGCGAGACGCTGGCGCACGTGGATGGCGAGATCGACCTGGTGCTGCTGGACGGCGCCTTCAGCCTCTACCTGCCAGTGCTCAAGCTGCTCGAGCCGCACTTGCGCGGCGGCACGCCGATCTTGGCGGAGAACGCCTGGGAGCAGGGCAACGACTACCTCGATTACGTGCGCGATCCGGCCAACGGTTATCTGTCGCAACCGCTGCCGGTCACCGAGGGCCGCGGCAACGAATTCACGATCGTGACGCGATGAACGGAGAGCGCATGGAGATGACGAATCCCCCGCAGGGCCGGATGAGCCGCGCCTTCACCCGGCTGTTCATGAAGCCGACGCGCATCATGGCGGCCGAAACCCTGGCGGGCGGCTTGCGCCTGCTGACGCTGCAAAGCCCGGCGTTCCGCGAGGCGCGCTGGGTGCCGGGGCAGAAAGTGCAGATCGCGATGGGATCGGCCTTCGTCGCCCGGACCTATACGCCGATCGACTGGGACGCGGCGCGGGGGCGCACCCGCATCGTGACGTATTCGCATGGCGCCGGCCCGGGCAGCGCCTGGGCGGAACGCGCCGAGCCGGGAGAGGAATGCGATGTGCTCGGTCCGCGCGCATCGCTCAACCTTGGCCGCATCGAGGGCGGCCGCGTGTTGCTGGGCGACGAGACCTCGGTGGGTGTCGCCTGCGCCCTTGGCCATGGCGCCGGCGATGGAATGCATTGCCTGCTCGAGGTCCACGCGCTGGCCGCCGTTCGTGACGCGCTGGCGCGGCTCGGGCGGGAGGACGTCGAGCTGTTCGGCCGCCAGGCCGGCGACGCGCATCTCGACGAGATCGAGCGGCGCCTGCCGGCGCTGGCGGCGGCGGGCGCGACCTTCATCCTGACGGGCCGGGCCTCGACCATCCAGCGCCAGCGGCGGGCGTTGAAGGCGCTGGGCGTGGCCTCGGGACGCATCATGGCCAAGGCCTACTGGGCGCCCGGCAAGACGGGACTGGACTGACGCGGCGCGTCACCGGACTTGCCTATACTTTGTTTTTTTTGGCGGTCCGATATGGCGTTTCTGCGTTTCCTGCTCCTGGCCTTGGCGCTGTCACTGGCCGCGCCCGCCGCGGCGCTTGCCGGCGCGGCCGACAAGCCCGTGCGCGTCGCCGTGTATCGCGGGCCGGCCTCGTGCGACCACTGCGCGACGGCGGCCCGGCGCGCCATCGAGAAGACGGACGCGCGCTATCAGGTCGACTTCGTCGGCCCCGATGAGCCGATCGACATCTCCGACGCCAGCCTGGCGCGCTACGACGTGTACGTGCAGCCGGGCGGCGGGCAGGACATCCCCGCCGCGCTGAACAGCCTGGGCGAGGCGCGGGTGGACGCGATCCGCCGATTCGTCGCGCGCGGCGGACGTTATCTCGGGCTGTGCATGGGCGCCTATCTTGCCGACGCTTCCAACCTGGGCCTGATCGCGCAGGACCTGGATTCGGAGGTCGGACGCCCCGGCTTCCCGATCAAGACGATCGAGGACGCGGCCGTCGCCGTCCGCTGGGCGGGCAAGGACGACAGCGTCTTCTTCCAGGACGGCCCCTATCTGCGGCCACAACCTGGCGATGTGCGCTTTCACGCCATCGCCAGCTACGCGAACGGCGATCTGGCCGCGGCCCGCTATTCGTTAGAGCGCGGCCTGGTGGTCCTGAGCGGCCCGCATCCTGAAGCCGGGCAATCGTGGTTCGAGGACGCGGGCATTGCGTTGGAAGAGATGCCCGGGCACGACCTGTTCAAGGACTTGCTGGACCAGCTCGACCTTTGAGGCCCGCCTTCGCGGGTCCTGACTGCGTCCCGATGGCGTGGGGACGCGGACAGCCAAAGAAAAGTCCGATTTTGATGCGCTGCCCGCGGCCGTTTCGCGCGCGGCCGGCGGGTGCGCGGAAGCCGTCATGCACGGGGAAAAACGGTGCGCGGCAAGCGTTTGCGGGGGCGCGCGGCGGCGCCGTTGCATTCTTGACATGGCCAGGTCGTTCCACATAATCGCGATTGATTCATATCTGTGACTTTGGGTTGTCTTCGAATGCCAGGATTCAATGCTCGGACCGAGCGAGCGCCGTCGATCAATGCGGCGTGGTCTTTCACCCATCCGGAACGGAACACGGCGGAGCCGCGCGCCAGGCGCGCCGGCTGTTCACTCCCGCGTTTCATTTTCCGGAGCACGCAATGAAAAAAACCCTATCCCTCGCGATCGCGGCGCTGTCCCTGACCGCCACCGCGCAGGCCCACCAGATCTGGATCGAGCAGCCGGCGGGCAAGCCCGCCGTCGTCCGTTTCGGCGAATTCGCCGAGAACCTGCGCGAGGCCTCGCCGGGCTACCTGGACAGTTTCAACAAGGTGTCGGCGACCTTGATCACCGCCAAGGGCGAGACGCCGTTGCCCGTGACCAAGGCCGCCGATGGCTTCCGGCTGTCGCAAAAGATCGGCGCCAAGGACGGCCTGGTGGTGGACAGCCCCATGAGCACGCTGCGCAAGTTCACGCATGGCGGCGAAGCGCTCCAGACCTGGTTCCAGATGAATGCCCGCTATGTGCCCGACCCGGCCGTCGCGGTGGCGCCCAAGCTGGCCATCGACATCGTCCCGACCGGCAAGCCGGGCGAGTTCCTGGTGGCGCTCAAGGGCCAGCCGCTGCCCAAGACGAAGCTCGTCGCCATGGTGGAGTCGGGCTGGGAACAGACCGCCTACACCGATGCGCAGGGCAAGGCCCATCTCAACCTGCCATGGAAGACGCAATACGTGCTGCGGGCCATGCACATCGACCGCACGCCGGGCGAGCGTCCGGGCGCCGACGGGCCCGAGCACTACGACGCCATCGGCTACGTGACGACCCTGACCTTCGTGAAGCCGGATGGCGTCGCGCCGCTGCCCGCCTTGCCGGTGCGCCCGCCCAACAAGCTGCCGGCCGCCGCCGCGCCGGCCGCGGCCGCGACCACGCCGGCCGCCGCGCCGGCAGCGGCGGCGACTGCACCGGCCGCCG
>NZ_CYTU01000002.1:368957-389252 GCF_001299375.1 Achromobacter sp. 2789STDY5608621 | reverse complement strand
GGATCCAGCCCGCAGAACGCCACCGCCGCATCGCTGCTGGCGAAGTGGATACGGTTGAACAACGCCGTCAGGGCGGCCCCATTGATCGGCCCGATGCCGCAGATGCTGGTCAACAGCCCGTACGTCTTGGCCCACTCGCTCTGGGCCTTGATCTTGGCGATCAACTCGCGTTCGAGCTGCTCGGCCCAGGCGCTCAAGCTGGCCAGGGCCTGCTTCTGATGCTTGCTGGCGCAGCCATGGCGCTGCGCCGACAGTCTCAAGGACGTGCCGACCCGCACGACCGTTGACCTCAGTGCCTGAAGCGCCCGAACCTGTTGCAGCTCGGGCGAGATCGGCTCGTAGCGGTGCAACTTGGTGTGGCGCTGCGCGATGTACTGGGCAATGACTTGGGCATCCAGCCGGTCGGTCTTGCCTCGGTTGCCCAGCGAGATCGCGTAGTGGTGCACGTGCGTCGGGTTCAAGACGTACACCACGAAGCCGCGCTCGTGCGCCAGGCGGGCCAACAACTCCTGGTAACCCCCCGTCGCCTCCATCGCGATCACGCTGCTGGCCGGCAGACGCTTGAGCCAACCGACGATGCCCGATCGGTTGTTGGGCACGATCCCGGACACGATTGCGCCCTCGTGGCCGGCCACTTGCAACTCGAACTTACCGACATCGACCCCAATAAAGCAGCCAGATATTTGCATGATGGCTCTCCCTGCGATACGTTTAGTCCGCTGGGGTAGCCTCGCCTCGGGCGTTACCTTGCGATCAATCGGCGGTCCTAGGCCGCTAGATTCCTTATCGACGCTGTGAGGCGGGGTGGGATGCTCTCGTTGTGGCAGTCCGGGTGCTACCGGCTGATGGTTGAGCACGTCCCTACCCCAGCACCCTCCCACTGCGGAAGGCGCATCTACACCATACAAGGTTGAGCACGGGGAAGTCCGGAGCGAACGCTCCGGACCGCAATCGCAGGCGCGCCCACCCGCGCGCCACCCGCGCCGGGCGGCCTACGTAGCACCGGACGCCCCACGAAGCAACAATCGCCAAAAAAAAACCGCCACGCAAACGCGCAGCGGCTTCATCACGCCCAGGGGAAAAATCCCCCCTCAAAGGTACCGCTTGAACCACTCAAGCATCCGCCCCCACCCGTCCTTGGCCGCCTCCGCCTGATAACTCATCCGGTAATCCGCCATGAACGCATGATCCGCCTGCGGATACACCACGAACTCCGAGCGCCGGGCATGCTCGTTCCCCGCCGCCAGCTTGCCCTTCATGATCTCGATATCCGACACCGGAATCCCCGTATCCTTGGCGCCATACAACCCCAGCACCGGCGCATGCAGCTCATTGACCACATCGAACGCATAGCGCTTGATCAACGGCCCGTGGCCCGCGCTCAGCTTGCCGTACCAGGCCACGCCCACCTTCACATCCGGGTTGTGCGCCGCGTACATCCACGTCAGGCGCCCGCCCCAGCAGAACCCCGTCACAGCCACCCGCTTCGGATCGCCGCCATGCTGCGCGGCCCAGGCCACGCTGGCGTCCAGGTCGGCGAACACTTGTTCGTCGGACACTTTGCTGACGATCTCGGCGATCAGCTTGGGGATATCGGTATAGGTCGACGCGTCACCCTGGCGCTCGTACAGGTTCGCGGCCACGGCCAGATAACCGGCGTTGGCCACGCGGCGGCAGACATCCTTGATGTGCTCGTGCACCCCGAAGATCTCCTGAACCACCAGCACCACCGGCAGGTCGCGCTTGCCCTCGGGGGCGGCGTAATAGGCGCTGATGGATCCATCGGCCACGGGCAGCTGGAAATCCCCGTGAACCAGCCCCTGGGCATCCGTGTGGATCACGGTGGGGGCGACGTTGCCGGCGGCGGCGGAAAAACTCATGGCGAACTCCTGTGTAGGGATCAACGCGGAGCCGGCGCGCCGCGGTTCGCCATCGGGGCGAGCGCGACAGGACCGGCCAGGATCGGAAACAAAGCCGGGTATCGCGACCGCACGCCTCAATGTGTGTGGACGTGCTCCGTGCGTGCCGCGCCGGCGCCCGCCTCGTGCTCATGCCCGTGGTGCATCAGGGTCGTCACGCTGTAGATCAGCGCCACGCCCACGCCCACCAGCAGCAGTTGCGGCACCGCATCGGCCAGGGATACCCGTTCGTGCATCTGCGGCATCAGGTCGGCCACCGAGATGTAGAGGAAGCTGCTGGCGGCAACCACCAATACGTACGGCACCCAGTCCTGGGCCTGCTGCAGCACGAAGTAACCTATTATGCCGCCCAAGGCTGAACACAAGCTGGTGAACAGGATCAGCGCGAAGGCGCGGCGCCGCGCCAGGCCGGCATTGAGCAGCACGACGAAGTCGCCCAGCTTGTGCGGCACCTCGTGCACGATGATCGAGGCCGCCGTCAGCACGCCCAGCAGCGGATCGGTCAGGAAGGCCGCCGCCACCAGCACGCCGTCGCACAGATTGTGCAGCGAGCTGCCGATCAGGATCAGCACGCCCCCGCGCCCCGCCTCGTGGCGGTCATGGCCATGGTGATGATGATGCCCGTCGCCCTCGTGGTGATGGCTGTGGCGCAGCAGCGCGATCTTCTCCAGCACGAAAAAGCCGATCAGCGACGCCAGCATCAGCCCGAACAGCACATGCGCGTCGGCCACGCCGCTCTCGAAGGCTTCCGGTAGCAGGTGCAGCAGCGCCACCGACAGCAGCACCCCCACGGACAGGCTGACCATGTGATGCAGGTAATGGGCGAACACCTTGTAGGCCAGCCAGCTGGCGACAAGGACGGCGATGAGGCCACCGGTGACGGTGGCAAGCAGGACCCAGAGCAGCAGCATTTGGGGGACGTATTATGGTCAGGGGGAAGCGCAACATTATATTGTTGCAGCCGCAAAAGCGGAAATGGGCAGCCGGACCGCTGTGCGACCCGGACGGCCCGATTCAAGAGGTTCGCGGCGAGCGGCCCGTTTCCGGGCGCCGTCGACCAGGCGTCAGTGCGCCTGTTCCCAGTTCTTGCCCACGCCCACCTCGGCCACCAGCGGCACGCGCAGCTCGGCCACGTTGCACATCAGCCGCGGCAGGGCTTCCTTGACCACTTCCAGCTCCGCGTCGGGCGCTTCCAGCACCAGTTCATCGTGCACCTGCATGATCATGCGGGTCTGCAGCTTTTCGGCCTCGAGCCAGTCCTGCACCGCCACCATGGCCATCTTGATGAGGTCGGCCGCGGTGCCCTGCATCGGCGCGTTGATCGCCGCGCGCTCGGCGCCTTGCCGGCGCGGACCGGATGCGCCGCGGATCTCCGGCAATTGCAGCCGGCGCCCGAACACGGTCTCGACGTAGCCCTGCTCGCGCGCCACGCGGCGCGTGTTCTCCATGTACATCGCCACGCCGGGATAGCGGGCAAAGTAGCGGTCGATATAGGCCTGCGCCGCGTCGCGCGTGATGCCCAGGTTCGACGCCAGGCCGAACACGCCCATGCCGTAGATCAGGCCGAAGTTGATGGCCTTGGCCGCGCGCCGCTGCTCGGACGACACGTCCGCCAGCGACACGCCGAACACTTCCGAAGCGGTGGCGCGGTGGATGTCCTCGCCGGCGGCGAAGGCGCGCTGCAGGTTGGCGTCATCCGACACGTGCGCCATGATGCGCAGCTCGATCTGCGAATAGTCGGCCGACAGCAGCAGGCCCTGCTCGGCGATGAACGCCTCGCGCACCCGGCGCCCGGCCTCGGTGCGCACGGGAATGTTCTGCAGATTGGGATCGGACGAGGCCAGCCGGCCCGTGATCACCGCGGCCTGCGAATAGTGCGTGTGCACGCGGCCGGTGTCGGGGTTGATCATGCGCGGCAGCTTGTCCGTGTAGGTGGACTTGAGCTTGGACAGCCCGCGGTACTCCAGCAGCACCTGCGGCAGCGGATAGTCCTGCGCCAGCTTGCTCAGCACTTCCTCGTCGGTCGACGGCGCGCCGCCGGCGGTCTTGCGCACCACCGGCAATTCCATCCGGCCGAACAGGATCTCGCCCAGCTGCTTGGGCGAATTCAGGTTGAAGGGCTGCCCGGCCAGTTCATAGGCCTTCTGTTCCAGCTGCAGCATTTCCTGGCCCAGCTTGTGGCTCTGGCGGCCCAGCTCGGCCGCATCGACCTTGACGCCGTTGCGCTCGATCGTGGTCAGCACCGCCGACACCTGCATTTCCAGCCGGTAGATGCGTTCCAGCCCGGCATCGGCCGCCACCTGCGGCCGCAGCACCTGGTGCAGTTGCAGCGTGAAGTCGGCGTCCTCGGCGGCATAGTGGCCGGCCTTGTCCACCGCCACTTCGTCGAAGCCGATCTGCTTGGCGCCCTTGCCGCACAGGTCTTCGTACGAGACGCCGCTGCGGCCCAGGTAGCGCTGCGCCAGGTCGTTCAGGCCGACGCCGCGATGCGACTCCAGCACGTAGGCCTGCAGCATGGTGTCTTCGGCGATGCCCGCCAGGCGGATGCCTTCGTTGGCGAACACGTGGGTGTCGTACTTGGCGTGGTGCAGCAGCTTGGCGCGCGAGGCGTCCTGCAGCCACGGGCGCAGGCGCTCCAGCACCTCGGCCTTGGGCAGCTGGGTCGCGCCATCGGGGCCGCGATGCGCCACCGGGATGTAGCAGGCCACGCCCGGCGCCACCGCCATCGACAGGCCCACCAACTTGGCCTGCATCTCGTCCAGCGAGGTGGTCTCGGTGTCCAGCGCCACCAGCTCGGCGCCCTGAGCCAGCTCCATCCAGGCGTCGAACGCCTGCCAGTTGTCGATGATGCGGTAATCCAGTTCCGTCGGCGCGGCCGGCGCTTCGACCGCCACGCGCGCGTCGCCCGTGGGCACGCGCTCGGCGTCGCCGGTCAGGTCGCGCAGCCAGGTGCGGAAACCATAGCGCTCGTACAGTTCGGTCAGCGTGGCCTCGTCGCGGCCGCGCGGGGTCAGGTCGTCGACGCTGTCGACGTGACCGGTCAGGTCGCAGTCGCACTTGACCGTCAGCAACTGGCGCGTCAGCGGGAAGTTGGGGATCGCTTCGCGCAGGTTGCTGCCGGCCACGCCCTTGATGCCCTCGGCGCCCTCGACCAGCTTATCGATCGAACCGAATTCCGAGATCCACTTGGCGGCCGTCTTGGGGCCGACCTTGGTCACGCCCGGCACGTTGTCGACGGTATCGCCCACCAGCATCAGGTAGTCGACGATGCGGTCCGGCGGCACGCCGAACTTGTTGACCACGCCGGCCTCGTCCAGCACCTCGCCGCTCATGGTGTTGACCAGCGTGACGTGGCTGTTGACCAGTTGCGCCAGGTCCTTGTCGCCGGTGGACACCACCGTGTGCACGCCGCGCTCGGCGGCGCGGCAGGCCAGCGTGCCGATCACGTCATCGGCCTCGACGCCCTCGATGGCCAGCACCGGCCAGCCCAGCGCGCGCACGGCGCGGTGGATGGGTTCGATCTGGGCCGCCAGGTCTTCCGGCATGGGCGGGCGGTGCGACTTGTATTCCGGGTACAGGTCGTCCCGGAAGGTCTTGCCACGCGCATCGAAAATACATGCGGCATACTCTGCCTTATAGTCGGATACAAGCTTGCGCAACATATTGACCACGCCGTACAGCGCACCCGTAGGTTCGCCTTGCGCATTGCGCAAATCAGGCATAGCGTGAAAAGCGCGGTACAAGTAGCTTGAACCGTCGACCAGCAATAAGGTTTTTTTCATGGTTACAAAGGCAGATATGGCAACAACTGCGGCAACAATTGCGGCGACGCCCGCCGAAAAACAAATTCCGCTGATTATGTCAGAGATACGGACGGCGGCCGAAAAGCTGGCGAACATCGGGCCGGCAGTCAGTGTCTTTGGCAGTGCGCGCGTCAGCCGCAACTCCCCCCACTACGAAACCACCGTGGCAATCTCGGCCGCCCTGGCCGAGGCGGGTTTTGCGGTCATCGCGGGCGGCGGCCCGGGCATCATGGAAGCCGCCAACAAGGGCGCGTTCGAAACCGGCGGCACCAGCATCGGGCTGAACATCAGCCTGCCGCACGAAGCGCACAACAACGAGTATCAAACCATCAGTCTATCGTTTGAGTACTTTTTTTCACGCAAAGCCACGTTTTTCATGCACAGCTTCGCCTACGTGGCGATGCCGGGCGGCTTCGGCACCCTGGACGAGCTCTTCGAAGCGTTGACGCTGATCCAGACCGGCAAGGTCCCGCCCGCGCCCATCGTGCTGGTGGGCAGCGAGTACTGGTCGGGCCTGGTCGAATGGCTGGGCGGCCAGGTGCTGGGCAACGGCATGATCGGCGCGCATGACCTGGATCTTTTCATCATCGAGGACGATCCGCGCAAGGTCGTGCGCAAGGTGGTCGAATTCCACCAGAAGGCCAGCACGGAAGCGCAATACGCGCCGTCGCTGCCGGCCTGACCGGCGCCGGCCCGCCGCGCGCGGGCCGGACACTCCAGGCGGCCGCCGCCAGCGGCCGTCCCGCCCCGCTTATTTGCGCATGAACGACGGCAGCACGTCGGCCGGAATCGGGCAGACATAGGGCTGGCCGCGGCGCATCTCCAGCAGTTCTTCCTTGGCGCGCGCCAGCGCCTCGGGCTGGCCGTACAGATCGGCGGCGGTGGCCGCGATGACCTTGGCCGCGTGCACCATGCCCTTGTGCGCCAGCGACAGCTTGCCCTGCGCCACCATCTGCCACGAATGGAACGGCGTGCCGTAGGCATAGCAGGCGCCCCAGCACTGCGCCGTGGGCGTCACCCAGCTGACGTCGCCGACGTCGGTCGAGCCATAGCTGATCTCGCGCTTGCCCGGTTCGTACGGCGCCACGCCACTGAACAGCGGCGTCGGATTGCGCAGCACCGCCCCCAGGTTCTTGCCGGCATTGTCGATGTCATCGGCGGAAATCGCGTCCCACATGCGGCGCGCGGCCTGCTGTTCGCCTTCGGTGTACGCGGGCCCCTGCAGCGCCTGCATGTTGGCGTACATGACCTGGTTGAGCACGCCGTTGGGGATGTAGTTCGAGCAGGCCTTGTCGAACACGATCTCCAGCTCGCAATCGGTCATCAGCGCCGCGCCGCGGGCCACGTTCTTGACCCGTTCATACAGCTCGGCGGCCTGCGAATTGATGGGCGCGCGCACCAGGTACAGCACCTCGGCGCGGGCCTGCACCACGTTGGGCGAGATGCCGCCGCTGTTGGTCACGGCGTAGTGCACCCGCGCGTCCGGCACCATGTGCTCGCGCAGATAGTTCACGCCCACGTTCATCAACTCCACCGCGTCCAGCGCGCTGCGCCCCAGGTGCGGCGAATTGGCGGCATGCGCGGCAACGCCGCGAAAGCGGAAATAGGCCTGGATGTTGGCCAGCGACGACTGGTGGAAGATGCCGGTGTGCGAAGCCGGATGCCAGGTCAGCGCCGCGTCCAGGTCGTCGAACAGCCCGGCGCGCGCCATGAAGGTCTTGCCCGACCCGCCCTCCTCGGCCGGACAGCCGTAGAAGCGGATGCGGCCCGGCAGGCCGTTGCTCTCCAGGAATTCCTTGACCGCCACCGCGGCGAAATGCGCGGCCGTGCCCAGCAGGTGGTGGCCGCAGCCATGGCCGTTGCCATTGGGCGTTTCCGGCGACGGCTGGCAGGCGTAGGCGCCGCTCTCCTGGCTCAGGCCCGACAGGGCGTCGTATTCGCCCAGGATGCCGATGACCGGGCCGCCCGCGCCGGCCTCGGCGACGAACGCCGTCGGGATGCCGGCCGCGTCGCGGGCGACGCGAAAGCCGGCCTCTTCCAGCATGGCGATGTGCAGTTCGGCCGATTTGTGCTCGTCATAGCGCAGCTCGGCCAGGCTCCAGATGCGGTCGCTCAGTTCCGCATAGCGGTCGCTGCGGGCGTCGATGAACGGGGCAAGTTTGTCGATGGCTCCCATCGTGTCTCCAGTGGCGGTTCTACAGGATTGGTTCTACAGGATCTACCCGCGCCGGCGACGACACGCCACCGGCGGTGCAACGCTTACTCGTCAAGCTTGATGGCCGCAGTTTCAATGATTTTGCGGTTGGCGGCCAGCGTCTGCGCGATGCGCTGGCCGAAGGCCTGCGGCGTGCCGGTGTCGGGCTCGGCGCCCAGGCCGGCCAGGCGCTGCACCAGCGCCGGATCCGCCATGGCTTGCCGCACCGCGTCATTGAGCTTGCCCACCACCGCGTCGGGCGTGCCGGCCGGCGCCACCAGGCCGAACCAGGTCTGGCCCAGCGCGTTCAACTGCGGATAGCCCAGTTCGGCCAGCGTCGGCAATTGCGGCAGGCCCGCCAGGCGCGTCGGCGCGGCCACCGCGATCGGGCGCAGCTTGCCCGCCTTGATCAGCGACTGCGCCGAGGCGTACTGGTCCTGCTGCACCTGCACCTCGCCGCCCACCGCGGCGGTCAGCGCCGGCCCCATGCCGCGGTACGGCACGTGCAGCACCTCGACCTTGAGGTCGGCATTCATCGCCGCCAGGTTCAGGTGGCCAAGCGAACCGACGCCCGGCGAACCGAAGGAATACTTGCCGGGATGGGCGCGCAGTTCGGCCAGGAACTGGGCGAAGTCGGTCGCCGGAAACGCCGGGTTGACCATCCACACCACCGGCACGTTCGCCACCGAACCGACCGGCTTCAACTGGGTCGCCGGATCGACGCGGGCGGTGCCGTACAGCAGCGGATTGACCGCCATGGTGCTGACCGTGGCCATGCCCAGGGTGTAGCCATCGGGTTCGGCGCGCGCCACCGCCTCGGTGCCGATCAGGCCGCCAGCGCCGGCGCGATTTTCCACCACCACGCTCTGGCCCAGCTGCTTGCGCAGGCCATCGGCCACGGCCCGCGCCAGCACGTCGGTGGAACCGCCGGGCGCGAACGGCACGATCAGGCGCACCGGCTGCGAGGGATAGGCGCCCTGCGCGAGCGCCACGGAAGAAGCGCCGGCCAGGGCGGCGCAGACGACAGCATGCAACAGACGGGACTTCATGGAACGGCGCATCCTCGAATGGAAACCGGTAGCCGGCGTCACGCCATTCTGGGCAGGGCATATCCTTATTTCAAATACATTAATGGACTCATATATTCGCATTTTGAATAGCTCATTCCCCCGCGCCATGGATGTCGCCCCCGCTACCCTGCTTGCCCGCCTGCTGGCCAAGGGCCGCCTGCGTCACCTGCAACTGCTGGCCGGCGTGGCCGAACTGGGCAGCCTGCAGCAGGCCGCCGCCCAGATCGGCATGAGCCAGCCCGCCGCCACCCACGCCCTGGCCGACATCGAATCCCTGCTGGGCGTGGAACTGTTCGAGCGCCACGCCCGCGGCATGCGCACCACCCGCAGCGGACAACTGATGGCCGATTGCGCGCGCGGCATGCTCACCACGCTGCGCGCCTCGACCGACTCGGTGGCCGCCCTGCGCGGCGGGGCCTCGGGCAACCTGCGCCTGGGCGCCATCCCGGCGGCCAGCAGCGGCCTGCTGGCCGAACGCCTGCCGGCCTACATGCGGACCCATCCCGACCTGCAGGTGGACTTTCAGGAAGGCAGCCGCGAACAGCTGCTGCCGCTGGCGGCCGCCGGCAACCTGGACCTGCTGCTGTGCCGGCGTCCGGAAGCGGTGCCCGCCGGCCTGGAATTCGTGCCGCTGCGACAGGATGCCGCCGTCATCGTCGCCACGCCCGGCCATCCCCTGCTGGCCGGCGACGCCGCGCCCACCCTGGCCCAGGTGACGTCCCAGCTCTGGATACAGCCGCGGCCCGAACTGGCGATCCACGCCGTCTTTACCGCCTTCTTCGAGCGCGCCGGCGTGGTGCCGCGGCTGTGCCGCCTGGCCAGCGCCGCGCCGCCCATGCCGCTGCTGATCGCGGTCATGCAGGCGCAGCAGGCGCTGGCCATGGTGCCGCTGACGCTGGCCGGCTGGTATCTGCAGCACGGCCATTTCCAGCGCCTGCGGATCGAGTCGCCGGGTGCGTTCCAGCCCATCGGCGCCCTCGTGGGCGAGGCCGGCCCGGGCCGCGAATTCCTGCACTGGCTGATGCGCGCGCCGGACCGGCAGGCCCCCTAGCCTCCGCGCCGAGGCCGGCTCAACGCAGCGCCCGCTCGATCGCCTCGCGCGCCTGACCGATAAAAGGGTCTTCGCCCGGTCGCGGCGGCAGCAGGCGGAACTCGACATCGGGCAAGGGCGGCAGGCCCGGCGCCTGCAGGCGGCCGATGCCGGGCGTCAGCGCCGACTCGTTCAGGCAGGCCACGCCAAGCCCCGCCGCGATCGCCAGCTGCAACCCCGCCACGCCCGAGGCCACGTGCGCCACCGCGTACGGCACCGCGCGCCGCGCCAGCAGCCGCTCGGCGTATTGGCGCAACGCGCAGGTCTCGGGCAACGCCAGCAACGGCAGCGGCTCCGGCGGCGCCAGCGCGCCCTCGGCCGCCATCCACAGCAATGACTCGCGCCGCAGCAACGGCCCCTGCGGCCGCCCTTTCGACGCGCCGCGCTCCTGGATCACCATCGAGATGCCGACATCGACCTCGCCGCGTTCGTAGGCGGCTTCGATGGTGCCGCTCTTCATGATGGTGACGTGCATGCGCACCTGCGGGTACTGCTCGTTCAGCCGCCGCAGCAGCCGCGCCACGTCACCGGGGCGGAAGTAGTCGGTGATGCACAGCCGCAGCTCGCCGCGCAGCGCCACGCCGCGCAGGTCGCGAAAGGCCTCGTCGCTCAGCGCCAGGATAGCGCGCGCGTGGGCCAGCAGGCGCTCGCCGGCGGGGGTGGCGATCACGCCCGCCTTGCCGCGGATCAGCAGCGGCTGGCCGGCCCGTTCCTCCAGCTTGCGCATCTGCTCGCTGACCGACGACTGCGACAGGAACACCTTGGGCGCGGCGGCGGTCAGGCTCCCGGCGTCCAGCACCGCCACCAGGGTGCGCAGCTGGTCGAGATCGAATCCGGACATGATTTATCCAACGGCTTATACGATGACTGAAATCGTAAATTCCCGCTTTTCCGATGTCAATGCGGTCCCTACACTGGCTCCATTCCCCTCACCCAAGGAGCCTGTCATGCCCCACATCGTCATCCACGTTTCCGGCCAGCCCGACGCCGCCCGCACCCGCCGCATCGTCGATTCGGTCGCCGGATTGACCCAATCCATGCTCGGCAAGAAACTGCCGGTCATCGCCATCACGCTGCAGCACATCCCCCACGACCAGTGGTTCATCGGCGCGCGCCCGCTGTCGGAAGCGGGCAGGAACGCCTTCCACCTGGATATCAGCGTCACCGACGAGACCAACACCAAGGCCGAGAAGGCGCGCTTCATCCAGGAGATCTACGCGTCCTTCAGCGAGATCCTGGGCGAGCTGCACGAATGCTCCTACGTGCACGTGATCGACGCGCGCGCGGCGGCCTATGGCTATGGCGGCAAGACCCAGGAATACCGGCACCAGCATGCCTGAGCCCGCGTGCCGGCGCACGGGCGGCGGCCGCTGCGCCCCGCCGCCGGCAAGCCTCCGGCCATGAATGAAAAAAGCCGCGCACCCCGAAGGGTGTGCGGCTTTTCCGATTGCCAGGCGCGCGGGACAGACGTCCCGCCTCGCCTTACACGGCGGATTCGCGTGCGGCGCGCTTGCGGTCGTTTTCCTGCAGGTGACGCTTGCGCAGGCGGATCGACTTGGGCGTGATTTCGACCAGTTCGTCGTCGTCGATGAATTCCACGGCGTATTCCAGCGACATCTGGATCGGGGGCACCAGACGCACGGCTTCGTCGGTGCCCGAGGCGCGCACGTTGGTCAGCTGCTTGCCCTTGATCGGGTTCACGACCAGGTCGTTGTCACGGCTGTGGATGCCGATGATCATGCCTTCGTACAGCGCATCGCCCGGGTTCACGAACATGCGGCCGCGATCCTGCAGCTTCCACAGCGCGTAGGCCACGGCGTCGCCGTTGTCCTGGCTGATCAGCACGCCGTTGCGGCGCTCGCCGATCGAGCCTTCCTTGATGGGCGCGTATTCGTGGAAGATGTGGCTCATCAGGCCGGTGCCGCGCGTCAGCGTCAGGAACTCGTTCTGGAAGCCGATCAGGCCACGGGCGGGGATCAGGTATTCCAGGCGGGTGCGGCCACGGCCGTCCGGCTGCATGTCCTGCAGATCGCCCTTGCGGCGGCCCAGTTCTTCCATCACGCCGCCCTGGTGGGCGTCTTCGACGTCGATGGTCAGCGATTCGAACGGCTCGCACTTCACGCCGTCGACTTCCTTGAACACCACGCGCGGACGCGACACGGCCAGCTCGTAGCCTTCGCGGCGCATCGTTTCCAGCAGAATCGTCAGGTGCAGTTCGCCGCGGCCCGACACTTCGAACACGGTGTCGTCGCCGGTGTCGCGCACGCGCAGCGCCACGTTCGATTTCAGTTCGCGGTCCAGGCGGTCGCGCAGCTGGCGGCTGGTGACGAACTTGCCTTCACGGCCGGCCAGCGGCGAGGTGTTGACCATGAAGTTCATCGTCAGCGTCGGCTCGTCGATGCGCAGCATCGGCAGCACGTCCTGCGTCACCGGGTCGGTCACGGTGCAGCCGATGCCCAGGTCTTCGATACCGTTGATCAGCACGATGTCGCCGGCTTCGGCTTCATCCACCACGATGCGCTCCAGGCCGTGGAACTTCAGCACCTGGTTGATGCGGCCGCGGCCGCCCTGGCCCTCGGGACCGAACTTGTAGGCCACTTCCATGCCGGGACGCATGCGGCCGCGGTTGATGCGGCCCACGCCGATCTTGCCGACGTAGCTGTTGTAGTCCAGCGAGATGATTTGCATCTGCAGCGGGCCGTTGGGATCGTCGTCACGCTGCGGCACGTGCTGCAGGATGGCTTCGAACAGCGGACGCATGTCGCCTTCGCGCACGTCGGCGCTCAGGCCGGCGTAGCCGGACAGGCCAGAGGCGTACACCACCGGGAAGTCCAGCTGCTCGTCGGTCGCGCCCAGCTTGTCGAACAGGTCGAACGTGGCGTTGATGACGAAGTCGGTGCGGGCGCCCGGACGGTCGACCTTGTTGACCACCACGATGGGCTTGAGGCCCAGGGCCAGCGCCTTGCGGGTCACGAAGATGGTCTGCGGCATCGGGCCTTCGACGGCATCGACCAGCAGCAGCACGCCGTCGACCATCGACAGCACGCGCTCGACTTCGCCACCGAAGTCCGCGTGCCCCGGGGTGTCGACGATGTTGATGTGCGTGCCTTCGTATTCAACGGCACAGTTCTTGGCCAGAATCGTGATGCCGCGTTCTTTTTCCAGGTCGTTCGAGTCCATGACCCGTTCGGTCAGCGCCTGGTTTTCGCGGAAGGTGCCGGATTGGCGCAGCAGCTGGTCGACCAGGGTGGTTTTACCGTGGTCCACGTGGGCGATGATGGCGACGTTGCGCAAGGCGCGAGTCATAGCGAGTCCTTTAAGGTGGTGGCGGGCAGCAAGCCCGCCGGCAATTCGTTCAGTGCAAGCAATGCCTGCTTGGGGTCTGGCATCGCCTGCAAGGCATCCAGCGCAACGGCGCGTTCCAGAGAAAATGGCCCGACGTGCGTGCGCCGCAGCGCCGCCAGGTGGGCGTAACAGCCCAGCGCGCGCCCGATGTCCTGGGCCAGCGTCCGGATGTATGTGCCTTTACTGCAAGCCACATCGATCTCTGCCTGCGTCCCGTTCAGGGACAGCAGCTCGATGCGGTAAATCGTAATCTGCCGCGGCGGGCGTTCCAGCTCGATGCCCTGCCGCGCGTATTCGTACAACGGCTTGCCGTCGCGCTTGAGCGCCGAATACATGGGCGGAATCTGCTCGATCGTGCCCGAGAAACGTGACAGCGCATCGCGCAGGGCCTGTTCCTCGACCACGAAGCCGGGGGCGGCGGTGGACACCACGTTGCCGGTCAGGTCGCCCGAATCGGTTTCCTCGCCAAATTGAAGCGTAGCGCGATATGCCTTGTCGGCGTTGAGCATCGCGCCGGAAATCTTGGTTGCCCGGCCCATGCAGCACACCAGCAGGCCGGTGGCGAAGGGGTCGAGGGTGCCGGTATGGCCAGCTTTCGCCGCGTCCATGGCACGCTTGGCGCGTTGCAGCGCGTGGTTGCTCGACAAACCTACGGGTTTGTCGAGCAACAGCACACCGTCGAGCGCAAGCCCGCGTCGTTTAGCCATCGTCGGAATCCGGAAATTAAAGCAGTGACGACAGCCCGATCAGGACTGGTCTTCAGGTTCGTCGGGCACGCCCGAGTGCGGGCCGGGCCGGTTTGCGCGGTCGATGAGGATCGACATTTCGATACCACGGGCAATCTGCTCGTCGTGGAAGAAGCGCAAAGTGGGGACAGTGTGAATGTGCAGCAGCTTGTACAGCTGGGAGTGCAGCCAGCCGGCCTTCTCGTTCAGCAAGGCGGTCGCGGCCTCGGGCTCGGCGCCCAGGACCGTGAAATACACCTTGGCATGCGCGTAGTCGGTCGACAGTTCCACACCGGAGAGCGTGATCAAGCCAGCGCGGGTCGTGTCGATCTCGCGCTGGATGATCCCGGCCAGATCCTTCTGGATCTGGTCGGCCAGTCGCAGATTGCGACCGGGGATGGCTTTGGACTTGTGACGGCTCATTAGAAACAATGCCTCGCGACGCCTTACAGCGTACGCGCGATTTCCTTGATTTCAAAGACTTCCAGCTGGTCGCCCACCTGGATGTCGTTGTTGCCGCGCAGCGTAAGACCGCAATCGAAGCCCGACTTGACTTCCTTGACGTCGTCCTTGAAGCGGCGCAGCGAATCGAGCTGGCCGGTCCACTGGACCACGTTGTTGCGCAGCAGGCGGACCTGCGAATCGCGACGCACCAGGCCGTCGAGCACCATGCAACCGGCGATGTTGCCGATGCGGGAGATGCTGTAGACCTCGCGGATCTCGACCAGGCCGATGATCTCTTCCTTCTTCTCGGGCGCCAACATGCCCGACATGGCTGCCTTCACCTCGTCCACGGCGTCGTAGATGATGTTGTAGTAGCGCACGTCGATGCCGTTGGTCTCGGCCAGCTTCTTGGCGCTGGCTTCGGCGCGGACGTTGAAGCCGATCACCACGGCGTTCGAGGCGATCGCCAGGTTGATGTCGCTTTCCGAGATGCCACCCACGGCCGCGTGCACCACTTGCACGCGCACTTCGTCGGTCGACAGCTTGGTCAGCGACTGCACCAGCGCTTCCTGCGAACCCTGGACGTCGGTCTTGACGATCAGCGCCAGGGTCTGGGTGCCTTCGCCCAGGTTGTCGAACATCGACTCCAGCTTGGCGGCCTGCTGGCGAGCCAGCTTGACGTCGCGGAACTTGCCCTGGCGGAACAGCGCGATTTCGCGCGCCTTGCGCTCGTCGGACAGCACCATCAGTTCGTCGCCGGCGGCCGGCACTTCGGTCAGGCCCTGGATTTCCACCGGGATCGACGGGCCGGCGGCCTGGATCGGCTTGCCGTTCTCGTCGAGCATGGCGCGGACGCGGCCGAAGCTGGCGCCAGCCAGCACCACGTCGCCGCGGTTCAGCGTGCCGCTCTGGACCAGGATGGTCGCGACCGGGCCGCGGCCCTTGTCCAGGCGGGCTTCGATCACCAGGCCCTTGGCGGGCGCGTCGACCGGCGCCTTCAGTTCCAGCAGTTCGGCTTGCAGCAGCACGTTCTCGAGCAGCGCGTCGATGCCCTCGCCGGTCTTGGCCGACACCGGCACGAACGGCACGTCGCCGCCGTATTCTTCCGGCACCACTTCCTCGGCGACCAGTTCCTGCTTGACGCGCTCGGGGTTGGCGCTGGGCTTGTCGATCTTGGTCATGGCCACCACCATCGGCACGCCCGCGGCCTTGGCATGGTGGATGGCTTCGCGCGTCTGCGGCATCACGCCGTCGTCGGCCGCGCAGACCAGGATGACGATGTCGGTGGCCTTGGCGCCGCGGGCACGCATGGCGGTGAACGCCTCGTGGCCCGGGGTATCCAGGAAGGTCACCATGCCACGCTCGGTTTCCACGTGGTAGGCGCCGATGTGCTGCGTAATGCCGCCGGCTTCGCCCGCGGCGACCTTGGCGCGGCGGATGTAGTCCAGCAGCGAGGTCTTGCCGTGGTCGACGTGGCCCATCACGGTCACGACCGGGGCGCGCGGCAGCTGTTCGGCTTCCGACACGCTGGCGGTTTCGTCCAGGAAGGCTTCCGGGTCGTCGAGCTTGGCGGCGATCGCCACGTGGCCCAGTTCCTCGACCACGATCATGGCCGTTTCCTGGTCCAGCACCTGGTTGATGGTGACCATCTGGCCCAGCTTCATCAATTGCTTGATGACCTCGGCGGCCTTGACGGACATCTTGTGGGCCAGGTCGGCCACGCTGATGGTTTCCGGCACGTGCACTTCACGCGCGATGAATTCCTGCGGCGCGGGCTCGTTGCGGCGGTCGTTCTGCTGGTTGCGGCCGCCACGGCCGCCACTCTTGCCACCGCCCTTGCCGCCGGCGCGCCAGCCGTCACGGCTGGCCGGCGCCGCCGGCTTGTCGGCCGGCTTCTTGCGCGAAGCGTCATCCGACCAGGTCGAAGCGACTTCGGCGGTCTTGATGGTCTTCTTGGTGCCGGGCGCGGCGGGCTTGGCATCCTTCTTGGCGCCAGGCGCGGCGGCGGCCTTGCCGGCCGGCTTGTGCAGCGTGCCCGAGATCGGGGCGGCCGCGGCGGCGGGCGCTTCCGGTTCGGGAGCGCGCAGCACCTTGCGCGGGCGGTTCAGCATCTCGCGCAGCGCGGCGGCTTCGGCCTCGGCGGCACGGCGGGCCTCGTCGCGGCCAGCGCCAGTGGCGGAGGCGGCGAGCGGCGGGCCGGCGCGGCGGTTGTCGATGCGGTTGCCGACCTTGGCGGCGGGCGCAGCGGACTCGACCGGCTTGGCGGCGGATTTCAGGGGTTCAGACTTCGCGGCAGGCGGCACCTGGGCGACAGGCGCGGCGGCCTGGGAGGACGATGGTTCGGACTTATTGGCTAGCACAACGGGTTCCGGCTTGGCTTCTTCAGCCTTGGGCTCGGTGGATTCAGTCTTGACTTCGGGCTTGGCCTCTTCGGCCACGGGCTCGGCAGGAGCGGGCGCCGGCGTCGGTTCCGGTTCAGGCTGGGCCTGGACTTCGGCGGCGGGAGCCGCGACGGGGGCGGGCACTTCGGCCGCGACGGATTCAACAGGCGCGGGCGCTTCAACCGGCGCGGGCGCTTCTACAGCAACGGGCTCTTGCACCGGGGCCGGAGCGGGAGCCTGGACCGGCGCGGCGTCGCGCGGTTCGACCGGCGCGACCACTTCGGGCGCGGCCGGTGCGGACACCTGCTGGGCTTCTTCCGCGCCCGCTTCCTCTTCGGCGCGGGCGGCGGCGGCTTGCTCAAGGGCGATTTCGGAGGGATCACGCTTGACGAACACGCGCTTCTTGCGGACCTCGACCTGGATGGTGCGCGAGCGGCCGGTGGCATCAGCCTGGCGGATCTCGGAGGTCTGGCGGCGCGTCAAGGTGATCTTCTTGCCTTCGGTCGCGCCGTGGGCGCGACGCAGCGATTCGAGCAATTTCGCCTTGTCGCTGTCGGTGACGGAATCGTCCACCGATTTGAGGTCAACGCCAGCCGAGCGCAGCTGTTCCAGCAGCACATTGGCAGGCATTTTCAGCTCGGTAGCGAACTGGGCGACGGTGTTACTCGACATTAGGCTCTCTCTTCCCTATATGCAGCTATTACAAACAACGTGAACATGCAGCGGACTTGACGGCCATCCGCCGCAGACCCGTGTCCTTTTGGTTATTCTTCATCGAACCAATGGGCGCGGGCACGCATGATGAGGTCGCTGGCTTCCTGCTCGGTCAGGCCGGCGATTTCCGCCAGCTCGTCCGTCGCCAGTTCGGCCAGATCATCACGCGTATGCACTTGACGCTCGGCCAGCTTGGCAGCCAGTTCCGGCGTCACGCCTTCAAGTTCAAGCAGATCCTGCGCGGTCTCAAGGCGCTCTTCCTGGGCGATGGCCTCGGTCAGCAGCGCATTGCGGGCACGGGCGCGCAACTCGTTGATGGTGTCTTCGTCGAACGCCTCGATCTCCAGCAGTTCCTGCATGGGGACGTAGGCGATTTCCTCGATACCGGTGAAACCTTCGTCGATGAGGATGTCGGCGACTTCCTCATCGACGTCCAGCTTGTTCATGAACGTGGTGCGCAGGCCCGAACGCTCGACTTCCTGGCGGTTCAGGCTTTCTTCCGGCGTCATGATGTTGATCTGCCAGCCGGTCAGCTCGGACGCCAGGCGCACGTTCTGACCCTTGGCGCCGATCGCCTTGGGCAGGTTTTCCTCGTCGACCACCACGTCCATCGCGTGCTTGTCTTCGTCCACCACGATGGACTCGACATTGGCCGGCGCCAGGGCGCCGATGACGAACTGCGCGGGATCTTCCGACCACAGCACGATGTCGACCTGCTCGCCGCCCAGTTCGTTGCGCACGGCGGTCACGCGCGAACCGCGCATGCCGACGCAGGTGCCGATCGGGTCAATACGCTTATCGTATGCCACCACGGCGATCTTCGCACGCACGCCGGCGTCACGCGCCGCCGCCTTGATCTCGAGCAGGCCCTGCTCGATCTCGGGCACTTCGTTCTCGAACAGCTGGCGGATGAACTCGGGCGAGGTGCGCGACAGGATCACCTGCTGGCCGCGGGCCGCATGGTCGACGCGCAGGACGAAAGCACGGACGCGGTCGGCGACCCGGAGGTTTTCCTTCGGGATCATTTCGGAGCGCGGCAGGCGCGCTTCGATCTTGCCGGTCTCGATGATGGCATCGCCCTTGTCCATGCGCTTGATGGTGCCGGACACGATGGTTTCGCCGCGGTCGAGGAAGTCGTTCAGGACCTGCTCGCGCTCGGCGTCACGGATCTTCTGCAGGATCGCCTGCTTGGCGGCCTGGGCGCCGATACGGCCGAACTCGATCGGCTCGAGCGGTTCCTCGATGTACTCACCCACCTGGATGTTGGGCACGATCTCGACGGCGTCCGACAGCATTTCCTGCTTGTCGGGCTCTTGCAGGCCCGCTTCGTCGGGCACCACCAGCCAGCGGCGGAAACCTTCGTGGTCACCGGTTTCACGATCGATGGCAACACGAATGTCCGCATCATCCTTGAAGCGCTTTTTCATGGCCGAGGCCAGCGCGCTTTCCAGCGCCCCGAACACGACATCACGCGTGACGTTCTTTTCACGCGCCAAGGCATCGACCAACAGAAGAATTTCGCGACTCATCGCTTTTTGCCCTTGAAATCCAGAACGGGATCCAGTTTTGCACGCTCGATATCCTCGACCGTGAAATTCAACACCTGGACTTCGTTCTTTTTTGCCTCAAATTCGAGACCGAACACGGTCTTTTGCATCCCAGCCGCGGCGTCCGGGGCTGCGGGCGCGCCTTCGGGCACGGTCAACGTGCCGGAAAAGACCTTGCGTCCGTCCAATGCCTCGCGCAGCTTGATCTCGATGCGTTCGCCTGCGAAACGGCGGAACTCGGCCTCGTTGCGCAGCGGGCGGTCAATGCCCGGCGAACCGACTTCCAGCCGCTTGTAGTCGATGTTCTCGACCTCGTACACCCGCGACAATTGGCGGGACACTTGCTCGCAGTCTTCGATGCGCACACCGCCGACCCGATCGATCGTGACGCGCAAAAGGCCCAGCGCGGCACGTTCGACGTCGACGAGTTCGACGTCCATGCCGGCCAGTGCCTCTTCGGTCAATGCGAATAAATCAGCCATATACTCAAAAAAAATGGGCTGCACGCCCAGCCCACCGTATTGCACAGTGCCCAGCCGCCACCCTACTGCACGTAAGGAGCAATGCTGGGCAGTGCCCTATATTGCGACCTAAATTTCGGCTCGCGCCGCCCTTGCGACGCACCCGCCAACTCCGCGAGGGCAGTCAGCCCAGACCCGTTTCACCGGGACCCCCTGCGCCGCAAAACCACTGCGGCCACATGGATTCCAGCCATGAAACCGGCCAACGACTCACCCAGCGACCCGTCAGCCCATACAACCTGTACAACCCGCGCACCCATGAAAAACGCCGCATGAGCGGCAAAGCAACGGCGCGGGCCGACAGACGCGAAGCCATGAAAACCATTGATTTTACCAGATAAACCGGAAAAACGCCTGATTCGTCACGGGCTTACGTTTATGTGGGACGGATCCAGCCAGCGGCGCCGCGCGGACGCCGCTGTGGCGCGGGTTTAGCGCCCCCGGCCGCCCCGGCCGCCCATCACGCCCAGGCGCGATTCATGCGCCGACGCGCCGCGAGGCTGCCAGTCGTCGCCACGGGACGAACCCGCATTGCGGGCCGC
>NZ_CYTU01000002.1:367397-368688 GCF_001299375.1 Achromobacter sp. 2789STDY5608621 | reverse complement strand
CCGCCGCCCGAGCCGCCGCCACCGGCGCGCGGACCGTCAGCCTTGTTGCCGCCGCCGCCCGCGCCGCCACCCGCCGCGCCGCGGCCACCCGCGGGCTTGCCGCCCTTGCGGTTGCCGTTGGCTTCGCCCGCCAGCGGGTGACCATTGGCGTAACCGCCAGCGATCATCAGGCCGGTGCCGAAAGGATCGGACGGACACGCCGCCGCCTGACCGGCGCTGCCGACGCGGCCGCCCTGGATCTTGCCGCGGCGGCCGATACGGGCGCCATTCATGCCATTGCGATCCATCGTGCCGAAGCCCGGGGGCAAGGCGCTGTCATGCGACTGCGGCTGCTTGGAGCGGCGGCCTTTGCCGCCAGATTCGTCGTCTTCGCGCAACAGGCCCAGCTGCACCATCAGCGCGGTGACCAGCGAGGCGTCGAGTTCTTCCCAACGGCCACGGCGCAGCGTGCGCGGCAGCACCACGTCGCCGAAGCGGGTACGGATCAGTCGGCTGACCGTCACGCCCACCGCCTCGAACATGCGGCGCACTTCGCGGTTGCGCCCTTCCTGCAGGGTGACGCGGTACCAGCGGTTGCTGCCGTCGCCGCCCAGGTAGTCGAGCGCGCCGAACGCGGCCACGCCGTCTTCCAGCTCGATGCCGTCGACCAGCGACTGGCGCTGGGCCTCGTCCATCTCGCCCAGCACGCGCACCGCGTATTCACGCTCGGTGCCGTAACGCGGGTGCATGATGCGGTTGGCCATGTCGCCCGAGGTCGTGAAGATCAGCAGGCCTTCGGTATTCAGGTCGAGGCGGCCGACCGACAGCCACTTGCCGGTGCGCAGCTTGGGCAGGCGCGCGAACACGCTGGCGCGGCCGCCCGGATCGTCATGGCTGACGATCTCGCCCGCCGGCTTGTGATACAGGATCACGCGCGGCGGCTTCTTGGTATTGGTGCGCATGATGGGCTTGCCATTGACGCGCACCTGGTCGTTCGGGGCCACGCGCTGGCCGATATGGGCCGGCTCGCCATTGACCGAGACGCGACCGGCGACGATCAACTCTTCCATCTCGCGGCGCGAACCGATGCCGGCGTCGGCCAGCACCTTGTGCAGCTTCGGCATCACCGCTTCGCTGTTCAGGTACTTGCCCAGGCGCTGCTCCATGCGGTCAGCGGTGTCCAGGTACGACAGGGCCTGCTCGGCTTCCTGCTCGCCGCCGCGGCTGTCCGCGTTGTCGGCGGCAGCCTGGGCGGGCGCGGCGGCCTCGCCTTCGGCGGCCGGCTCACGGCCGGCGGAGGCTTCCGCCGGCC
>NZ_CYTU01000002.1:357540-367188 GCF_001299375.1 Achromobacter sp. 2789STDY5608621 | reverse complement strand
AGGCACCAGGGGTTCGGCCTCGTCTATCGGTTCGGTCGGTTTCGCGCTTTCCGCGTGCTCGACAAGCTCATCCGCGGCGCCGGATTCGGCGCGTGCGTCGGAACTGCCAGTCTCTGCGGGGTTTTCGGACAGCCCGCCATGCGCCTCTTGGGCGGCATCCACTCCCGGCGCCTCGGCTTCATCGAAGCGCCCGGCATTCTCGATGCCCACGGATGGCGCATCGGACAAGCTTTCGGCTTGCCCCCGGACGGTGGAATCGTCTGCGGGAATCGCGTCTTCTTCTGTGCGCGAAAGCGGGGATTCTACGCCATCATCCGCCGCGATGGGGGCGCCGTCGTCCGAAACAGACAATTCCGCCCCTGGAATACTGGCTTGCACACCGGCCTCGGCAAGGGCGCCCTGCCCTTCGCCATTCTCGGCGACGGCAGCGGCATCCGCGCCTTCGACGGAATCAGCACCCTCCACGGAATCAGCGCCCTCGACGGAATCCGCGGCATCATCGGTATTGGCGGCATCAACGCCTTCGGCGGCGTCGGCGGCATCCGCCAGCTGCTGCACTTCGCCCAGGTCCAGGCCGGCCAGCGCGGCGGCGGCATGCGTCGATTCCAGCGCGGGCAATTCATCCAGCGCGCGCAGGCCGAGGTCATCGAGGAACTGGCGCGTGGTGCCGAACAAGGCAGGACGGCCGGGCGCGTCGCGGTGGCCGATGACTTCGATCCAGCCCCGGTCCTCCAGCGCCTTCACGATGTTCGACGACACGGTCACGCCGCGGATGTCCTCGATATCGCCGCGCGTCACCGGCTGGCGCCAGGCCACAATGGCCAGGGTTTCCATCACCGCGCGGGAATACTTGGGCGGCTTCTCGGGATTGAGCCGTTCCAGATAGCGCTGCATGTGCGGGCGGCTCTGGAACCGCCACCCCGTCGCCAGCTGCACCAGCTCCAGGCCGCCATCGGCCCAGTTGTTCTGCAGCGTTTCCAGCAACGTGCGCAAGGCGCTGTTGTCGAATTGTTCATCATCCCCGAACAGCTTGCGCATTTCGGACAGTTGCATCGGCTGCACCGCGCAAAGCAGCGCGGTTTCCAGCACGAGTATCGCCTCGCTATCGTTCATCGAGATTCAAATTCAAAAAGGGCTAACTTGCGTTAGGTTGAAAATAAGGCTACTATTCTTTTCTCAGACGCGGGGTGGAGCAGTCTGGCAGCTCGTCGGGCTCATAACCCGAAGGTCGTAGGTTCAAATCCTGCCCCCGCAACCAAATTGATCAAGGCCTGGCGAATGCGCCGGGCCTTTTTCATTTGCGGCCGGCGTGTTGAAAACAAACACATTGAACGCACGCAGGGCGTCAGCAGCCAAGACAAGCCCGCGCGACGCCGGCTTGCGCGCTGAATGCAACGACGGAATCGACGCGGCATTTTGCCAACCGGAAATGCGCGCCACGGCGCCACGCCAGGCAGCGGCCCGCGCAGCCACCCGGACCACACCATGGGCGGGACGGCTACAGACAGCGCTGGTTTGCGTATTTCTCACGAGAATCCTGTATTTACCACCAACCGCCGCGGGCTCGCGCGGCGATACTCACGCCATTCAAGATGGGCTGCGCGCAGCCCCCGGCTATGGCGGGGACAAATCCATCAGCGACGGATTCGTTCAAGCAAAATCTGGAAAGCTGGCAAATGCGCCAACAAGCCTGCGGAACGCACCACCATTTGGCGCTATTCCCGCGGCAACCGACATTGCGGTAATCGATATTGCGGTATTCGAGATCAAGGACCTGAATCGTCAGGCATCGGCCAATGGCACCCCGCGCCTGCGGCCGCCATCCGGAAAATCCGGTGCGCCTCTCCCCTGGTGCTCCTGGCGCCCGGCCTTGCAGGGCACTGGCCCGACAAGCCTGGACCCCAATACGTCGGAACCACGATTCTTAGATATTTTCCAAGACTACTTGCTGGCGGACGATGGCAAAGGCCCTGATGCACAGCGCCTGGCCCGTCGAGGCAGCAGCCAAATTATACCGTTATATACCCCGCCCTCAACCCGGCGCCTCCAAGCGAGGGCGCCCCGAGGACAGCTTAGGACTGATCCCAGGGCGCCGGCCCCAGCCGCTCCACCAGGAAATCCAGCATCGAGCGCAAGATCAAGGGCATCTGCCGGCGTGACGCATAGACGCCGTAGATGCCGAGCTCCTGCGGCCTGGCCTGCGGCAGGATGACCTTCAAACGCCCCTGCGCCACATACTCGGCGGCGTAGTAAGTTGGCAACATGGCGACGCCGGCGCCTTCCAGCGCCGCCTGCAGCAGCACCGACACCTCGTTGGCGCTGATGTTGCCGCTGACCGGCACATCGACCGGCACGCCCTCGCGCTCGAAACGCCACAGACTCTTGCCGAAATAGGAGTGGGTCAGGCAGTTGCGCAGCGACAGATCCTCGACCCGCGCCGGCTCGCCTTCGCGCTGCAGGTAGTCGGGCGAGGCGCAGACGATGGAACGGCAGACCGCCAGCTTGCGCGCGATCAGGTTCGGATCCAGGTCATTGGTGATGCGCACGGCCAGATCGACCCGCTCCTCGACCAGATTGACCGTCCGGTCGACCAGCATCAGGTCGACCGAGGTGCCCGGGTGCAGCTTGACGTAGTCGGTGATGACCCGCGCCAGGTGCCGGGACCCGAACGACATGCTGGTGGTCATGCGCAGCAGGCCGCGCGGCGTATCCTCGGGCGTGGAGACCGCGCCGCGCAAGTCGCCCACCATGTCGAGCATCTGCCGGCAGCGCGGCAGCGTCTCGGCGCCGGCCGGCGTCAGGCTGAGACGGCGGGTGGTGCGATGCAACAGGCGCACGCCAACCCATTGCTCCATTTCGGCCAGGTAGCGCGACACCATCGCGCGCGACATATCCAGATGAACCGCCGCCGCCGACAAACTCCCTCTGTCGGCGACCTCCACGAATACCTGCATCGCTTTCAATCGGTCCATGATTGTCTCGATTCTTGCATCAGACTTTCTGGTTATACCGTATTTCCATGCATTTTCAGCACATGAAATGACAGCTTTCCAGCCATTTCAAGACAATCCCGCAAGCGCGCGCCGGCTTTGCCAGCGAGCGGCGCCGAGGCCGGCCCGTCAGGCGGGGAACTGGCCCAGCGCCGCGCACACCTCGGCCCGCACCGCGCCCACGTCAGCCCCTCTGACGATATAGACCAGCCGCGACAAGCGGTCGTCGCCCGGCCATTGCGGCAACGTCCGGATCGGATAGAGCTCGCCGTGCACGCCATGAACCTCGCAGGGCAAGGCTTCGCCCTCGAAGCACACCAACCCCTTCATCCGCAACAATGCCGGGCCGAACCGCTCCTGCACCCGCGACACGCCCGCCAGGAAGGCGGCGCGCCCGATCGGCGCGACCAGCGTCAGCGAAAAGCTCGCCACCTGCGCATGGCGTCCGGCCATCGGCTTGGCGAACGCCCGCAGCCAGCCCGCCAGGTCGGTGCCGTCGCGCCGCGCCTGCGTGTCGGGCCCCTCCAGCAACGCACCGACCAAGGGCGCGTCGGTGCGCTGCACGCAGCGCCGCGCGCCCGGATTGACCGCGGCCACGGCCTGCTCCACCGCGCGCAATTGTGCGGCGTCCGCCAGGTCGGATTTACTGAGGACGACCGTATCGGCCAGGGCCAGTTGCCGCAGCGCTTCCGGTTGCGTCTCCATCTGCTGCGGTCCGTGGCGCACGTCGACCACCACGATGGCGCCCTGGTAGGCATAGCGCTCGGCCAGGAAGCGGTCGTGCTTGAGCGTGAAGAGCACCGGCGCCGGATCCGCCAGGCCGCTGGTCTCGATCAGCACCCGGCGAAACGGCTTGATGCGGCGATTGAGCGCCAGCATGAACAGCTCGCGCAGGGTGTCGGCCACCGCGCCGCTGACCACGCAGCACAGGCAGCCGCCCTCGATCAGCACGATGTTGTCCTGTGCCAGGCGGACCAGATGATGGTCCACGCCGATGTCGCCGTATTCGTTGACGATAACCACGGCGTCGGCATAGGCCGGCTCGCGCAGCAGGCGATTGAGCAGCGTCGTCTTGCCGCTGCCCAGAAACCCCGAAATCACCGTCACGCCGATGCGCTTGTCGCCTTCCGCCGCCATCACCCCACGGGCTCTCGCCCCGTCCTCGCTATTGCGCCGCGCCCCAGATGGGGAACGGATCCCGAATCGTAGCCAATTCGATCGCCGGGCGGGTCATTTCTTCCTGCGTCATCAGGCACGCCTGCAGCCGGGCCGTCAGCGCCGCCTGGTCCATGCCGACGCCGATCAGCACCAGTTCCTGGCAGCGGTCGCCATAGATGGGATCCCAGTCGGCCACGATGCGGGCGCGCGACTCGACATCCTCCGGCCAGCGCTCGCGGGGCAGCGCGGCCCACCAGTACCCGGCCGCGCCATGGCGCGTGACGGGGCCGGCCTGCGACCAGGAGGCGGCGAACGCGGGCCGCGTCACCAGCCAGAAGTAGCCCTTGGAACGCACCACGCCGGGCCACTCCTCGTGAAAGCAGTCCCACAGGCGCTGCGGATGGAACGGCCGCCGCGCGCGGAACACGAAGCTGCCGATGCCGTACTCCTCGGTTTCCGGCGTGTGCTCGCCGCGCAGCACCTTGAGCCAGCCCGGCGCCTGCGCCGCCTCCTCGAAATCGAAGCGTCCCGTATCCAGCACGCGCGCCAGCGGCACGCGGCCGAACTCGCCGTGCACGATGTCGGCGCGCGGATTGAGCTGGCGCAGGATCGCCTCCAGCCGCTCCAGCTCGTCCGCCGCGATCAGGTCGGTCTTGTTCAGCACCATGACATCACAGAACTCCACCTGCTCGATCAGCAGGTCGACCACGGTGCGCTCGTCCTCCTCGCCCAACGTCTCGCCGCGCGCGGCCAGGCGGTCCTGGCTGGCGTAGTCGCGCAGGAAATTGAAGGCGTCCACCACGGTGACCATGGTGTCCAGCCTTGCCACGTCGGACAGGCTAAGCCCGTCCTCGTCGCGAAAGGTGAAGGTCTCGGCCACGGGCAGCGGTTCCGAGATACCCGTGGATTCGATCAGCAGGTAATCGAAGCGGCCCTCGGCGGCCAGACGGCGGATCTCGATCAACAGGTCCTCGCGCAACGTACAGCAGATGCAGCCATTGCTCATTTCCACCAGCTTTTCGTCCGCCCGCGACAACGCCGCCCCGCCCTCGCGCACCAGCCGGGCGTCGATGTTGACGTCCGACATGTCATTGACGATGACCGCCACGCGCCGCCCCTCGCGGTTGTTCAGCACATGATTGAGCAAGGTGGTCTTGCCCGCGCCGAGAAAGCCCGACAGCACCGTCACCGGCAGGCGCGCATCCGGCCGCCCATCTGTTCCCGCACTGGACCCCGCTCCCAGCCCCACATCCTCATCGCTCATCCGCATGACATTCACCAAAAAGAAATGTTATTACATAACAAATCTTACGCGCGCCACGGTCCTGGGGGCAAGCCCGCAATCATCGGGGGCGGGTAACAGCGAGGAAGGAAGAAGGACGCCCGGACCAAGCTTGGAACTTGGGGCTCTGCTTTGCTTGGCCGGCCCGAATTTCGCCGCACGGATGGACGCAAGTGGCGCAACGCACGCCCCAAAGGGGAGCAGAACCACAAAGATATCGACGGCACCGCGCACGAACGCGCGCGACAAAAAACCCAAAGCGAAAAACCAAAAGGGCCACTCACTTGCGTGAGTGGCCCTGAATTCTTTGGCTCCCCGAGCTGGGCTCGAACCAGCGACCTGCGGATTAACAGTCCGTCGCTCTACCGACTGAGCTATCGGGGAACTGCTAAGAAACGAGATTATGAAGGAAAAATTCGAAGTGTGCAAATCGGATCTTTTTTCGCGCCACACGCACCCCAAGTTTCCCATCGCCAAAAAACTCTGATATCATTTCGGTCTTTCCAGATCAGGCCCCATAAACAGGGCATGAAACGGGAAAGAAAAAGATGTTTTGCCTGAGGTTCTGGCTTGCCGGAAACGAAGCAAATGGTCTTGCCGGCATAGCTCAGTTGGTAGAGCAGCGCATTCGTAATGCGAAGGTCGTAGGTTCGACTCCTATTGCCGGCACCAGAATTCAAAAAGCAGCCCTTCGGGCTGCTTTTTTCATTTCCGGCCGGCGCGCCTGAACCGGCCCGCCGCCCCGGGCCGCCCTCCCCTTGCGGGAACTCCGGCCTCGCCGCGCACGTCCAACCCGCTGGACACCTCACGGCGACAACTATCATGCGCATCCTTCTCGTCGAAGACGACACCATGATCGGTGAAAGCGTGCTGGACTGCCTGCGCGCCGAACACTACGCCGTCGACTGGGTCAAGGACGGCCACGCGGCCGAACTGGCCCTGCGCACCGATCCCTACGACCTCGTGCTGCTCGACCTTGGACTGCCGCGCCGCGACGGCCTGACGCTGCTGCGCGAGCTGCGCGGCCGCAAGGACCGCACTCCCGTCCTGATCGCCACCGCGCGCGACGCCGTCAGCGACCGCATCGCGGGGCTGGACGCGGGCGCCGACGACTACATCGTCAAGCCCTACGACGTCGATGAACTGCTGGCGCGCATGCGCGCCCTGATCCGCCGCAGCGCGGGCCGCGCCGAGCCGGTGTTCGAGCACGACGGCATCATCATCGACCCGCAGTCGCACGCCGCCACCGTCGACGGCACGCCAGTGCCGCTGACCGCGCGCGAATGGGCGGTGCTGGAGCCGCTGATCGCCCGCCCCGGCATGATCTTCTCGCGCGCCCAGCTCGAGGAAAAGCTGTACAGCTGGAAAGACAGCGTCAGCAGCAACGCGGTCGAGGTTTATATTCATGGCCTGCGCAAGAAACTGGGTCAGGACCTGATCCAGAACGTGAGAGGCGTCGGCTATGTCATTCCCAAAACATGAGCATTCCGCTTAGCTATTCGCTGCGGGCCCGGTTGCTGTTCTTCCTGCTGGCCGCGATCGCGGTCGGCGCGCTGGTGCAGGGCGCCATCGCCTATCGCAGCACCCTGCAGCAGGCCGACGACATCTTCGATTCGCTGCTGCAGCGCACCGCGCTGTCGCTCGGCACCGGCGACGGATTGCTGCGGATGGGACCGGCCCATGCCAAGGGCTCGGCCACGCCGATGGCCGACGACCTCATCATCCAGATCTGGACGCCGGATGGCGTGCGCGTGTTCAACTCGCGCTCGCGCCGCCCCCTGCCCGACCAGATCATCCTGGGTTTCGCCGATGCCGAAGTCGAAGGCAGCACCTATCGCGTCTACTCGCTGGCCACGCCCTTCCAGGTGATCCAGGTGGCGCAGGACATGCAGGTGCGCAAGCGCATGGCGGGCGCGCTGGCCTGGCGCACGGTCGCGCCGATCGCGGCGGCGGCGCCGCTGCTGATGCTGATCGTCTGGTGCGTAGTGAGCTGGTCGCTGCGGCCCGTCAAGCGCGCCCGGGCCCAGGTGGCCGACCGCCGCCCCGAGGACCTGTCGCCCATCAACGTGCCTGACCTGCCCGATGAAATCCGGCCGCTGATGCAGGAACTGAACCTGCTGCTGGAACGGATGCGCGGCGCGTTCGCGCAGCAGAAGCAATTCGTCGGCGACGCCGCGCACGAGCTGCGCTCGCCGCTGGCGGCGTTGAACCTGCAACTGCAATCGCTGCGCCGCGCCAGTGACGACGACAGCCGCCGCGTCGCCGAGCAACGGCTGGCGGCGGGCATCGAACGCGCCACGCGGCTGGTGGAGCAATTGTTGTCGATGGCGCGCCACGAGAACAACGCCGAGCAGCCGCCCGCTGAAACCGTGGACCTGGCCGACGTGGTGCGCCTGGCGCTGTCCGAGACGCTGCCCGCGGCCAACGCCAAGGACATCGGCATCGAACTGCGGGGCGCGCCGCAGGCCATGGTGCGCGGACATCGCGACGATCTGGTGCTGCTGGCGCGCAACCTGCTCGACAACGCCATCAAGTACACCTCCGCCGGCGGCCATATCGCGATCCGGCTCGACACGCCCCCGGAAGGCGCCCGGCTGCTGATCGACGACAACGGCCCGGGCATCCCGCCGGCCGAGCGCGCCCGCGTGTTCGACCGCTTCTACCGGCTGGACGGCAACACCCAGCCCGGCAGCGGCCTGGGGCTGGCGATCGCCCGCGCCATCGCCCAGCGCCACAACGCGGCCATCACGCTCGAGGACGTGCCCGACGGCCCCGGCCTGCGCGCCCAGGTGGCGTTTCCGCCCGAGCAGGCGCCGACTTAAGATTCACCTAAGTGTCAGGCCCGAAGATAGCGCCATGTCCCCACACATGACGCAGGAGCCGACATGAAGACCTCGAAGATGAACCCCTCGCGCCTGGTGCTGGCGCTGCTGGCCGCCGGCGCGATTGGCGGCGCTGGCGCGACCGCCGCGTTCGGCGGCATTTCGATGGCGGCCAGCGCGCCGTCCGCCGTGGCCGCAGCCTCCCCTACGCCGGGCGCCCCTACGCCGGGCGCCTCCATGGGCGCTCCCAATTTCGTGCAGATCACCCATGACTACGGCCCCGCCGTGGTCAACATCAGCATCAGCGGCACGCGCAAGGTGTCCGATGACGACGACGATCCCTTCGCCCAATTCTTCGGCCAGATCCCCGGCGCGCGCGGCGGCATGCCGTCTCGCGAAGTGCCGATCCGCGGCGAGGGCTCGGGCTTCATCGTCAGCAGCGACGGCGTCATCCTGACCAACGCCCACGTGGTGCAAGGCGCCAAGGAAGTGACCGTCAAGCTGACCGACCGCCGCGAATTCCGCGCCAAGGTGCTGGGCGCCGATCCGCAGACCGACGTGGCCGTCATCAAGATCGACGCCAAGAACCTGCCGGTGGTGAAGGTCGGCGACGTCAACCAGCTGCAGGTGGGCGAATGGGTGCTGGCCATCGGTTCGCCCTACGGCCTGGAGAACACCGCCACCGCCGGCATCGTCAGCGCCAAGGGCCGCTCGCTGCCGGACGACACGTCGGTGCCGTTCATCCAGACCGACGTGGCGGTGAACCCCGGCAATTCCGGCGGTCCGCTGTTCAATGACCGCGGCGAAGTGGTCGGCATCAACTCGCAGATCTACAGCCGCACCGGCGGCTTCCAGGGCCTGTCGTTCTCGATCCCGATCGACGTGGCGTACAAGATCAAGGACCAGATCCTGGAACACGGCAAGGTGCAGCATGCGCGCCTGGGCGTGACGGTGCAGGAGGTCAACCAGGACCTGGCCAACTCGTTCAAGCTCGATACGCCGTCCGGCGCGCTGGTCTCCAGCGTCGAGAAAGGCAGCGCGGCCGAGAAGGCCGGCCTGCAGCCCGGCGACGTGGTGCGCAAGATCAACGGCCGCACCATCGTGTCGTCCGGCGATCTGGCGTCGCTGATCACGCTGGCCACGCCGGGCGAGAAGATCACGATGGACCTGTGGCGCAACGGCGCCCCCAAGGAAGTCGTGGCGACGCTGGGCGGCGTGCCGAAGGACCGGACGCAGACCGCCGGCGACAGCCGCGAGGTGCAGAAGGGTCAGCTCGGCCTGGCATTGCGCCCGCTCTCGCCGCAGGAGCAGGAAGCCTCGGGCACGCAGGGCCTGTTGATCGAGCAATCGGCGGGTCCGGCCGCCAAGGCCGGCATCCAGCCGGGTGACGTGCTGC